>JBGCDP010000296.1:0-25430 GCA_045105475.1 Anaerolineae bacterium
GGCCGCGCAGCTTAAGCAACTGAACGGGGGATATAATCTTTTTGTAATTCGTGGTGTGTACGAATCATTGTCTGTCGGCTCATTCTCTCCCAGTTCCCCAAGGCATCTCTTCCCCACTAAAACTCTGCGATTTGTATTCAAACCTCTGCGAAATGGTTACATCGTTACAACTAGTTTGCAGTAATCTTATGTTATCAAACGATTTAGAGGGGACAGAATATGGCAATCCCAAAATGGGATGCCAACGACATCCCTAGTAAAGTAGACAAGGTTTTCTTACTGCTTGGCGATACAACCGCCTTGTCATTCGAATGCCTGGTCGATGCACCCACAATTTCCGCTGGTATTTTTGCCCGCCAAGAACTCAGTCAAGAAAGTTAAAATGACCGAATTTGTTCACATTAAATCAATTTCAGAAGTTCATCGAATGTTTGGATTAGGAAAGCCCCAACATCCACTAATTTCGATCATTCGCAAATGGCCGCTAATCGATTTCGACTTTGCGAATGTACGCCTAACCAGTGATTTGTTCCTGATTTCTATGAAAGGGCGATTTAGTGGAAAGATTGCTTACGGGCGCAATTCGTATGATTTTGAAGAGGGGACGCTTGTATTCATGGCTCCCAATCAAGTCGCGACATTTGAATTATCAATTGAGGAATCGGACGATTCAGGCTGGACTATTCTTTTTCACCCCGATTTAATCAGGAAATCAGTTTTAGGGCGCACGATCAAGCAGTTCTCTTTTTTCGACTATGATACCAATGAAGCGCTGCACGTTTCTGAAAAAGAAAAACAGATGCTGGACGAGTTGGTGGGGCGGATTGAAGTAGAGGTGCAGCAAAACATAGATATACACTCTCAAGAGTTGATTGTTGTCAATCTAGAGGCGATTATGAAATATTGCGGCCGCTATTACGACCGTCAATTCTATACCCGAACCAACCTAAACAGCGACATCGTCACTCAGTTTGAACAATATCTCAAGGCCCATTTCTCTTCAGACTCCTTACAAGAAAACGGGCTTCCTACGGTCACGCAGTGTGGCAAAGCGTTCAATATGTCAGGCTCGTATCTAAGTGATTTGCTTAAATTAGAAACGGGGAAAAGCGCAATGGCCCATATACATGCCCACATTATTGAAAAAGCGAAAACGCTGTTGCTCAATACAAATCACCCGATAAGCGAAGTCGCCTATGATTTGGGATTTGAATACCCGCAGCACTTTAGCAAGCTATTTAAGTCAAAGACAGGAATAAGCCCATCAGCTTATCGAAATGACAATTAAAGGGCAGATAGAGAGCCAATAGCACTTGCATTCGCTCCTATAATTAATCGAGCCGCCTAAGCAGACGTTGGGTGGCTTGGTCTAAACAATCAACCCAAAAAGAAGATAAGGTAAAAACAATCAAAAGTTTTATCATCAACGCACCCATTAAAGAGGCCCCATATGAATGATTTATCTCATAAAACGGAACTTATCAACCTCGTCCAACAGTGGACGTTACACTTTGGATATATTAGTGGAAAGATTGACATTAAATCTGATGATGAATTGGCGGCCTTTACAACCGCCGATTGTACCCTGACTGCGCATGCTCCTTTGTGGGGAACTAAGCCAGGGGAAGAAAAGGCGGTTCCCGCTGCCACTGTTCGTAAAACACTCCGCAATATGTTGAGGTATGCAAAAGTCGAACGCCATGACATGCATATGGGTATAAATGGTAAACAAATTTGCCTCTACTTCGTGGTTAAGGCTAAGTTGCGCTATCTTCCGTTCTTCTACATTAGGCAGGTCCCGTTGGCATTTGTAGTGGAAGCGGACAGCACATCCCATGGACTCCGCATTAAAGAGATACATGAGTGGTCAGCAGATTCGGCCGAAGAGGCACTGAAAGTTGTGGTAGAGAAACATGGTTGGCCAGAAACATCTAAATTTGAGAAGCATATAGCTTTTGGAGGAGTGTCGTAGGATACCGCTCAATAATTTGATATGCGTGCAGATTCTTTAGCAGTCATCGTCAATGCTTGACAATTTGCAATGCTTTCTTCCTATAAGCCGCATAACAGAAGCTTGTAGCCGACGCAAAGCGCGGCTAAAGCGGTTGTTAGGCCGAGCCTCACAAATGTTTTTTTCTCAGACTTTCAAGGAGCCCCTGACGATCTTTGTGAATCTCCTCTGCAAGAACACGCCCCTCGTCAGCAATATCCAAATAATCATTACTCCATAAAATAAACTCAAACAGTATGGGGAGGAGATCTAGACCTTTTGGAGTGAGACGGTATATCTTCACAACTTTATTAAGGGGATGATTACTCTTACTGATGATCCCTTGCGCCTCAAGTCGAGAAAGCCTGTCAGACAGAATATTGGTTGATATTTTCTCATCCGATTCAAGAAACTCCTTAAATGTAATTTTGTCCTGAAAGATGATGTCTCTCACAATGAGAAGAGACCATTTATCCCCAAGAAAATCAAGTGCTGAGCTTACAGGGCAACATGAGCGTTTCGATATTTTCATAATCCTAATTATGTGTCATCTACTTGCATTTTGCAATTAAGCGTGTATAGTTAGCAATCCACTTGCAAAATGCAAGTAGATGACCAATGTTTGAACAACGGAGATATATTATGACCAATGAAACACTAACCCTACTTTCTAGTATCGGGCTCATCCTGTCCATCATCCCGGTTACACTTCATGGAATTGAAGTGCTTTTTCCTATGCTATCGAGATGGATTAGTAATTGGGTATTGCCATTTTTTGGGTTGAAGATGCCCAGCCAAGCCAGTGCCTTAACCGAAAGCGAGCAAATTGAAATGTTTGATGCCGCGATCCGTGCTACCCCGAAAGAAAAGCAAACCAACGTCAATGACTACCTTTTTTTGTTGCTTTTTGAGCAACGGCAAGGCGCCATCGGTTTTATAGCGGTTGCGGCCGGTGCAATTTATGGTGTAACACTAGGATTAGCAGAGCGTAATCCTTTACATCTCGTATTTGGCATTGTAGCTGTATTGATGATGTTGGTGAACGCAAATCAAGCGGGTTGGTTGCCATTTGGTAAACATCCTAGAGTTTCACAACATGGCAAAAATGTTGGCATCATATTTACCCCTTTTTGGGCAGTCATCGCTGCGCTGAATTGGCTGGCATTCACTTACACCATCATATAGATTATGGGATGGTTTTCCCCAACTAAGACTATAAGCAGATGTCATTTAGAGTGTGTTACTCTAGGTTGCTTGCGCTCAGCTTAAAGTATAATTTCGGACTTGTAACAAATAACCAGAATTTCTTTAATAGAATCAAGCCGGTTGGAAGGAAGTACATGATTGGACTACGAGCTAACCGCCTAACTTAACTTCCAACCGACGCTTCGCGCGGTTGAAGCAGGCGTTAGACAGACTCCGAAACCTTAAGATGCCCAAAGGTAATCTCGGTGAGTTTATCGACTACAGACCTGTGGCAATGCGGGTATGCTTGTATCAATCCATTCAATTGACTCATCAACGAGTGCAGTCGTGATGTACGTTTCATTTAGGGTTTGTGCGCTGCCATTTACAACCTGGTTCTAGGCGGAGTAATGACGTACTCCGCCAAATATGACGCCAGAATAATGGTCGTAGCCCATTAAATTAGGATTGTCATTCTCCCCCATTTTCATCCGCTGATAGATGCCATTTACCGATGTTGGCATGGGCATAAGCCGAATTCGTCGAATGGCGCAGCGCTACCGAGTTGCGCAGCGTCACTCTCAACCACAGTTTCTGCAACGGGTGTCTCCGCAGTGTCATCGGACAGTTATTCTTCAACGGTTGGGCCTGGAAATACCCATTGTGCCAATTCGTCGGAAAGAGTGGTGCATGGTCTCAACATTAGTTCTCGCCAAAGGTGGCTTGGGCCACCGGTCGGTGCGCCAACTCCATCGGCAACAGTAATGCATAGTGCTTCCGAATCACCACTTTGAAGTTGAATGGTGCCATCATTATTGTGTGCAAACTGTTGCATTGGGGAGTCGCTACACGTTGTTAGAAACAGCATCATGAACGCTTCTGCGTCGACGGCACGGGCTTCCATGCAGCGCTCATATGCTGGCATGTAGATTTGTCCTGACAGTGGGTAGTTGATACTAAACAATTCATCATCGGCATTAGGTTTGCATGTATGGGCGGTCAGTGCACTATCCAAATTTACGGATTGCCCATGACCGGGGACATCGATGCAATAATATTCTGGCTCATCGAGCGGATCGCTTAACTGTATCAAGGTATTCGAGATTGTGGTGACAGGGGTGGCAGTCGCGGTTGGCGTAGCAGTCGCTGGCTCTGGCGTGCTTGTTCCTGTTGCACTGGGTTCGGGCACAGGGGTGGCAGTCGCGGTCGGCATAGCGGTAGCTGGCTCTGGCGTACTTGTTGCTGTTGCACTTGGTTCAGGCACAGTGGTAGCTGTTGCATCTGTGCCGTCTTCATCGTTCACGCTGACAAGCGGCAGAAAGAAGCTCTCATCTAGCTCAAAATTTACGCCGTCCTGTTGCCCTTGCTCCTGTTTTTCGCCTTGCGCTTGTTCTGGAGCTACGTCAGCACCCTCTCCCTCGTCTACCCAAACAATCAGCCCTAAGCTGACAAACAAGAACAAAATAAGAATTATGATTATTAACTTCCGCAAATAGTTTTGAGGGATAAACATTTGTAGTTTCATATATGTATTGCCTTGCTTTCGAATATGAATTGCTTCAATCAGGAGTCGCCCAGTTGCACGACATTTTTTGTCCAGGATCTACTTGTCTTGCTCAATAGGTGATTAGGGTAAGGTAGGGCCTGGGAATATCCATTGTGCCAATTCGTCGGAAAGAGTGGTACATGGTCTCAACATTAGTGCTCGCCAAAGGTGGCTTGGGCCACCAGTCGGTGTGCCAACTCCATCGGCAATAGTAATGCATAGTGCTTCCGAAGCATCACTTTGAAGTTGAATGGTGCCATCATTATTGCGTGTAAACTGTTGCAGTGGGGAGTCGCTACACTCTGTTAGAAACAGCATCATGAACGCTTCTGCGTCGACGGCACGAGCTTCCATGCAGCGCTCATACGTTGGCATGTAGATTTGTCCTGGCAGTGGGTAGTTGATACTAAATAATTCATCATCGGCATTAGGTTTACATGTATGGGCGGTGAGTGCAGCATCCAAATTTATGGATTGCCTAAAACCGGGGACATCAATACAGTAATATTCTGTCTCATCGAGCGGATCGCTTAACTGTATCAAGGTATTCGAGATTGTGGCCGCGGATGTGCTTGTTCCCGTTTCTGCAGCAGGTGTCTCAACGGAGTCATCAGACTGTTCTTCTTCAGTAGCAGGCGGAACGGGATTGGCGGGCTGATTATTGCCCCGCACAGCCTGCACCGCCTCGCGCAGTGCATTCGCATCAACACTTAGTGTTGCCGCAGCCGCTTCGAAATCGATGGGACGTGATCCAAGTGCGGCCTGCAGTTCCTCTATCGTAACGCCAAACTGCTCGCCAACTGGTGCTAAATTTGTTCTGCCTTGTTGCCCTTGTTGTGCGGCTCCGTTATTGTTGTTACCTCCATTGTTGGTTATGGCTTCTTCTGCTAAAGCAACAGCGGCCGCAGTTGGATCAGCCTTAAGCACAGGAGTGGAGCTTTGGGCGGGGGTGACGGCAGTTGGTAGACTGGTAGCTTCTGGTGTGATCGCCTGACCGCTACATGCTGCCGTCAAGAGTATCAGGAATCCGAAAAGGTAGAGATGTTTCATTCTTGACCTCCGCGCTCGTATGTCTGATTTGGTTATCACGCCTGCTTTGGCAGGCGACTAGTACGATACGTACTCTTATCTAAGCAAAAAAATATTTAGATATTATGAAGATTTGTTATGGGACGGCGCTTGCTGCCCAACAGGGCTTGTAACCGACGCCCTAGCGGGACGCGACTGAAGCGGGCGTTAGGGATAGTTGCCGAAATCTGGCCATTATCTGATACACAATGCATCATGTGTATTTCCTGTCGCCACCCCGCTAGCTAAACATATTCGTGACCAAGAGGCCTGCAAAGCGCAGTCACGATTAATCACCAAAGCCGATAAGGTAGCTGAAATAATTACCTACAATCCCCCTTGATTCTTTGAGCACTGACAAAAAATTATTTTGTTTTGGATACATACCTCACAGACCCTCATACTAGAGACTGCCCTTAGCTAATGTTTCGATGTTGTGTTGCCATTTGATGGTTTTGCCGCTTATCTTGAATGCCTATTTGCCTTCAAACTCACATTGCATAATGTGTTCGAAACACCATGGTGATTTTGATTGCATAATGCAAGCAATATGATAAGGTGCTATTGCTTTTGAAATGCAAGTAATAATATTGAACAATCAGGAAAACGAAATGAATCACACGCAAATGGCAATGAATCTAGAGTATGCAGCAATCGACGGCCGGAAAATTCGGTACGCCGCTTCACGACGAACAGACTCCCCACAGCTACTGTTGGTCAATCCACACCCGCAGAGCATTCTTACCTATACTAACTGGTGGGAACGGCTTTGTACCAGCTTCGATGTCGTCGCCGTTGATCTGCCGAATCATGGTGGATCAGATGCTGACAATACAGTGACAACTGTTTCCCAACAAGCGGCTTTCCTCTCAAAGATTCTCGACCATTTCGACCTCAAACAACCGCACTATGTTGGCCCTGATATCGGCACACCGTTAGGACTCCGGTTTATGGCTGACAACCCCGGCCGCTTCCGCTCGGCCATCATCGGTGACGCGGCCGCTGTGGGCAAAATCGAAGGGGAACTCCTGTTTCGATTGAACATAAACTCGCGTATCGCTCGATTTGGAACCCTATCAGGAGGGGGCGCTATCGGCGGCCGTATTTATACCCGCGTAGCCAATGGTGTCGGCTACAAACGTACAAAAAACCCGAACAAGGAGCATCTACAAGATTATCTACGCAGTTCCACCACGTTTGCCAAACTTCGTAACCAGATGGGGTTTCTGGCAAGCTACGTCACCGAAGTACCCGAACTGACAAAGGTTGTTGGCACAATCAACACACCTGTGCTTGTTCTGCATGGTGAACGGGACACCTTCGTCGGCATCGGCAATTCTCGCCGCCTCGCCGATGCGTTACCCAATAGCGAATTTGGCATCATTCCTGAGGCTGGACACTATAGCTGGGAAGACAACCCCGAACCCTATCTAGCTCACGTGCTCCGCTGGATTGACAAAGCTGAAGCAGAGGAAAACAGCTAGCAGCTCTATCAACGCTCAAAAGGGTACGCTTTCTTGGTCGACATAGACGAGTAACGGTCGACTAAATATCTATCTGCTAAATCGGAGGTGCTAACTTGCACCTCCTTTTGTCATTCCACCGCTTTCTACTTATAGCAATATTGCCTGTATACTACTAGTTCATCGAAATCAACCATCTACTAGGTGGGTTTGTAGAAAAATGCTATTTATACGGAGCATAATATCGTGAAGACTTTTCGCTCAAATTGCCCAATCAATTGCTCTCTCGAATTAATTGGCGACAAATGGACACTTTTGATCATGCGGGACATTCTGCTTCATAATAAGCGGACGTTTAAGGAGTTTGCTGGCTCAGATGAAGGCATTGCAACCAATATACTCTCTAATCGCTTAGCCAGACTGGAAGAGCATGGCATCATCTCAAAAGGTAAGCTCCCTGACAATAAAAAAGTGAATATTTACACGCCAACCAGTCTGGGGTTGGATCTGATCCCAGTTGTTCTGGAACTGGCGCTGTGGTGTGGTTTGAACAAGACGCACTTCAATCCTGATATTCCGGATGAGAAAATTGCAGGTGCCAAGTCTTATCAACAGGACAGGGCTGCCATTATTGAGCAAGTTAGAAGACAATTTAGCGTCTGAACAATTGGGTCGCTTTTATGACCGTGCTCTAACAGGGATTCCAGCCGACGCAATGCGCGTCTTAAGCGGCCGTTATGAAGCAACCTACGGAATACAATAATCATGTCAATAAACAGCTTTAATCCCAATAATGTTTGGAAACCTTTTGGTGCATTTTCCCAAGCCGTGGTGCAGGGATCAGGAAAGATCATTCACCTGAAAGGGCAGGTTCCTCTCGATGTAGAAGGCAATATTGTTGGCAAGGGAAATATTGAGCTTCAGGTAGAAAAGGTGCTGGAAAATATCCAGTCGATCTTGTTGTGTTTTGGTGGACGTATGGAAGATATTTATTCTCTGACCCACTATGTGACAAATATCGACGAGTTTATGACAACCGGGCATATACGCACGAAATATTTCAAACCACCGTATCCAGTAACGACAACCGTAGAAGTATCGCGTCTTTATCATTCTGATTTAATGGTTGAGATCACGAGTTCAGCGGAAATTCCTTTGGATCGATATAAGGAGCCTTGAAATTTCTAGAGCCATCCAGCAACCAGCGCAAAAGTTAACAAAAAACCGATTCCGTTAATAGCGTAGTGGGCGATGAATGCTGGCCAATTCCGGCCGGTCTTTTGAGAAACCCAGGACAGAATAAGGCAAATCGGTAGCAGATTGAGCAAATCCCACCATTTGAAAAAGTGAAAGCCGCACCACATTAATCCGTGAATAAGCCATGCCCAGCGGCCGTGTTGTGCTTCTTGTCGAGGGAGTATGTAGCCACGCCACAAAATTTCTTCGCCAACAATGTTAAAGAAAAGCATAACAAAGTAGAGGAACAACGCACGCCAGTTGCCACGAATATTGCCATTGAGAAAGGTCTGCCAATTAGCTGGATTCAATAAATCAGCTCGGGGATCAAAAATCAGCGGTATATTGTCTGGTAGGGGGATAATTTCGCTCGCAATTAACTGCTTCGTTAAAACAGACATCAACCCAGTACTAAGAATCGCAACGATGAATATAAGCAATGCCCATGCGAAATCTGACCGTTGAATGGCTGGGAAGCTCAGATAGTTGCGAATTGCCATGAACGTCATTCGTCCACCATGCCGCTGATAAATGATTAGAGGTGGCATAATCATTAACACGAACGGAATGATCAGAACCAGAATGAGGCTATCGGCCGGGCTCATGCCTATCTGTGGTAGGAATGGGTAGATAAAATGGAAGCCGATGAAAATTAGTAACCCGTATCCACCAAAGTATACGAGTGCGCCAATAGGGGTGATTGGCTCGGTGTTTATTGTCTTTGAATTTTTCATTTTATTCTCCTTTTCATACATGCTTGTATGTACGTAAAATTGGTAAAAAATTTTTTATCTTGCGATTCCGTATAAAAACGTGCGAGCAAGGTCGCGCGCGCCCTCTTTTAGATCAAAGGCTTCTTGATTAAGTAGCCAGAGCTGAATGACCCCATTTTGAAAAGCGATGAACGAGCGAGCAACAACCTCTGGATCAAGGTCGGGCTTCAGCTCGCCTTGGGCGATACCCATTTTGACGAACTCCGCTACCCCCTGCACTGAGAGTACAGCCTGCTGCTTTAGCGTCTCTGCAAAGGATTGAAGCTCGGCCGAAAAATCACTTTTAAACAGATAAATACTCATCGTATCTCGGGCTTTCTTATTCGTTGCGACCATTTCAAAACTTGTAATCAAAATCTGTTCACAGATGTCGAGAAAACTGCCTCCAGCACTTATTGCATCGGACACAATACTGTTCCCCTGTTGGGATGCCGCTTCCATTAAGGCCTCGAAAAGCCCCGCTTTATTTTGAAAGTGATGGTAAACAGCGCCACGAGTAACACCGGCTGCTGCTGCGATATCCTGTAAGCGAGCGGCCGAGTAGCCCCGCTGGCTAAAAACAACTAAGGCTGCATCAAGTAGGTCAGTTCGAGTTTTAGCTGCTTCTTCTGCAGTGCGTTTCATGTTATACATTCTAGCATGTATGTAAAATGAGTCAAGAAGCCTGCCCGTGTCATTAAGTGCTCTTAATTAGAGATTCCCGTTTGTCGCTCGCCACAAGGACACAGCATAAAGTTGGAACAACCAATAAAAATAGGTGAGGTCACCCCGATATGTTTCTGGAATGCATGACAGGGCACTGAAACGGGCGTGTGCGAACGTAAGCGAACCTCGTACGCATTGCAAGTGCCATTGGACTAGGCGCTAGAACAAAAAAAAGACCAATATTTCATTTTTCGAAACATTGGTCTTTTTTATCTGGTTTTGGTTTTGTTTAAGTCTAGTCGGCCGGAGATATTCTGACCCGACGTTGCAATCCTTCACCAACCGACTGCGTTGTCACCGTTTTGCTCTCACGCAAAGCGATATGGACCAAACGGCGTTCGTAGGGGTTCATCGGTTCAAGCGTTACCGGCCGGTTGCGATCAACAACCTTTTTCGCCATACGCTCTGCGAGGCTGGTTAAGCCATCACGTTTTGAACTGCGATACCCATCGACGTCAATCGTAACATTTGCCCGGCGGTGAACCTTCTGGCTAATCATCAAGCGCACAATGTACTGTAGGCTTGCCATCGTTTCGCCACGAGGGCCAACCATGCGAGAAGCATCTTCACCCACTAGATTGAGCTCAATTACTTGTTTGCCCAAATCATCCTCTTCAGAGAACTGGGACTCTACTTCGATATCAAGGTCTAGCCCTTCAACAAAAGTTTGTAGAATTTCAGTTGCCATATCCATCTCATCCATTAATTCAGGATCAGGTAAATTGTCTAGATCATCGAATTCGTCAAACTCTGCATCTTCATCAGCTGGAACTGAGTTTTCTGCCTCTTCCTCTGTGGCAACTTCAGCTACCTCTTCAGTCTCTTCTGCCTCAAAATCAGAGCCAGTAACCGTTAGGCGCACCCGTGCTTCACGGCCGCCCATGCCTAGAAATGCACTTTGTGCTTCTTCTAGCACCTCAACGCTGACACCCATACGACTCAATCCAAGCTCACTTAGCCCAATTTGAATCGCTGCGTCTGCGCTTTCCCCCGTAAACTCATAAGATCTTTTATTTGTATTCATAAAATTTGAAAAGGCCCTCGCTTATTTTTTGCCTTTTTTCTTCTTCTTTTTCTTCGATTGGTTTTGGCTACCATTTGTGCTGGCTTTGTTGGAAGATTTTTTGCTTTCGCCTGTGCCATTTGCTTTATCAGTTGAATCAGCTGTGTCATCATCAGCGTCATATTTTGAGGCCAGCTTTTTACTTTCTTCCCGCTTCACGTCTGCTAGAGCCCGCTCATCAGCCAAGTTGCGCCGTACAATAAACCCTTGGCCAATGCCAATTAGGTTAGAAATCACAAAATAAATTGCCAAGCCACTGCCAAAGCTCATTGCGAAAAAGCCAAACATTAATGGCATGGTGTAGAGCATTGACTGCTGCATCTGTGCGGCCGGATTGTCATCTGGTGCACTCTGCTTCTTATCATTTTTGTTTGCTGCCTGGCTAGGCGGTGCCATCAACTTCTGTTGCATAAACATCGTTCCTGCAACCAAGACTGGCAAGATTAAATAAGGGTCTGGTTGAGCCAAGTTAACCCATAAGAATGTATTATCGATAGGGAGCAAGCTCGCTAAGTCAAATGTTTCCCATAAACGGAATTTCATGTCTAACAAAGCTAGTGGGGTTCCCTGTAGCATAATGTTAATGACCCGATACAGTGCAAAAAAGATCGGCATTTGAATTAGAAGGGGCAAACAACCAAGAAGAGAATCAGTCGGGTTATAACCGATTTTATTAAACTCCTCCATCATTTTTGGCTGGTCATTTTTATACTTTTTCTGGATCGCTTGAACCTGTGGCTGAATCTGCTGCATCTTGATACTTGATCGCTGTTGTCGTAGATTGACCGGCAGCATCAAAACACGGGTAATAACAGTGAACGAAACCAGCGCGAGGATAAAGTTGCCTCCTAGCAGCTGATAAAGCCCTACCATGATGTTGAGCATAAAGTTAAGAAAAGTTTGCCACATATTTTCGTTCTACCTAGTATTGTTTTGACCTAAAGCTAATTGATATCGGCTTATTCAATCTCGGAATAAGTCCAGGTCCAAAAAATCGAACCATCTGCAACATCAATCACATTAACACCTAAAGGAATATCGTTTTCTGCGCTTCCATATACTACTGCAAGTTGAGAATTGTTATTTAAAAGGACTGGAGATGATTGAAGGTTCGCACTGGTTTCGGTTCGCCATATTTCCTCTCCTGTAAGAGAGAAAGCGGTGACAGATCCTTTAAATGATTCCTCATCACCGGCACCAACTAAAATCGTATCGCCTGAAACAAGAATATCTCCAACGACAGAGCCTACTACTTTTGCATTCCAAATTTCTTCACCTGTAAAGGCATCAACCGCATAAACATTCCCATCAACATCTGCGTAAATCAGTTCATCACCGATTTCAACTGGAGCACCCCACACCCAATCTGCATTTGTGGTTGAGGTCTTCCAAATATCAGAGCCGTCTTCTGGGTTCAAGGCGATTACCTCACCACCAAAGCTCCCAGCGTACACACGCTGCTGATCTGCACTAATGACGGGTGAACCCGCACCTGCACCGTTCAAGGTGTGAGTCCATTTGATTGAGCCGTCAGATTTATTGATTGCGTAGATGTTGCGGTCAATCGAAGAGACAAAAATAGTTTCATTTAGACTTGCTGGAGGAGACCAAACTGCATTCTCAGTTGAAGCTTCCCATAAGATCGTGCCATCGTTTCGGTTGACGGCAATAATTTGGTTATTGCTTGTACCGGTATAAATGGTGTCATCTTCGATCAGCATACCAGACACAATCCGGCCGGAAATTTGATCTTCTGGGCTTATCCACAAGGTTGGTGGAGTCGGAGGTGCTCCTGCTGGATTGTCCTGAAGGGCATACATGCTCACAATCAAGCCGCCACCAGCAAAAATACCTGCAGAACGGCCGAAGTCGGCGAGATAAATCGTATCTTCACCTGCGGCTGGTGCAGGTTCAGGTGGTGCATAAAACTCTACACTGCTTTCACCTTGAAAACGCCATGCCTCTTCTTTTTCAGCAACATCAAGCGATATAACATCTTGCCGGTATGCAATATATACTTTTGAATCTTTTGCGGAAATGGTCGGCCAATTGCCTGTTTGCTGAACGCCACAGGCTTGTAGGAAAAAAATCGCTACGACTGCGATGAGTATGAGATGGGGCTTTCCTGATCTATATTGACGTCGGAAAGAATCGGTGTTCAAAATCTGGAATCTCCAAATACGCTCTAAAAGAATCAACTACTTTGAAATTTAGAGTCGGTTAGGAATGGTTATGATTGTGGGGTGGGACTGGATCGTAGCCACCTTCAGTAAATGGGTGACATCGGCCGACACGCCGTACGGTGAGCCATCCCCCTTTGAGCAAACCATGTGTTTCAATCGCTTCAAGACCATAAGCTGAGCAGGTTGGATAAAACCGACAGCTGGGTGGGAATAAAGGCGATATAAAGCGCCGATAACCTCGAATAATTGCTAAAGCGATATACTTCATCTAGTTAACTCAAAACGAATCAAAACCAAAGCTACTATTTTTTAAGGCCTGCACGATCAAATAGTTGATCAACTGCCGTAGTGACTTCTGCAAAAGATGCTTCGGCCGTTCTGCCCCTTACGATTAAAAGACAATCCCGCCCAGGTTCTAAGCAATCTAGCTGAAGCCGAACCGCTTCCCGTAAAAGGCGCCTAGCTCGATTTCGCTTAACCGCATTGCCCGTCTTCCTTGAAGCAGGGAATGCAAATCGCGTAGCATCTTGTTCGTTTGCACCACAAACTAAAATTGCGAGTGGATGAACAAACTTCTGACCAATTTTACGCAATTGCGCAAAATCTGTTGCAAGTCTTAGTCGATTCTTATCGGGGAGCATATGCGCTTAATGTGGCATTTTTGCGTCCGATTTCCACCCGCAATAAATAACTCATGGAGTATAGGCTTTCAAAACAAACGTAAAGATTAAACTTTACGCATGTCTTTGGTTCTGTTTTTGCCCTGCGAGTCACGAACACCACGATAGCTTACTGCACGTGCACCGTTCCAGTTCACTTTTTTAACGTGATTGTTCTTTGAAACAGACAGTGATGTACGTCCTTTTTTACGACGATTCTTTAGAACCGAACGTCCAGTGCTGGTAGCCATCCGTTTGCGGAAGCCATGGACACGTAAACGTCTGCGAATTTTTGGCTGATAAGTCCTCTTGGTCATGATTCAATTCTCCGAAAAAAAAAGAGCACTATGCTCTTTTTAAAGTTTTCTCTATTTAAAAATGGACACATTACTGCCCAGTTGCGAGCGAGAAGTATAATACATTCCAAAACGCACTGCAATGGACACTTACCATATTTGTAGCAATTTACATAATCATTTTTTGCGTTGAAAATAATGTAAAAAGCGGTTTCAGAGCGTTTGAAGCTGTTTTTTCTGAATTATGTGGCCGGTTCCCCTTCTGCTGCATAACGGTCCCACGCGAGATTTCTGCTGCGTGCGAATCGACGCAGTGCGGTTAGTGATTTTTCAGCATAAATCACATACCGATCTTTTTTCCCCATTTTGCCTTCTGGAGGAGTAAAAAGACCAAAGTTAGCCTTCATTGGTTGAAACGTTTTTGCGTCTGCATGGGTGACATAGTGGGCCAATGCACCTAACATCGTATTGGTTGGCAAGATCAACGGGTGCTGACCCAAAATCATGCGGGCTGCATTGATTCCAGCGAGCATACCGGTGGCTGCATTGCCCGCATACCCTTCGACGCCGGTAATTTGCCCAGCGAAAAAGAGGTCGGCCCGGCCGCGATACTGCATGGTTGGTTGTAAAAGCTCAGGCGAATTAATGTAGGTATTTCGGTGCATCTGGCCAAAGCGGACAAATTCGGCCGATTCTAAACCTGGAATTAGCTTGAGTACTTCAGCCTGTTGCCCCCATTTCATATTGGTTTGGAAACCGACCAGATTAAACAGCGTGCCTGCGACATTGTCTTGGCGGAGCTGAACCACCGCGAACGGCCGTTTCCCCGTTCGTGGATCGATTAGCCCCACCGGCCGCATTGGACCAAAACGAAGCGAGTCCCGGCCGCGTTTGGCGATCTCTTCAACCGGCATGCATCCTTCAAAGAACTTGGCGTCTTCCTGCTCAAAGCTGCGTAGCTGAATCGTGTCCGCTTCGATTAGGCCTTGATAGAAGCGATCATACTCTTCTTCAGTCATGGGGCAGTTAATGTAGTCGCCGTCGTCTTGTTCACCCTCGTCATAGCGAGATTTACGAAAAGCGGTATTCATGTCGACTGAATCGTGCATGACGATGGGAGAAAGCGCATCATAAAAGTAGAGGTACTCACTGCCGGTCAATCGCCCGATATCGGCCGCTAAATCTGGAGATGTCAACGGACCGGTCGCGATGATGCAAGGGCCATCTGGAATGGTGCTCATCTCTTTGCGAATGAGGTTGATTTTGGGGTGAGATTCAATCTTAGCTGTAACGGCTTGTGCAAAAAGATCACGATCAACAGCTAACGAGGAACCGGCCGGGACTGATGTCTGGGTCGCACACTCAATGATAAGCGAGCCTAACCCACGCATTTCTGCTTTGAGAAGCCCTGGCGCTTTATGAATAATCATCGACCCTAACGAGTTGCTGCACACTAATTCAGAGAGGTGGTCAGTGACATGTGCTTCGGTTTTACGTTCCGGCCGCATTTCATATAAGTCAACTTCAACGCCCAGTTGAGCCACTTGCCATGCTGCTTCAGTTCCGGCGAGCCCGCCACCGATAATTGTTACTTTTTTCATAAGTTTAGCCGTTGTGTTAGCCATTAAATTCAGAGAACGTGCGCGTTCCATACGTGCGTTTCCATAGAATGATAGACATCAAGAGAAACATGGCGAGGATAATAATGATTCCTGCAAAAATAGGGGAGTCGAATTGGATCAGATCCGGTTGGATGGTGGTTAGCCAATTTTGAATTAATTGATCTTGGGTAACGTCATTCAGCCCTGCAGCAACCACATCGTTGCATTCGCTTCCGGCCGCCGCTGCGCCAATAATCTGTTGAATGCCTTCTGTCCCATAAGTTTTGAAAATATATTGAACCAGCGCATAGCTTTGCGCATACCCACGCAAAGCCATCTCTGTTGGCTGGACTGGCAGGTTAATGCACATCTCACTAAAGGGGATCAATTGGGTTGCATCCGTCACATTTTGCAACGAAGCGGCATAGTTCGGATTAGGGACCACCTCAAATGATGCAGCCAGCCCTTCATCAAACCAACTGGGTAAATTGTGATAACCATCTCCGGTTGCACGGTACACAAGCAAATGTGATAGCTCATGGGGTAGTCGTTGCTCAAGATTGGTTTGCGCCAAAGTTTCATCCATGCCACTTGTGATCGGGACCATTATCACGCCGATTTCCGGTGAGGCTTTGCCAGCCACCCAATCTAGCCCGGTTAAGCGTAGCGCAGATTGAAAGGTCTCATTGTCAGGGTATAGATACACATCGATATCTTGATTGGCCAAACTATTATCAGTAAGGATGACCTCTTTTATTTCAGGAAGTAGCCGATTGATTGTGCTTAACGCAATTTCGGCAATGGCCCGATGTTGGGTCTCACTGTGAACCTGAATAGATTCACTCGTGTCGTTGCCCAACGTAAATGTTTGCCACTCGACGCGATTATCGGTGTATTCGATTGATTGGGTTGGGAATGCTTCGGTTTCACCCGTTTTATAGTGGAGGGTCCACGTATAGCGAATGTTTGAAAACGGAAGGATGAGAGTTTGTGCGAGATTAAGTTCGTGGTTGAGATTGATTAGATCGCCTGCACCAGCATCGGTGGGGGCAATCGCTTCCCCTTTGCGTGGCTCATCAAAGTTTTCAATCTCGATTTCAATCGATGCCTTTTCGATTTCAGGCATATTGTGCCAACAAAAATGAAAGATAATCGACTCACCAAAATCAACTTTGTCGTAGATTTGCTGCTGGTCTGCGGCCGTAAAGTCAGGGCAAAGAATGTCATCTTGTGCTGCTACTGGCTTTGGTTGAAGAAATTGAAGGAATGCGAAAATGGTTAGGCTGAAAAGCAGGATGCTGCTTCTCAACCTGTGTTTTAAACGCAACCCATCAACATTAAAGAGGTAGATCGTCCTCACCTTCTGCGTCATCTTCTTGGCCGTCCCAATCAATAATCGAGAGATCGAGATCAAGGCCGATCATCGCCATGTCTTCAAGCGATTCTTCAATCGCATCGATCAAGGCATCATCTTCAGCTTCTTCAGCCATTTCTGAAAGGGTGTTTGTCGCTATTTCATTCCCGATCAGACCTAGCGCATGTACGGCCGCAATCTGAACTTCTAGGTCATCATCATAGCGGGCCATTTCAGCCAATGCTTCAGCAAATGAACTATCGCCGATAATTCCGGCCGCTTTAGCCGCCTCGGCGCGAACTTCAGTTTCGCTGTTTTCAAGCTCATTTTGAATGATCGGGGTCCAAATGGCATCGGCCGAACGCCCCATCGCGAAAATCGCGCTCAATTCCATTTCAGGCACACCGCTTTCATATGCGTCCCGAATATAGGTTTGTACTTCAGGTAGGGGAGCGCTGGCAACTGATTCCAGTGCAGCCCGTCGAACTGGAATCGGGGTCATGAGGTTAGTGATTTGTGCGATGAGTGCTTGAGCGATCGG
The DNA here is from genome assembly GCA_045105475.1 of Anaerolineae bacterium. Taxonomy (GTDB): domain Bacteria; phylum Chloroflexota; class Anaerolineae; order Promineifilales; family Promineifilaceae; genus WTJY01. The sequence goes on from JBGCDP010000296.1 coordinate 17,664, forward strand.
TTCTTCAACTTCGAGACCAATCTCTCCCCATTGGGCCATAAGCAAATAATGGCCCAATGATGCTGCTGCCGACGCGCGCACGCTGATCGCTTTATCCTTTTTCATCAGAGTGATAATTGGATCAATCAGTGAGATTTTGTCAGTGTCCCACAGCATGTCGAGGGCGGCTAAGCGGACATCATCACTCGGATCTTTTAGAAAATCGGCCGCAATTGGGCTGAAATCAACCGCAAAATTACTTTCAGCGATATCGGCTAAGTTGCGTGCTATCGTGCCACGTCTCCGCTCTTCAAGATTCAGCCAGTCATTCTTTAATCGTGTCAGATGCTCTGGTGGCAGGTCTGAAAGATAGTAATAGGCTGATACCGGGATTTCTTTTTCAGGTTCAAAAAGATCGCTAATGATCTGAGCGTAATCGGGTGCTTTTGCATCCTCTAAGTTATCTAAGTTGTCGTTTTCTGGATCAAGTTCCATGATATTTATAGGATCACAAGGATCCTTTGTATGTGTCGTTATTTAAACTATTTCTAAAAGCTTTTCAGCTTTAAACAAAAATTCACAGTTGTCCTAAATTTTCAGGACAACTGTGAATTGTACGGTATTTCAATCTGCCTAGCATTTTAGCTAGCGGATTTTATAGATTAAGAGGGTTGAGAACGCTTATCCAGGCAGTACGATCGGGTTAACAATGTCCTGCACAACTAGCACAACCATCAGCCCTAATAGAAGCATCATGCCAATGGCGTGTACAAACCCTTCACGTTCCGGCTCAATTCGCCGGCCGCGAATCGCTTCGATGAGGACAAACAATATCCGGCCGCCGTCTAGGGCTGGGAGCGGCAATAAGTTGGTAACGCCTAAAGCGATACTGATGATGCCCATGACCCACAAAATATCTTGGGCTCGATTTTCTTCAACAGACGTACGGGCTGCTTCACCTGCGATTTGACTGATGCCGACCACGCTAACCATGCGGGCTTCACCAGGAGCAATTTGATTCCTAAAGTAGCGGGCTGGTAGTGTGACCATTTCACGCATAAAGTCATAAATTGTAAAAGCTGACAAACCGGCCGCTTCAATCACGCCGACACGGGTCGTTGCGCCCGTTTCGCTTTGTCCCATGCGGATACCTAACGACCCTTCACCCTCAGGGGTTTCATCAGGGAGGCGAGGGGTTGTGGTGATCATTTGCTCGGATCCATCTCGGTTCACAAGAATAGAGACTTCACTACCGGCCGAACTACGAATCTCTTCGATAATTGCACCGTAATTTTCGCCAACTGTTTGGTCGTTTACTTCGACTAAAATGTCACCTGTTTCTAAACCAGAAACAGCTGCTGGTGAGTTAGGAGCAACCTCGTCCACAAGAATCTGCATAACAGGGCGTGGAAGTGTAAAGAGCAGCGTGAAGATGAAAAAGGCAAAAATTAGGTTGAAGATGCTACCGGCCGCCAGCGTGGTGAGTCTGGCTCGTTTCGAGCTGGCAGCTAAGCCACCTTCAACATTTGGGTCGTCTTCTCCAGCGGGGCGTACAAAACCACCCAGTGGAATCCAGCCGATGACATATTCTGTCCCGTTACGGGTAAACAGCGTTTTCGCGACTGGGGGAAAGCCGATGCCAAATTGCAATACCTTGATGCCGCTCATTTTCGCAGCAATAAAGTGACCTAATTCGTGTACGATAACAATTGGGGTTAGGACAAAAATAAATCCACCAACCCACCAAATAATATTAGACATAGAGTTTGTGTGATGGCGGTCGCCATCTTGAAATAGTTAGAAAGATTGTTGTAGCAGCAACCTTGTGATGTGCATTTAAGTCCAAAGGACCGCCGCACGATTTGAATCCCTTGATTGTCAGTTATTTCTAGAAATCTGACTACCGTATTATACGGATTCTTTCTCATATAGATGTGTTCTCTAATTCCAAGCTTATAGGAAATGGGGGCTGATTCTGCAATAAGTGGCTTGCTGAGCCGGTTAAAATGATTTTGACTGAATCGAACCCCATTTTATTTTGGTGAACCTGCATGTCACATTCAGCCAGTATAAGGTAAATCAAACAGGGGGAATTTTGCTATGAGTTGGTTTCAAGCTGAAGCATGGCTCGGGAGTGGGCAAAATGAAACGATTGCCATGCTGACCAGCTGGGGTCTGTTTGGTAGTTTGATTGTCTTTTGAGCAAATTGTCAGTTAAGAGATCCGGGTGGCGCGCTTCAATACAATTTCCTCTGTTGGGATCATCAATTCTACTTTCTGCACGTGAACTATTTCTTGAAGCCCAATCATGACCGTTGCAATCATCCCCATTGCTGATGTCTGTATCGTTTTCGATTTCGGCCGCAAGTGAGATAAGTTCAGGCACAGCATCCGCCGAAAGCTGGGTAAGATATCCAAGGTCAAGGTGGCCGATTGTTTGATAACGTTCCAGATTTTTACGCACGATCAGCGCATCTGGGTTCAGTAGATTTAACGTAATTACAAATCCAAATAGACAGAGTAGGGCGCCAATGGCGAAGCGATCCGGCCGTTTCCATAGAGTTATGACATACCAGATCAGTGCTATTGCCATCCAAACCATGAAGGTATGAACAAAGATACGTAGCTGCGTGTAGCCATAAGTCCATTCGTAAAGTGACAGACGTTGAAAGGCTGAAACGAGCATGACGATTACAAATCCGATAATGAGTGAAGCAAATGTGTTAAATAGAAATTTGTCTCTGAAATGCTTTTTGACCGTAAACCAGTTCATCAGTTGAATTAAGAGCAGGGTCAGAAGCGCCACAGTGATTAGCTCAAAAAAGCCACGGCGAGCATATTCAGCATATGAGATGCCATCTAAGTTAATAAACCGGTTGCCACCAAATAGGTAGGTAAATTGAATGATGACGAATGAGCCAAAAAGTAGGTCGATGAGGGCCAAAATCGTTAGGGATTCTATGGTGCCAAGCGGCAAGTTATCCCGAATTTTGCCTAAAATTCGTTCAAGAATAGGCGTGGGAATGCCATCTGCTTCTTCGGTTTCTGGATTTGGGCTGCGGAGCGCATAGGCGGAATACCCGGCCGCTATCCAGCCGAATGTGAGGATCAGCGTACCTTGCCAAAGAAATCTTGCGATACCCAGATTGATTTCGAGGCTAAATATTTTGGAAATCGTTTGTGCAAACACCGCATCAGCCGAGACCAATAGACCTAAGAAAACTAGCAAAACCGGAATCGCAAATGCTGTTCCTCGTAAAACGGGGTAAATGGTGCCACGGCTAGATAGGTGGATCGCTTGGGTATCAACTTTGATATTGTCACGCACAATGGGCCATGGCCTGATCAACATGCTCCCGGCGGCTCGAAATGGCAGAGTGGTAAAGCCGATAAGCCCCAGATTGACCGATTTTCCGGTGGTGACAAATATGCCTAAAAGTGCAAAACAAAACAGAGACATCGATACGTTTAAGAATGTGAGAACGCTATTGGCGCGGACCATTACCATGACTGAGGAGAAAAAGAGTGGAATTAATAGCCAAAGATTTTCTTTCTTAAGCGGCCGGGTTTCGAGCTGACTCAGCATCCAAAAACCGACTGAAAATATCGTGATGAAAATGGTTAAAGATATGCCAATCCGTTTGCCTACAAAGAGCAGGTTGACTAGCCAGCCGATAAAAATCGAGAACAAAATGAGCCCGCCAGGGTTTTTGAGTTTTTGCATGGGATTCTCCAAAAATTGCATGTGACTGTGTCAAAACAAGATAATGGGATTAGTGTTAAACATCGGCCGTATAACTGCTACGACTCAAATTGCAATGGGCATACACTCAGGTGCTTAATCGTTTAGCGAGGGCTTAATTTGTTTAACGCTTGTATTCAGTTTGTGCCATAATCTTTCGTTTTAGGGAGCAACTGTTGATTGAATCGACCATTTTGATTCGATTCCACAACCAAGAGGAAATTATGAAATTTATAAAGTTTGCTTTTATTCCACTGTTTTTATTCGGCGCTTTGTGGCTCATGCATTCGGCCGATTCGTCACTGGCTAGCTCAAATGCGGCTCCAAAAGTGAGTTTGCGGCTTCTCACCGGAGGATTTAATCAGGCAACGGCCGTGACATCGACCAGTATTTCTACGGACGATCGACTTTTCGTCTTAGAAAAAACGGGCATGATCAAAATCATCAAAGATGGGGTTGTGATGGCTGAGCCATTTTTAAATTTGGAAAATCAGGTTTCACTTGAAAGTGAACGGGGACTTTTAGGGTTAGCCTTTGACCCTGACTACGCTACAAATGGCTTCTTCTATATTAACTATTCAGACAACCGGGCTGATACCAAAGGGGACACGATCATTAAGCGGTACAGTGTGTCGGCCGATCCTGACGTGGCAGACAGCGATTCAGGTGAGACGATTCTGGAGATCGAGCAGGATTTCCGCAATCACAACGGCGGCTGGTTGGCATTTGACCCTGACGGGCAACTCGTGATCGGGATGGGGGACGGTGGCAGTGGGGGTGATCCGAACAATCGTGCTCAAAGCAAGAATACGTTGCTGGGTAAAATGGTTCGGATTAATGTACACGGTGAAGGACTACCGGCCGACAATGGGTGCGGCCGGGTGCGAAACTACCATATTCCGGCTGACAACCCGCGAGCCAATGGGGAAGATGGCTGGTGTGCTGAGATTTGGTCATACGGCTGGCGGAACCCTTGGCGTTTTAGTTTTGATAGCTCAACGGGTGATATGTGGGCTGGAGATGTTGGGCAAAATGCGTTTGAAGAAATGAACTTTGAGGCGTTTAATGCCCCCGGATTACTCAATTACGGTTGGAACTGCCACGAAGGAAATTCAATTTATGGCCCTGCCAACTGCACACTGCCAGACAACGAACGGATTGATCCCGTTGCCGATTACGGCCGTTCAATCGGTACATCGATCACGGGTGGCTATGTTTATCGAGGGGAATCTTTTCCAGACATGCAGGGCCACTATTTCTACGGCGACTTTGCCAGCGGCCGATTATGGTCAATCGAGAAAGATGATGATTTTGCTGTGACTGAGCATGATCGTACAAGTCAAAACATCAGCTCATTTGGTGAGGGAAGCGACGATGAATTGTATTTGGTCGATTATGGTGGGGTGGTCTATCAAGTTGTGTCGCAATTTGGGGCAAAGGTTGAACTGACAGCGTCGTCGTTGGCTCAGACGGGTGGGGTGATCACCTATCATTTGACGGTAACTAATTTAGGGACGAATGATTTAACCAATGTGATGGTGCAAAACAACCTTCCGGCCGGAATGGTGCACAGTTCTGGTGGCTCTGAATCGGGGGGCATTGTGACATTAGATGTTGGGGATGTCGCTGTAGGCTCCTCAAAAATAGTGACTTGGTTTGGTCAGCCAACTGCGGCCACAACGGTTGAAAATCTAACCTTTAGTGTCATGGCACAAGAGTTAAGTCGCCCAATCTCCGGCCGACAAGGAGAGAATCAGACGACACTCGTTGTTGATGAATTGATTCAACTCTATTTGCCGTTGGCTACTCACTAAAGTCTGGTTTAAGCATCCCTTTTACTGATGACATCGCTCGCATTGGACCAGATTCCGAAGCGGGTGATGTCGTCTCTCCGCTACTTAGTTGAGCATCACGCGTATTTTTCTGCACAACGACGGCTGCAAACATGCTTAGGATAAAAGAGATCCCATAAAACCCTTTTTCACTGAGGAGTAGATCTGCATTCCACAAGCCAATCGTAAGCAACAGAACCGGCATTAACGTCGCAACCCAGCTTAACCCATAATAAATTGTGGTAACAGGGATATCTTCTAACTGGTCGCGGACACTTTTTTGAACCGATATTGCTCCAAATAAGCCGAACATCAGTACGGTGAAATAAAATCCTTTTTCGCTTAAAAGCATTTCTGCATTCCATAATCCGACTAAGAATGTGATCATTCCGGTGATTAAGGCTGCCCAGGCAGCGAATACAAATGCGCTTGATGGTTGTTGTTGGTTCATGTCTTGAAATCCTTGTTTTAAATGACGATTCTGATAACAATGTGCTCGATCTTATCGTTGTGTGTGTTACATAGGTGTTACACCACAAAACGAATCGAGCTAACTAAATGATGCCAGTATCGTAGTCGATAGATTGCTCGTTGAAATGGAGTTTGACTCCGCATTGTCGGAGTATCGGAGTAAAAATGATTTCTAGTGAATTGTGTCAAAAAATCTTGAACCACTTAGATCTCCCTCAGCCGGTTCATTCCGTAGATTTCCTCAATCAGTTTTTAGTTGCCTATACTCGAAATGTCCCATGGGAGAGTGCCACACGCAATGTTCGAAGGGTGGAGCGCACAGCTCCATCTGGCGATGTGGACCAATGCCCACGCTGGCCGGATGAATTTTGGACTTTGGCTTTGGCTGACAAGACCGGTGGGACCTGTTTCGAAACAAACCTCGCACTTTTTTCAATGCTTCAACTTTTAGGATTCGACTGCTATCTCACGATTAATAACATGGTTGAGTCAATTGGATGCCATACGGCGATTGTGATTTTGTTAGACGGAGAGAAGTGGCTGTTTGATGCTGGGTATCCTCTGGAATGTATGATCCCGCTCCACTCAGAAAAAGCATCTGATATTAAGGGGAAGTATCTCGACTATCACGCTACTCCACTAGAGGGTGGAAATTATGAAATTACCCGTTCTCGTCATCCAAAGCCGTATATTTTCACGCTTATAGACCAACCTGTTTCGGTTGAAGAGTACAAGCGAGCCACGGCCGAAGATTATCGGCCGGAAGGTAACTTCAACGCTGCTGTTGTCATTAATAAGATTGTTGATGAAAAGATGATTCGATTCAGTACCCGGCCGGACGATTTACTGTTCGAGGCATTTACGGCCGATCCTGAGGGAGGCCTAGCATTGCGGGAAGAGATTCCAGTCGAAGAAGACCTAGCCGCTCAATTAGCCAATCTTTTTGATATGCCTGAAGCAACATTGGTCCAAGCTCTGGAAATTGTTCAGCATGAAAGATAAATTATAAAGAGATTGGAAGTGATCTGTTGAGCCTGCTGTAAAAGGAACCTACTTTTCTGAACACACCCTTCATATTTCCCTAACATCTACTCAGTACAATCGCGACTGTTGATTGAACACTACCCCCTTGCCAAAGAAAATCAGGATGCTGCATAAACATTTTTTACACACACTTTTAGAAAATCTGGATTGATTGGAGAAGATTCGTATGGGACGAAATCGAACGTTTTGGGTGATCGCCATTCTTGCCCTTGTTGGAGCTGGCGGCTGGTATGGTTGGTCGAGCGGTCTATTATTTGCGGCTGAAGCTGAGTCGAATGAGCCGGAGCTGCAAACCTCTGTGGTTCGTCGTGGTGATATTTTGATATCAGCCTCAGGAGCCGGCACGGTGATTCCGGCCGAAGTGATTAGCTTGTCTTTTATCAGTGGTGGGGCTTTGATTGAAGTGCCTGTTGCTGTCGGTTCAAAAGTAGAGGCAGGAGAAATTTTGGCTCGACTTGATGATGCTGATGCGCAACAGGCGGTTGCCGTTGCTGAGTTGAACCTGAAATCGGCCGAAGCCAAAGTGGCTGCCATGACAGAAGTGGGCGATATGACGGCGGCCGACATCAATGTGGCTCAGGCTCAGCTGAATCTTGAAACAGCTCAGGAAAATCTAGCAGATTTAACCGAATGGGAGCCTGATCCAGATGAGATTGCATTGGCCGAAGCACAACTCGCTTCTGCTCAAGCATCACTAAG
>JBGCDP010000297.1:0-21408 GCA_045105475.1 Anaerolineae bacterium
GGAGAATGTGCATGTGGGGCCGAGCGACTATGTTCCGTGGCTGACAGATCGTAAATGGTGCCATATCAAAATGGAGGGGCGAGCGTTTGGTGATGTACCTTTGCACATTGACATGAAGCTTGAGGTGTGGGACTCCCCAAATTCGGCCGGGGTCATAATCGACGCTGTGCGTTGCGCCAAAATCGGCCTAGATCGAGGCATTGCGGGGCCGTTAGAAGCACCCGCATCATACTTCATGAAGTCACCACCAGTGCAACACACCGATGATGTTGCTCGCCGATTAACCGAAGAATTTATTGCAGGTCAACGGGAAATTGTTGATGAAATTGTGATTAACCCTGAACTTGTACCTGGGGATTAGCTAATGTCGTAGTTTTTTAGCAAACTTGAAAGCTCTTGAGCCGCCTGCATCACAATTTTTGATAATTCAGGAACTCTGCCCAAAGTAACCCGAACCGTGGGGCCGGAAATGCCGATTGAAGCAATCACTTTTCCGGCCTCGCCATAAATCGGAGCCGCCATACAGCGAACCCCAAACTCATGTTCCTCATCATCAAGCGCATAGCCTCGATCACGAATCTGTTCTAAATGGAGTTTTAGCTGATCGCGTGAGGTGATGGTGCGTGGCGTGTGAGCGACTAAGTCTTTAGGCATTGGGTGGTCTGCAAAAGCGATAATGCACTTCCCAATCGCTGTACAGTGATTAGGAATAAGCCTGCCTTCTCCACTTACAACACGTAGTTGAGCCGCTGATTCAATATCGGCCACAACCAAACATCTATCTTGTGAGTAAACCGCCACATGAGAGTTCTCCCCAGTTTGTTCCATTAATCGTTGAAGCAAGGGCAACGAAATTGTTTTAAGAGGCAAACTTTTGGCTGAAAAATTTGCCAGTGACTGAACTTTGGGTCCTAACAAGAAACGGCGAGACTCAGGGTCTTTAACCGCAAACTCATGTTCAACCAGTGTTTGAATCAGACGCGTCGCACTGCTTTTATCTACGCCTAATTCTTTTGATATTTCGGTGACGCCTAAGCTTTTACCTGATTTTCCAAGGAGCTCGATAACGGTTAGCCCACGTGATAAAGATTTAATGATGCTCATTTATGGTTAAAAGAAGTCTAGATTGGTTATTTTGTTGAGTATTATGCAACAAAAAGCGGAAAAAGCAAAAATTAACGAAATTGTTGACAACTATGCAATGTGTAGATATATTTGCCCAGATTCACACCGTAAAAAATGATCACTTTGCACAAAGAAAACCAACGATAGCCTTAAATCATAAATTAGAAGTGTGGTTTAAATAATTTAAATAGACCTACTTAACTTGAAAAAAGAAAATTAGAGAGGAAAAATATTTTGGCAGCATTATCATCCTCAGATGGTTTACGAAAACTCAAAGCCCGCCTAGCTGATTACTCAGAAGTTGTTGTATTTATCAGCTTTGTCCTTCTTTTTATCGTCTTTAGTGCCACAGCCGACAATTTTCTTAGCCTATTGTCGCTTACAAATATCATAACTCTTGCTAGTGTCAAAGGGATATTTGTTTTAGGCGTGGCGATGCTGATGATTTCTGGTGAATTTGATTTGTCAGTAGGGTCAACGTTAGCGGTTGCGGCTTATGTATTTGCAATCTTAATGGAGCACGGCTTTATTATCGGCGGCTCACAAGTGATTCCGGCCGGACTTAGCGGTTTAGCCCTCATTATTGCGCTGGTGGTTGCTGCCATTCTAGGCTTGATCAACGGGCTTATCGTTGTTCGATCTGGTATTCCTTCATTTATCGCAACTTTAGGAACAATGCTTGCCTTCCGTGGTATCGCCCGGGCAATGGGCAACTCTGAGCTTGCAAAGACATCTGGTAATGCTGATGTTGTTCGCTATACGGGTGAAGCACCTTGGTTGTTTAATTTACTAAACGGTGATATCGAATGGCTTAATCGGTTGTCCCAACCGGCCGGGGGCGCCAGAGCTGCAATCCTTTGGTTTGTTTTGCTAACAGTTGTGGTTGTACTCGTCATGCGCTTCACTCGATATGGAAGCTGGGTATACGCAACGGGTGGTAACCGGCTGGCAGCCAAAGCACAAGGTGTCAACACCGGCCGTGTCATTATCACTAACTTTATTGTGACAGCCGTTCTGGCTGGCTTTGCTGGCGTGGTTCAATTTACATCACGGCCGGCTATTGATCCCCTACGTGGTAATGGATGGGAATTAATCGCTGTGGCTGCATGCGTGATCGGTGGTATTTGGCTGCAGGGCGGTTATGGCACGATCATCGGCGCTGCTATCGGGATTCTACTACTACAGATGGTTGAACAAGGGCTGATCCTTGCTGGTGTTGATATTCAACTTTTTCAAGCCACAATCGGTTTCATCTTAATCATCGCGGTCATAAGTAATACTTGGTTGAGCAAAACCTAATTTTATATTCCTTGATTGGCTTTTTGATTAAATTAATTAAACGTCAATCTCTTAAGAAGAAATTAACCCACTAACCACCTAAAAATGAATGGAGGTGAATCCGAAACTAGATTGAATCAAATTCTGAGTCTTATGCATGTGGCCTGAATCTTATATTCAGATTGTAAAAGAAGAGAGGGTTTGTGAAACCCATCCCGAACATATTCGGAGGATTAGAACGAATGAAAAAGAGTAAAAATTTAAAATTAATCGTAGGGCTTCTGGTTTTGGCTTTTGCCGCCGTTGCCTGCCAACCCCAAATCGTTGAAGTTGAAAAAGAAGTTCAAGTCACGGTTGAGGTTGAAAAAGAAGTTGTTGTGGAAAAAGAAGTCGAAGTCGAAGTAACTGTCGAAGTCGAAACTGAAGTTATTAAAGAAGTTGAAGTCGAAAAGATCGTTGAGGTTGAAGTCGAGAGAGTCGTCGAGATCATGGTTCCGGTCATCGTTGATGATCCAAACCGTACCTTAGAAATCATTGCAGTTCAGCATGCTGAATGTGCATGGGACAGCTTCTGGTGTACGGTTCAGGCCGGTATCACTCAAGGCGCATTGGACAATAATGTGAACGTTACCGTTCTTGCTCCAGACTCATTTGATGTTGATAAAACCGCATCTTTGATCGAACAAGCTGTCGCTGCCCAACCAGACGCAATCATGTTGACTGTGACTGACGCGGCCGTCTTCAAAGATCCAATCCAAGCTGCGCTTGACCTTGGTATTCCAGTCGTTGCTTATAACGCAGGCGCTGGTCCAAATATAGACGGTATCGGATACCTGACCTACTTGGGTCAAGATGAATACGCTGGTGGATACTTAGGCGGACAACGTTTGTCAGCCAGTGGTGGAACCAAAGGTGTTTGTGTGAACCATGTTCCTGGTCACACCGGTGTGGCACTTCGTTGTGCAGGCTTCGAGCAAGCGATGACCGAAGCGGGCCTCGCATACGAAGAGCTTGCTATTAACGATGACGTTTCTGAATCGACAACGATTTTAGGCGACTACTATGCAGCGAATCCTGATGCAGACATCTGGATCACCATGGGACCAAACGGTGCGACTCCGTTCTACCAGTTCATCAACAATGAAGGATTAACAACTGACGACATCACCCACGGTACGTTTGATAACAGCCCTGAAATCACGGCTAACATCTTAAACGGCACAACGATGTTCGGTATCGACCAGCAACCATTCTTACAAGGGTATGGCGCAGTGACCACATTGTCTCTCGCAGCACGCTACGGCATCTTGCCAGCGGGTCCTGTGACTGCAACCGGTCCTGGCTTTATCACGGCCGACACCATTGGTGATTTCCCTGGTGCTGATGCACCGATGAAAATCATCGCAGTTCAGCATGCTGAATGTGCATGGGACGCTTTCTGGTGTGTGGTTCAGAACGGTGCAACTACCGCTGCAGAACGCATGAACATCGATCTTCAAATCCTTGCTCCAGACTCATTTGATGTTGATAAAACCGCATCTTTGATTGAGCAAGCGGTAGCGGCTGAGCCAGATGCGATCATGCTGACGGTTACCGATGCTGACGTATTCAGAGATCCGATCAATGCAGCCCTTGAAGCTGGTATCCCAGTTGTAGCTTACAACTCAGGTGCTGGCCCAGGTGCAGACAACATCGACTACGCTACCTATCTAGGACAAGATGAGTACGCTGGTGGGTACCAAGGTGGCCAACGTTTAGCAGCCATCGGCGGCACATTAGGTGTCTGTGTAAACCATGCTCCTGGTCACACCGGCGTTGCACAACGTTGTGCAGGCTTTGAGCAGGCGATGACAGAAGCTGGTATCGCATACGAAGAGCTTGTAACCAATGATGACCCAGCTGAATCAGCTACCATCATCGGCGACTACTTCGCGGCTAACCCAGATGCAGACATCTTCATCACAATGGGCCCTGGTTCAGCGATTCCATTCTATCAATTCATGGATAACGAAGGGTTGACCAAAGACGATATCGTTCACGGCACCTTTGACCTAAGTCCAGAGATTAGCGCCAACATCGCAAGTGGTGTGACTCAGTTCGGCATCGACCAACAACCATTCCTACAGGGATATGGTGCGGTTCAAGCTCTGAATCTGATGGTGCGTCATGGTGTTGTTCCAGCACTTCCAGTTACCCCAACCGGTCCTGGATTTGTGACAGTTGACAACCTAACCGTTGTTCAAGCTTTGGCTGGCGAATTCCGTTAGATAACAAGTAATCAGTGACCAGTAGCCAGTGATCGGTTAATTTTGACTGATCACTGGCACGAAGCTCAATTTCATTGAGCTCCGGACTGGTCACTGATAACTGACCCACTGGATTATGAATAACGATTCATTCCGCATACGCTCATTGCGATTGTTTGAAAACTCGCCAGTTGCTGGCCCGTTGATCACAATGATTGCGATTTACATTCTGTTCTTGATCATTACGCCGAACTTTGCCTCTTGGCGAACGCTTTCAGGCATTGTCACTGCCGTGTCGATATCAGGCATCGTCACTATTGGGGTCACCTTGCTGATGATCGCTGGTGAATTTGATCTTTCGATCGCTCCTATGCTTGCGATGAGCGGTTATCTGTTTGGATCTGTGTCGGTAGGGGCTGATTCGCTTATCACCAATACTCTTGCTTCATGGGGACTGCCTGTTGCCGTAGGGCAAGGAAATGTCACCTTAGCGATTATTTTGGGCTTGGGTATTCCAACACTGATGGGACTTGTCAATGGGCTGATCCTGATCTGGACCAATGTCCCTTCATTTATTGTCACGTTGGGCACTCGGCAAATTTACCGGGGTATTGTCTGGATTGTGGCGGGTGCTGAGCTTTTGCAGGTGCTTGACGAGCCTTTTATATACGAATTTTTTAACGGCCGACTTGACTTTGTCAACGACTTTGTCAAAACCTGGTTTGTTGGTGCCGAGAGCAGAGATCGAGTTAACTTCCGTGCAGCAACTGCTTGGTTGATCGGTTTAGTTGCGCTCTATCAAATCTTGCTGGTTCGCACGCGCTTTGGTAATCATCTTTTTGCGATTGGCGGGAATGATGGGGCGGCAACCGCTCAAGGTGTGCGTAGTGCAAAGGCACGAGTTTATGCCTTTATGATTAGCGGTTTCTTGGCAGGTTTTGCTGGCATCGTGCAGTTTAGCCAGTTTAAAAGTGTGCGTGTGGCTGAGCAAACCGGTATCGAATTAACCGCTATTGCAGGTGCAGTTGTGGGTGGCGCTTTATTAACGGGTGGTTATGGCAGTGTATGGGGAGCTTTGGTTGGCGTTCTCCTAATTAGTGTGCTCCGATCAGGGGTGATTTTATTGAATTTGCCTTTGATCCCGGCCGACAATTTCCCGGCCGTCGTCGGAGTAACCATTATCGCATCAGTTATTTTTAACAACTGGCTGCGTTCACGGTCAACAAGTTAAGTTATTAGTTTTTAGTCATCAGTTATTAGTTGTCAGTTATTGATCTTTGCAAGACCAAAACTGATCACTGACCACTGATTACTAACAACTGACCATTAAAAAAATTATGGAACAAGTAGCACAAGAAAGACAGGCCGATTTATTTGCTGATGCACCGATAATCGCTGAAATGAAAAATGTCGTCAAACGTTTTGGTACGGTCGAAGCGTTACGTGGTGTTGACTTCAAAGTGCGCAAAGGAGAAGTCCGTGCGCTGATGGGGGATAACGGGGCAGGAAAATCAACGCTTATCAAAGTTTTGACCGGTGTGCATACACCCACCTCGGGCGAAATTGTTTTCGATGGGGAAAATGTGCAGATTAACTCTCCGGCCGATGCGCGTGCATTGGGTATCGAAACTTGTTATCAAGACCTTGCGTTGATCCCTTTGATGAGCATTTGGCGCAACTTTTTTCTCGGCCGTGAATTGGTGACCAACATCGGACCGATTAAGTGGCTCCGTCGCCAAGAAATGGCAAAACAGTGCCAGGAATCGCTTTTAGACATCGGGATTCACATTCGCTCAGCCGAAGAGAAAGTTGGCAAAATGTCTGGTGGCGAACGGCAGTCAATCGCTATCGGCCGGGCCATCCACTTCGGTGCGAAGCTCCTAATTCTTGACGAGCCGACTTCTGCGCTTTCAGTAAAAGAAACTGGAAAGGTGCTCGACTACATTCGGGCGGCAAAAGAACGTGGCCTTCCGGTTATCTTTATCACCCATAATGTGAACCACATCTACGAAGTTTCGGATAGTTATACGATTATTCGTCAAGGACGAAGTGTGGGAACGTATCAGAAAGGTGAGCTAACCCAGCAAGATATTGCCGATCTAATTACTGGCGCAAGAGAGAAGTAATTAAGCGACCAGTTGCCAGTGACCAGTGATTAAAGAACTGGCTACTGATCACTGGTATCTGATGACTGGTTACTATGATAAATGTTGGTGTAATAAACACAGGCTGGTGGGCAGATGCGATGTATCTACCTGCGTTAAAGGCCCATTCTCAGGTTAAGGTGACGGCCGTTTGCGGCCGGAATCCCGTAAAAGCGGCCGCTTTTGCAGCCCTTTGGAATGTGCCGAACCACTTCACTGATGTTGATGAGATGATTAATAGCGGCGTGTGTGATGCAATTGTTGTTGCATCTCATACGGACAACCATCATCCACAAACAATAGCTGCCTTAAATGCTGGTTTGCATGTGCTGTGTGAAAAGCCAATGGCAACTAGCGTAGCGGAAGCCACCGAGATGCATGCCCTTGCTAAATCAAAGGGACTCAAAACAATGATCCCGTTTACCTACCGATTTATGGCTCATAATCGGTACATGAAACAGCTCATCGAAAATGACTATATTGGCGATCCTTATCATTTGAACATCCGCTATTATCATGATTTCGGGCGGAATCCGGGCTATGGCTGGGGATGGAATCGAGACAAAGTTGGCGCTGGTGATTTAGCTAACTTAGGGTCACATCCGATTTATTTAGCCTATTGGTATTTTGGTGAAGTCGAGTCAGTGACGGCCGAACTCAACCAGACCATTGACCGGGGATCAGTTGATCCTGATGGCAAATCCTTCACTGCAAATGATGACAATGGATTGCTCACTTTACGCTTTAAAAATGGGGCGATGGGTTCGATTCACTACTCATCGTTGTCATACGAAACGACCTCAGCCTTTAAGCAACAACATTATTACGACTTCCACGGTTCAAAAGGGAGCTTGTATCACAAGAACAATTGGCATGATGTCCAAGAAACGATTGGTGCAACTGTCGGGGAAGAACTACATACCTTGACCGTTCCCGATGAAATTTGGGGGAATGGCAACATTCCTGGCAATGTTCATGAATCTTATAAAACTGTTTTTCGAAAAGATGGGCATATGGTGGGAGAATTCATAGACAGTATTTTGAATGATACTGAACCTTCCCCATCTTTTGCTGATGGGCTGGCGGTGCAAAAAATTATTGCAGCGGCCGAGCAAAGTTCAGCCGAAGGTAAACGAATATCTATCCAGTAGCCGGTCAATAAGCCAATGGCTTAAAACTGAAAACTGGCAGCTAATAAATGACAAAAACACTAAAAGTAGGACTCATCGGTTGCGGCCGGATTGGAAAAGTACATGCCGCGGCGTTGCAAGATGTCGCCACAGCCGAGCTTGTACGGGTATGCGATGTGTATCTTGAAGCGGCTGAAGCTGTAGGCAATCAATATCGTGTCCCTTATAGCGATAACCATCATGATGTTTTGATGGATGCTGAAGTTGAAGCGGTACTGATCTGTTCATCTACAGATACCCATGCTCAATTTATTATTGAAGCGGCCGAAGCCGGTAAGCAGATATTCTGTGAAAAACCGATCCATCAAGACATTGCCGAAATTGATCGTGCCCTGGCTGCCGTTGAAAAAGCGGATGTCAAGCTGATGATCGGATTTAATCGCCGTTTTGACCCAAACTTTAAAGCGGTCAAACAGGCGATTGATGCAGGGCAGATTGGTGATATGCATATTTTAAAGATCACCAGCCGTGATCCTGCGCCACCACCGGTCGAATATATTAAGGTGTCTGGCGGAATCTTCTTAGACATGACCGTTCATGATTTTGATATGGCACGCTTTTTAACCAATAGCGAGGTCGATGAGGTGTTTGTACAGGCGGCCGTGCGCGTTGATCCAGCCATCGGTGAGGCAGGCGATGTCGATACAGCTATTATCAACCTAAAAATGACTGATGGGACGTTGTGCGTCATCGACAATAGCCGTCAGGCCGTTTATGGCTATGATCAACGGGTTGAGGCGTTTGGCTCAAAAGGGATGGTGCAGGCGGAAAATGATTTCCCCAATACCCATCGTTTATGGACGGCCGATGCTGTCACCAGCGAAAAACCGCTCTACTTCTTTTTAGAACGATATATGAGTGCTTACTCAAACGAAATTCGAGAATTCGTAGATTGTGTCTTTAACGATACGCCAGTCCCTGTGGGTGGTAATGACGGTCGGGCACCGGTTTTGATCGGGCTCGCTTGCTGGAAATCTGTGCGTGAAAATCGGCCGGTGAAGGTTTCTGAAATTGGCTAATCGGACAATCCGATATATCAGGCTAGATGGTTCAGAAGCTGAATTAACAGCAGCTGATGGGACTAACTTACGCGCATTTCTACTTGAGAATGAGCTTGGCCCATATACGAAGTTTACAAAAAAATTAAATTGTGGTGGTCGTGGTATTTGTGCCACTTGCGGCGTTTGGATCGCAGAAAATGACATGACACCGCCCAAACATTGGCATGATAAAGCCGCTAACCGCTTCGGTTACCCACGCTTGTCATGCCAAGTGACAATTGATAAAGACCTCACCGTTCGTCAAGTTGAGAAATGGCTTTGGGGTAATCGAAAAAGCTGATCAGCTTATCAGCGCGCTCACCTCTGTTTCGCTTTCAGCATTTCAGCTAGATATAGCGACTCGCAAGCTTGGTGTCTATTTGGTAAGTTGAAAATATTAATTCTTAAAGGCTGATCTTAAAAGACTGGCTGATATGCTGACTAGCTGATTGGCCAATATGCTGATCCGCTGATTAGCTGAAATGCTGAAATGCTAAATAAAACGATTCGCATGACGATGGCCCAAGCGGTCATCAATTACATCAACAATCAATATACCGAACGAGACGGGGTTGAACATAAATTTATCAACGGGGTCTTCGGTATTTTTGGACATGGCAACGTAGCGGGTATGGGGCAAGCATTGCACCAAACGGCTGAAATGCCTTATTACCAAACTCGTAACGAGCAGGCGATGGTGCATACGGCTGCAGGGTATGCCAAGATGAAGAATCGGCTACAGACGTTGGCTTGTACAACGTCCATCGGGCCAGGGGCAACCAATATGGTGACGGCCGCGGCCGGTGCAACGATTAACCGTTTGCCGGTGTTGCTGCTGCCGGGTGATATTTTTGCACGACGTTCGGCCGGACCTCTGCTACAGCAGGTCGAAGTGCCGCAGAGCTTAGATGTGTCTGCCAATGACGTGTTTAAGCCGATTTCACGCTATTGGGATCGCATTAACCGGCCGGAACAGCTTTTGGCCGCCATGCCTCAAGCGATGCGAGTCTTGACTTCGCAAGCCGAAACGGGGGCAGTCACCATCGGTTTGCCACATGATGTACAGGCTGAAGCGTTCGATTATCCTGCGAATTTCTTTGAGAAAAAAGTTTGGTTTATCCCACGCCCATTGCCTGATGCAACCTTGATGCAGCGAGCGGTTGCTCAGATCCAATCTGCCAAAAAGCCGGTGATCATAGCTGGTGGTGGGGTGATTTATAGTGAAGCAACTGACGCTCTACAGGCTTTTTGTGAAGCAACTGGGATTCCTGCGGCTGAGACACAGGCAGGCAAAGGCTCACTGCATTATGAAAACAAATTAGCGTTGGGGGGCGTGGGTGTGACGGGGAACAAAGCGGCGGCCGAATTTGTGTCGCAGTCCGATCTTGTGATCGTCATTGGTAGTCGTTTGAACGACTTTATGACCGCTTCGACAACCGCTTTTGGGCCAGACGTTAAATTCATCAACATCAATATCGCTGAATACGACTCACACAAGCAGGGTGCGATGGCGCTCACCGGTGATGCACGTGAAACGCTTAAGTCACTGACTCAAATGCTGTCAGGCTGGGGTGGCACAGCGGCCGACTATCGTGCCAAGGTCGCACGTGCGGTTGCTGAATGGGACGAGATTGTGACCGGGTATTACAACGCTGAAAACGAGCCATTGCCCTCACAGGCGGAAGTTTTGGGTTCAATCAACACTTTCTGCGATGACAAAGATGTGATCGTAAATGCGGCCGGATCTGCCCCGGGTGATCTGCATCGTTTATGGCGTACAACCGATCCCAAGCAATACCATCTCGAATACGGAAACTCCTGTATGGGGTATGAAATTCCTGGCGGGATGGGTGTAAAAATGGCTGACCCTAGCCGTGAGGTCTATGTTGTAGTCGGTGACGCAACTTACCTAATGAACCCGACTGAAATCGTGACTTCGATTCAAGAAGGGATCAAACTCGTGATTATTTTGATCAACAATCACGGCTATGCGTCTATCGGGGCACTGTCGCGCTCGATTGGTGACAACGGCTTTGGAACGCGTTATGCGTTTAAAGAAAATGGATCGCATCGCGAAGATGATGCTGAATACAACGTTGATTTCTTGCCCATTGATCTTGCCACAAATGCTGAAAGTTTAGGCGCACACACATTCCGGTGTAAAACGGTCGCCGATGTTCGTCAGGCGTTGCAAGATGCTAAAGCCGTCGACCGGACCTGCTGTATTTACGTTGAAACAGACCGCTACGCTGGAGTTCCTGGGTATACGTGGTGGGATGTTCCGGTTGCTGAAGTTTCCACCAATGAAGCGACACAAAAGGTGCGGGCTGAGTATGACCCGGCCGTGAAAAACGAGCAGCATTTTAACTAGTTAGGGTGCTTCAATAAGATTATGATCCCTCCATACTTTTCCGAATCTGATATTGATTTAAACGAGCTGATTGAGCTTTGCAATCAAGAAACTAAGTTAGCTGATTATTCTTTTGCGGCCGATGTACAGAAAAACATCGTCATTTATGACAATGCCCGTTTACGGGCAGCACTAGACGACAGGACCGAAGAGCATGCGGTGCAGTCTGAATTGGCGCGCTGTTTGAAAGACGGCCCCGGTGTTTTTGTTGTAAAAGGCGCTTATCCTGATTTAAGGGTCATTGACCGCTCGACGGCCGTTTTCGAAGCGATTGTTGCTCAAGAGAAACTGGCTGGCGGCGGCCAAGGGGACCACTTTGGCACCAATGAGCGTGTCTGGAATGCGGTGCAAAAAGCGTGTGAGCAGGACCCTGAGCTATTTGTCGACTATTACAAGAACCCGATTTTGGCTTTGGCTTGTCGAGCTTGGCTTGGACCCAACTATCAAATGACGGCTCAGGGAAACAATGTCAAACCGGGCAGTAAGGCACAATCGTCTCATCGTGACTTTCACTTGGGATTCCAGTCTCCAGAAACGGTAAAGCAATACCCGGCGCATGCTCAAGTGATGTCGCAGTATTTGACGTTGCAGGGTGCGATTGCCCATGTCGACATGCCGCTTGAAACGGGGCCAACGCTGTTTCTTCCCTATTCACAACAGCTTAAATCTGGCTACTTAAGCTATACCCGGCCGAAGTTTAGAAAATATTTTGATGAAAACCATGTTCAATTGCCATTGGGCAAAGGAGACATGGTTTTCTTTAGTCCGGCTCTATTTCACGGGGCAGGAACCAATGTGTCAGATCGAGATCGCCTCGCCAACCTAGTGCAGATTTCATCTGCCTTTGGACGGCCGATGGAGACGGTGA
Organism: Anaerolineae bacterium; assembly: GCA_045105475.1. Classification (GTDB taxonomy): domain Bacteria; phylum Chloroflexota; class Anaerolineae; order Promineifilales; family Promineifilaceae; genus WTJY01. The sequence continues at coordinate 12,302 of JBGCDP010000297.1, forward strand.
ACCGGACCGTCATGATTAAAGCGGTCTATCCGGTTTTGCGTAGTCGTAAGCAGGCTGGCACGATCACAGATCGGGAGATTGTAGACACGATTGCTAGCGTTGCTGAAGGGTATTCGTTCCCAACTAATTTAGATTCTGATCCACCGATTGGTGGTAATGCGCCAGAAACAGCGGCCCAAATGATGCATACAGCATTGACGGCCGACTGGCCTTTAAACAAACTCAAAAAGAAGCTGAAGGCGTATAAAAAGCGCCAGAAAGCGTAGAAATTTAAAATCAGATTATGATTCAAATAGCAAATGCCCCATGTTCATGGGGGGTAATTGAAAATACCGAAGGTGAGCGTAAAACTTACCTCGATGTGTTAAACGAAATGTCGGCCGCAGGTTATGCGGGGACGGAGCTTGGGGATTGGGGCTTTATGTCTACCGACCCCAAAGTTTTGATTCCACAGCTTGAAGATCGCAATCTTAAAATGCTTGGCTCATGGGTAACGGTGCGCCTGTATGACGCTGATTATCATCAGGCGGGGATTGATCAGGCGGTAAAGACGGCCAAGCTTTTGGCCGCCGTTGGCGGGGATCGTGCGATGGTGATTATCGGTGATGATCACAGCACGTTGCCGCACCGACATGATAAATCTGGCCGGATTACGGCTGACTTGATGCTTGATGAAGCAGGTTGGGATAGCTATACGGCCGGAGCGATGGCGGTTGCCAAAGCGGTCAAAGAAGCAACCGGTTTGCGCTGTGCTCTGCATCCACATGGCGCAACCCATGTTGAAACGATGCCTGAAATTGAGAAATTTCTGAGCATGACTGATCCTGAATTGATCGGGATTGTATTTGACACCGGCCACTGTATGTTGGGTCAAGGTGACCCGGCGGCCGCATTGAAAAAGTTTGCAGATCGTGTGTGGCACATCCACTTTAAAGATTTTGATCCGGCTGTGATGGCTCAAGCTGACGCCAACGGTTGGGGATATCAACAGCTAATCGCCAACGCTATTTTCCCAGAGTTGGGCAAAGGGGCAGTCGATTTCCCGGCCGTGTATGCGGTTATGCAAGAAATCGGCTATAGCGATTGGGTCGTTGTTGAGCAAGATATGCTCGCTGGCATGGGCTCACCGGTTGAAAGTGCCACCCGTAATCGGGAATATATTAAGTCGATTGGACTTTAGCTAGATGAGATGACAGGATGGTCATTTTCCTATCCTGTCTGAAAATTTTATGAAGACTATAAATGTTGGTGTTATCGGTATGGGGTGGATGGGAACCGTCCATTCACGCTCTTATGCGAGCATGCGGGATCGTTTCCATGACGGTGGTGTTTTGCCCCGTTTGGTCATGTGTTCTGATACGGTTCAAGATCGCTTAGATGAAGCACAGGCTCGTTTTGGTTTTGAAGAAGCCAGCTTGGATTGGATGGATGTGATCAATCACCCTGATATTCAAGCGGTGAACATTACTTCTCCTAACTTTTTGCATCGTGAGATGACACTGGCGGCGATTGCGGCCGGTAAGCATGTGATGTGTGAAAAGCCGATAGGGGTTTTGCCTGATGATGTAGCGGCCGTTTACAAGGCTGCACAAGAAGCGGGGGTCATGACCTTTACCGGTTTAAATTACCGCTGGGTGCCCTTGGTTCAGTACGCTAAAAATCTAATCGATGCAGGTGAGCTGGGTGAGATTACCAACTACTACGGCCGCTTTTTCGCTATGTACGCGAGCGACCCTTTGGGAATGCTGAACTGGCGGTTCTTAAAAGAACAGGCGGGTACCGGTGCGTTGGGTGACCTAATGCCACATGCGGCCGACATGGCCCAGTTTTTGGCTGGTCCGATCACTCGGGTAACAAGTACGACTCAAACTGTTGTGACCGAACGGCCGATTCCTGTTCCCGGCAGGGGCAATCATTTTGCTGTCGGGCAACCGGACGATCCAACGGGTGAAGTCACCAACGAAGATTATGTTGGGGCGCTGTTTGAGTTTGCCAACGGAGCACGTGGCACCATCGAAATTAGCAGAGCAATCTTTGGGCCAAAAGTTGAAAACCGTTTTGAAATTTACGGTACGAAAGGCGCCATCAAGTGGAATTTTGAGACGATGGATGAGCTTGAAATTTATATGCCCGATGGCTCAGTTGCCCATGACGGCTGGACAAAAATCTTTGCTTCACCCAACAATCCGTTTTACAGCCGCTTCCAACCAGGTGCGGCCAATAATATGAGTTATGACGACTTGAAAGTGATTGAGCTATATCACTTCTTGAAGTCGATCGGGGACGGCGAGCAGCTTGAACCAAGCTTCAAGTCAGCTTATGCGTTTGCTCAGGTTCACGAGGCGATGATGCGCTCGTGGGAAAGCGGTGCGTGGGAAGACATTCGGGAGATTTAGATTGTTTGATTTAATTACGATCGGTCGGTCTAACATGGACCTGTTCTCAAGCGATATCGGGGCGGACTTTGTTGATATTACAGGTTTTCTGCCTCAAGTAGGCGGCAGTCCGACCAATATCGCCATTGGGACGGCACGGCTTGGTTTGAAGTCAGCCGCACTAACGGCAGTCGGCAATGACAACGTTGGGGACTTCATTATCAACTATCTTGAGAAAGATGGTGTTGATGTGAGCCTCATCAAGCGCAAGCCCGGCTTGAGTAGCTTGGCCGTTTTAGGTGTGCAACCACCTGACAAATTCCCGCTATTGTTTTACCGGGAAAATCCGCCTGATATTTGGCTCGATATTGATGATTTGCCCGACTTTGGGCAGACGAAATCTTTCTTGGTATCAGGCACGGCGTTAGCTCGTGGCACGTGTGCCGACGCGGCCTTTTTTGGCGCAGAAGTAGCTCAGCAGGCGGGCAAATTGGTCTGGATGGACATCGATCTGCGGCCGGACCAATGGAGCCATCCGATGGCTTGCGGCACTGCTTTACGCCGTATCATACCGATGGTCGATGTGGTCTTTGGCACTGAAGAAGAGTTTTGGGCTGTGATCAATACTGATCCTGCCAAATGGCACGGGAATGAAGCGGTAACGGACAATGAGCGTGCTCAGGTCGAAGCTTGGGTGCGTGAGACTTATCTGGCAGATGGCTCGCCTGACACGATTGTGCTGAAGCGGGGGAGTAAAGGGGTTACGATCTTTGATCGTACTGATGGTGAGCTAGATGTCCCTGGATTCCCTGTTGAAATATTGAACACGGTGGGGGCTGGTGATGCGTTTGCTAGCGGTCTGATTTTTGCCCGAACACAGGGCAAGAGCTGGTTCGACAGCGGCCGGTTTGCCAATGCATGTGGTGCGATTGTGGTGACAAAACATGGTTGTGGTGATGCCATGCCGACTTTAGAAGAAGTTACGCAATTTATGGTCGATTATGCTAAAACTGGTGGATGACAAATCGCCAAAACCGAATATTTATAGTTGCTAGCACGACCACCATCCTGCTCATGCTGGCCATCACTTTTGATCTTTCGCCATGGCTGCGTGGAGATTTAGACTGGCGATGGGATTACTTTCCTTGGACATTTCCCGCTCATTTCTTAGGTGGGTTAGGCACTGTTTTATTGTACGTTGCCTTTGCGGGTTGGCTCTTTACAAATCAAAAAAACCTTAAACCGATCGTTGTGGGTGTCGCATTTTTTGGCGCATTGCTTTTGCCGGTCACAGTTCAGTGGCTTAATTTGACCGACCCTATCGAAGAGATATTGATCCGTACAACCGACGGCTTTTTAGGCGGGTATCAAACGGTGGCACTTGAGGCAGAAAGCGGCCTTCAGTTTTTGGCTGATTTTACTCAGAATGCTCCTGGCTGGAACCCGCACCCGCAAAGGCATCCGCCGGGCATTGTTCTGTCGTTTATTTGGGCCAAGTCGTTGAAGGGGCAGATGCCAAACATGGTTGAATGGGTCGCCTCGACTTTTCACCAAAATCGTTGTGATCAATGGCCACTTTTATTTCAAAGTGATGTTGCTTTTAGCACTGTTCTTTGGGGATTTGCCCCTAATCTGCTCAGTGCCCTGACAGCTTTTCCATTGTTTGCACTGGCTATCAGGCTGTTTGAACGCAAGCGGGCTGAACTGATTGTTCTGGCGTATCCGTTGATTCCGGCCGTGATGGTTTTTGGCGGCAAATGGGATTTGCCTCTTACGCTAGTTGCGGTGCTCGCCGCACTGCTGCTAACTATTGGCTGGCTTGAGGGCAAAACGTGGGCGCTGTTCTTGGCCGGATTGGTTTTAGCCATCGGCCTATTTCTCTCCCATGCGATTTTAGTTCTGTTGGGATTTGCGGCGATTTATTCGATATTGCTACTTTTACAAAGCGAGAAACTAACTCTTAAAAATCTACCAACTTTGTTTGGGAAGGGCTGTTTATTTTTAGCAGCATTGTTTGGTTTTTGGCTCATCTACTGGTGGTTTATTGGTGACAGCTACCTTGATATTTACCGAGTAAATACCCTGCCTCATTTTGAGATGGGGTCAAACTATTGGCTGCGCCTTTTTTATAACCCGTATGATTTTTCGCTGTACGCTGGCTTTTTAGTGACAGCATTGGCTTTAGCGGCCGGATGGCGCACACTCGCTGGTCTTTTGTTAAACCAGCAGGCGGGTCAAAACCGATTTACATTTCAACTCGCACATGCTTTTGGGCTTGGCGTGCTCATCACCATTATTTTGCTTGTGATCAGCGGCAGCTCACGAGCTGAAGTCGGCCGAGTATGGCTGTTTTTAATGCCGTACATGCTCATTGCGGCTGTTTCTTTCTTTGACCGATTGTCGCCAGTGGAATTGCGACGCTACGGGCTTGTACTGCTCTTGGTCATGATGTTTCAAAGTGTTGTTGTGCAAAAGTCGCTTACACAGCGGCATCCATTTCCTCATCAGTTAAACAGCCCCAATATCATGATTCCGCTTGAAGAAACGCTGGGCAGTGAAATTGTGCTGGCTGGTTGGGAACTTCATCAAAGTGAATTTGAGTCAGGCGAATCGATTGATTTGGTTTTGTTCTGGCACAGTGTCGGGCGGGCTGATATGTCATTTACTCGTTTTGTCCATCTTTTCTCTGAAGAAAACGGGTTGGTTGCTCAGGCGGATGGACCGCCGCTTGACGGCCGGTATCCAACCTCATGTTGGATTGATGGTGAATACATTCGCGAAGATATTTCAATCCGCGTCAATGATGACACGGCGATTGGCGACTATCAGCTTTTAGTCGGTATGTACGATGCCGAAAATGATTTTAAGCGTTTGCCGACAAGTGGTTCTGGGCAGGCAACGTCAACGATTATCCTAGCGGATCAAATTAGAGTAATTGAGTAGAAATATGACTAAAAAATTAAAAATCGGCATGGTGGGCACAAGCTGGTGGGCAGATTCGATGTATTTGCCTGCTCTCACCAATCACCCCAACTGTGAGGTTGTGGCGACCAGCGGCCGGAATCGAGAACGGGCAGAGGCATTTGCTGAGCTCTGGAGCATTCCGAAAGCGTATACCGACTACAACCAGATGATGGATGAAGAAGAGCTAGACGCCGTTGTCATCGCAACTGGTAACGATAGTCATCATCCGATCACAATGGCAGCTTTGGCCAAAGGGCTGCACGTTTTGTGTGAAAAGCCGTTGGCGATGGATATGGCCCAAGCTGACGAGATGGCAAAAGCGGCGGCCGATAAGGGTGTGAAAACCTGTGTCCCATTTACCTATCGGTTTATGCCAACCAATCGCTACTTAAAAGAGCTGGTTGACGATGGGTACATCGGCAAGCCGTACCACATGGCGATGCGCTATTACACCGGCTACGGCCGTGAGCCGGGCTACTTGTGGCGCTTTGATAAAGAGCTGGCTGGCTCAGGAGTGATCGGTGATCTTGGCTCTCACTTTTTATACGTGGCTGAATGGATCTATGGGCCGATTAAGGCGATCAGTTGTCAAACGGGAACGTTGGTAGATCGAGGTGATACAAATCCAGACGGAGAGCCGTACGAACAGCTCGAAGATTCTGCCTATTTTTTGCTTGAGTTTGAAAACGGGGCGCATGGCAGTATCCATGTAACCTGTGTAGCGCATGAGCAGACAAAGTTTGGCCAACGCCATTTTATGGAGTTCCACGGCTCTGAGGGGACGCTGTACCAAGAAACTGATTGGGACAATAAGCAGGAAGTGCGTGGAGCTAAAGGGCCGGACGGCGCGCTAGAAAAATTGCCAATACCGGATCATATTTGGGGGAAGGCTCGTCGAGATGTGGTGCATGACACCTATAAAGATGTATTCCGCCAAGATTTATTGATGATTGGTGAATGGGTTGATTCGATTGTGAATGACACGCCGGCCGATCCTAGTTTTGTAGACGGCCTCCGCATCCAAAAAGTGATGGAAGCGGCCTTGAAAAGTGCAGAAGAGAAAAGACAGATTTTAGTGGATAGTGATTAGTGGTTAGTGGGTAGAAATGTACTAATCACTACCCACCAACGGCTAACCACTCCTTATTGAAGGAAAATGAACAAACATCATATAAAACCAAATCATGACTCGAAGATGATTATTGACGTGACCCCAGAATCGGCCGAATGGGATTATCTGAGCTTCGCTGTGGTCAAAATCGGCGCAGGCGAAACCCATTCTGTGAGTACGCCGGGCATCGAAATGGCGATTGTGCCACTCGTTGGCTCTGGGACGATGGCGGTTGCCGGTGGTGAAACTTATGCAGTTTCCCGCAAAAACCCGTTTGATGAAATGCCCCATATTTTGTACCTGCCTCCCGGGCATGAGGTTGAAATCACCGGTACGAATGATGGGTTTGAGTTTGCTTATGGCTCGGCACCGGCTGAAGGTAAATACCCGCTGCGGCTGTTTAAACCGGAAGATATGAAGAGCGAAGTGCGCGGCGGTGGCGTGGCATTGCGCCAGGTTAACCATGTTTTGGCCCATCCATTACCGGCCGAACGGTTGATTCTGTTTGAAGTGTATGTCCCTGGTGGCGCATATTCCGGCTGGCCGCCACATTGTCATGATGGGTACGAAGGCTCAGCTTATCTTGAAGAAACCTATTACTACCGCATGCAGCCGGAACACGGCTTTGCCATGCATCGGAACTACCGCAAAGATAATGACTTTGACGAGACGTTTTCGGTTAAAAATGGAGAACTTGTTTTGGTAACCGAAGGGTTTCATCCTGTGGCTGTTCCTCCCGGCTCAAACGTTTACTTTTTGAACTATTTAGCCGGTGAGCTGATCGGAGATGATCGTAAAACGCCACCGTTCGATGATCCTGATTGGGGCTGGATGAAGACTGACTACGAAGGCGGCCGGATGTCGCTGCCGGTTGGAGCCAGTAATTCGGGTGCAATGACGACTGGGACTTAACCAAATCAGTTGATGCTGGCATTTTAATTTGATGACGCAATTCCAAAAAGCTTGGCAAATGCCCTATCTGTTGCTGATATTCCCACCTCTTTTTTGGGCTGGGAATGCGGTTTTAGCGCGTGGCATCGTTGGTATTGTCCCTCCGATCAGCCTGTCATTTTTTCGTTGGGGTTTAGCGTTTCTGATTGTTTTGCCATTTGGACTGGCTCATGCTCGGCAGGATTGGCCACTGGTAAAGGAAAAGTGGTGGGTTGTTGCCGGGCTTGGCTTTCTGGGGATCACCTGCTTTAGTGCGTTGCTGTATGTTGCGGCTCAAACAACCACATCGGTCAATTTGGCCGTGTTGCAAACGATCCTGCCAGCCATTGTGATTTTGTTGAACCTAGCGTTATTGGGTGAGCGGATAACCGGCCGACAAGGGGTTGGTGTGGGAATCTCAATTGTTGGTGCGGTGGTGATTATCGTCGCGGGTGACCCACGCAAGCTGATCGAGAATGGGTTAGTTATCGGCGACGGAATTATGATGCTGGCCGTGACTATTTATGCGCTTTACTCTGTTGTTTTGCGCTACCGGCCGAACATACACCCGCTTAGTTTGTTGGTGTATACCTTTGGGTTTGGCGTGCTGATGCTGTTGCCCGTTTATTTGTGGGAACTGAGTAGAGTAGGCGGATTCGTGGTTACGCCCGGTGTGATTTTATCATTCTTATATTTAGGCACTTGCCCCACGATTTTGGCTTATCTGTGTTGGAATCAAGGGATTAAATTGGCTGGGCCCAGCTCGGCTGGGCTTTTTATTAATTTGTTGCCGGTTTTTGCAGCGATATTGGCGGTTTTGTTTTTAGGCGAATCTGTGCGTTGGTACCATTTTGTGGGAATGGTTTTGGTATTTAGTGGGATGCTGCTGTTTAACAAACGATAGGTTTGTGGGAAAAAATTATGGGTAAACGAGAGATACAACCGGGTAAAGTGCGTGCTTTGCGTGCAACGTCAAATGACGAAGGGATTTTTACAATTTTGGCGGCCGACCATCGGGACTCACTCAAAGTGATGATGAATCCAGATGATTTGAACGCAGTTCCGGCCGAGGACGTAACCGCCCTCAAGTTAGACATCACACGCGAAATTGTGCCGTTGGCTTCAGGGGCACTGCTTGATCCCGTTTACGGCGGGCCGCAGGCGATCATGTCAGGCGCATTGCCACGTGGTTTGGGCTGGATTAGCTCGATCGAAGATCAAGGGTATTTGGGTGATCCGTATAAACCGCAAACGCCAATGTTAAATGGGTGGGGGATTGAAAAGGCGAAACGCTTGGGAGCAACCGGCGTCAAAATTCTGATGAAATATCATCCTGATTCGGGCGAAGTGGCTGAGAAACAGCGCGAATTGGTCGCTGGGGTTTTGGCTGAAGGTCGCCGTTATGAACTCCCGCTATTTTTAGAACCGATTTGTTATCCAATTGATCCTGAGATGGCGTATAGCAGTTCTGAATTTGCAGCATTACGGCGGGATATTGTGGTGCGGACGGCTAAAGCCTTTTCTGATTTAGGGGCTGATATTTTGAAGATGGAGTTTCCCATCGACGCTAAATTTAATGATGATGAGGGTGAATGGGCTGATGCCTGTGCTGAGTTAGACGATGCGGTGAGTGTGCCTTGGGCGTTGCTTTCGGCCGGGGTGACGCATGAAGTTTTCCGACGCCAGCTGCAGGTTGGATGTGAGAATGGTTGTTCCGGCTTTTTGGC
>JBGCDP010000298.1:0-3083 GCA_045105475.1 Anaerolineae bacterium
GGCACATTCACTTTTCACCGTCGATGCAAAAAACTCCGGCTGCTACCGAAGCAATGTTTTTGATGATGCAGCGCGCCTTTGATGAATTGGGGTACCGGCGTTATGAATGGAAATGTGATGGGCTGAACGGGCCATCAAAAAGGGCGGCCCAACGCTTTGGCTTTACACCGGAAGGGGTGTTTCGGCAGTGTACGATGTACAAAGGGCGCAGTCGGGATACGGCGTGGTTCTCGATTATCGATACGGAATGGCCACAGCGAAAACAGATGTTTGAAGCTTGGCTTAACCCCGATAACTTTGATGCAGACGGCCGACAGTTGAAACGATTGGAAGATTTCAAATGACAAAAATGTATGACTTAAACGTGCCGCTTGAAGAAAGCCCAAGCGAGCCTTTGCCTGTGACGGTGTCGCACCAGACCCACGCGGAGAGCGCCGCCTTTATGGCTAGTTTTTTCGATGCCCAAGTGGATGATCTGCCTGATGGCTTGGGTTGGGCAAACGACAATGTAACGCTGAACGCCCATTCCGGCACACATGTAGATGCCCCTTGGCACTATTTCCCAACCAGCGGCGGCCGGAAAGCACGCACCATCGATGAGCTGCCGCTCGAGTGGTTTTTTCAAGATGGGGTTGTGCTCGATATGCGGCATAAAGAGCATGGCGGTTTGATTTCAAGCCAAGATATTCAGGACGCACTCAAAAAGATTAGCTATGAGCTAAAGCCGTTTGATATCGTCATGATTCAGACTGACGCGGATAAAAAATGGGGTGAACCGGCTTATTTTGAGGCGGGTGCCGGAGTAAGTGGCGAAGCGACTCGTTGGCTTATTGAGCAGGGGATTCGGGTGATGGGGATTGATACGTGGGGATGGGATCAGCCGTTTTGGGCGATGAAAAAGCGGTTTGAAGAGACGCAAGATCCGGCCGTTATTTGGGAGGCCCATCGGGTTGGGATCGATTTAGAATATTGTCAGATCGAGAAGCTGGCTAATCTCGATCAGCTCCCTCGGCCGTTTGGCTTTAAAGTCGCCTGCTTTCCGGTGAAATTAAAAGGAGGTAGCGGCGGCTGGACTCGGGTCGTCGCTATTTTTGAAGATTAGTTTCTAACGCTTTCGAGACACCCTGCACAATGAGCTTATGTTCGGCTGCTCTTAAGCGTTTTACAAAATCCTCTTTTGTATCTTCAGCAAACAGTTCGATGTCGGCCGTGGCAATGACAGGTCCTTCATCTAGATCAATCGTTGCGACATGGACCATGCAGCCAGTTTTGCTGATTTTGCCAGCCTTGAAGCTGTCCCACGCCCAATCGACCCCGTTGGCTCCGATGTAAGTTCCGGGCAACGCCGGATGGAGGTTGATCACTTGATTGGGGAACTGGTTTAAAAAAGCAGGGGTGAAAATCCGCATCCAACCGGCCAGCACAATTAAGTCAGGTTCAAAGCTAGCCACTTTTTTCGCTAAAGCCTGATCATACGCTTCACGGCCCTGTTCTTTGAACGGCTTGTAGGGAAAATAGACTGCCGGGATATCAGCATTTTTTGCCCGTTCCAGCCCGAACGCCGCTTTTTTGTTTGACACCACGGCCGCGATTTCAGCTTTCAGCTCACCAGCCCCAATCGAATCGATAATCGCCTGCAAATTACTACCAGAACCAGAAACCAAAACGACTATTTTAGGAGATGTTTTTTTCATAACCGATTAAACAAAGGTTGAACGCAACCACTAAAAACTGGCTACTGACCACTGACCACTGATACTGTCCCATCCCCCTGAACAATTTCGCCAACTAAAAAGACATCATTTCCCAATGTCCGTTGCACCAATGAGACATCGTCTTTTGGTACAACGACCAGCATCCCTATTCCCATGTTAAATACGTTGAACATCTCAGCATCTGAAATGCCGCCCAACTGTTGCAGCATGTGGAATATCTCGAGTTCTGGCCATGTGCCCCGCTCGATCACGGCCGCCATATCATTGGGTAAAACACGAGGCAGGTTATCAGTCACGCCGCCCCCAGTTATGTGAGCCAGCCCATGAATGTCAACCCCCTTTTCTTTCAAGCTATTAAACTGTGGCAAATAGCAGCGATGCGGAGCCAATAGCTCATTTCCAATCGTTCGGCCGTCTAAATCAGGATGCGACTCAAGCCAACTTTCCTCTGCCAAAACCGAACGGGCCAGTGTAAACCCGTTGGTGTGTAGCCCGCTTGAGGGGAGGGCCATAATCGCATCGCCATAATTAATGGCAGAGCCATCGATCAAATATTTTTGATCAACGACACCGATGACGGTTCCAACGAGGTCAAGCTCACCTTCCCGATAAACCCCTGGCATTTCGGCCGTTTCGCCGCCTAGCAACGCACACCCGGCCGCTTGGCAGGCACCGGCTACACCTCGTACAACTGTTGCGATTTGTTCAGGATCAAGCTTGCTTGAAGCGACATAATCCAAGAAGAAAAGCGGCCGCGCACCCTGAACCAAGATGTCATTCACACAGTGATTTACAATATCATGCCCGATCGAAGACCATTGATTTAAGCGAGAAGCAACTTGGGTTTTTGTCCCCACGCCATCAGTAGAAGCCACTAGGATTGGCTCGTCCATATTCTTCAAAAGCTTGCCGGAGAATAGCCCACCAAATGAGCCTAATCCAGCTAATACCTCTGGCGTATAAGTTGCTTGTACGGCCGATTTCATCAAATCGGTAGCCCGTTTTCCTGCTTCTAAATCCACACCTGCTTCTGAATATTTACTTTCACTCATCGACCTTTCTCCATTTGTGGAAAACCCACTGATCATCGCCTATTGGTTTAAGACCACTTAAATTGAACTCGCCCCGATATCTTTACGATAACGTGCTCCGTCGAACCCAATTTGATCGACTCCCGCATATGCTCGATCTAACGCAGATTTTAATGAGTCATCCCGGCCGCTTACTGCCAACACTCGGCCGCCAGAACTCACTAACTGCCCCTCATTTATATTCGTTCCTGCATGGAAAACCGTCACATCTTTGAGCTGATTGGCTTCTTCAACCCCACCAATCGCTAGACCCTTCGGATAGCTATTAGGATATCCT
>JBGCDP010000299.1:0-11574 GCA_045105475.1 Anaerolineae bacterium
GTGACGGCCGGTGACCCGAGCAACGAGCCATTTGTTCTAGTACATGGCTTCCCTGAAAGCTGGTACACCTTTCACAACCAGATCAGGGATTTGTCTGACCAGTTTTATTGTATCGCTGTGGATACGTTGGGAAACGGCCAAAGCGACAAACGGCTTGACCTTGATTACCGCTACTCGGCAATCGCGGCCTCACTGGCAAATTTGCTCGATACCATCGGGATAGATCGTTTTAATTTAGGCGGGCATGATCGTGGATCGGTCATCTCAGATCATCTTCTAAATGTTGAGGGGATGGAACAGCGGGTGCTGCGCTACGTGCGTATGCAACAGTCGGCCAACGAGCCGCACGGTGATCCACAGCCGCCGCATGATGTATTTGCTCAGCCTTGGTTCTCCAAATTGATGAAGTGGACCGGCTTTCCCCGGGTCGCCTATGCGGCTAGCGGATATCGTGTTGAAGGCATTACGAAAGAGGTGTTAAACCGGCTGGACCACGAAGTGAAATTTAAAGGGGTGGCTGAAGCTTCACCACGGCAGTTTGATCACACCGGATTGCAACAAGAGTTAGATGATCGCCACAATTTTCTGTTTGCGAAAATGACAATGCCGGTGCTCTTTCTTCAAGGGAAACACGACCCGGGCCAGCATATGGAAGAGTATGAAAACACGCCAGACTTTGTCACCAACGGCCGGGTGCAATTCATCGACGGCAATCATTTCTTTCAGCTAGGTGATTCTGCAGAGGCGGCAACGGCCGCGATGAGGGAGTTCTTGTCTGAGTCGGTGGCTGAACCTCAAGTAGAGTAGAAGTTCGTGTAAAGGGTGACGCCATCGGGACACAAAACCAATAACGTCGCCCTTTATGACTTGAATTCAGGAGACAAATAAAATGAAAATCTTCAACGTTATTGTCTTAGTTTTATCAGGGCTCGCCTTGTTCTACGCCAGTGCAACGAGGTTAATCAATCCGGCCGGGGCTGTTTTTTTACAAACCTTTTTTGAGAATTCTGAAAACAGTCTTGAGATCGCTACTGATTTGGTCAATGAAATTCGAGGGGTGGGTGCTGTTTTGTTTTTGGGGGGAATAATCGCCTTGCTGGGGGCGATAAGGGGCGACTTCAGGAAGACGTCATTTGTTGTGACATCGATTATTTTCGGTGGCGTTGTCATCGGCCGGTCAATCAGCTTTTTTATCGATGGGAACCCAAATCAGGATCTGATTCGAGTGGCTATGATTGAAGGCGTTTTGGCGGCACTTAATGTTTTTTGTTTTGTTAAACTTGTGAGCAAGGATCTTTGATTGGCATTGCGCTCCAATTGTCATTTTCACAGGTGCAGTCCGTTACAGCCTTGGCCTCCAGAACTAAATATCCGTCCGAAAAAGACCAATTCTCGTTCCTTCCTTATTGTAAAAAAGTAATAGATGTTCCCTGATTTCTAGAGAGTGAATGTGTTGAAACATAGCCAAGAATTCATCTTCTCTGGCCAATTCATCGGCCGGACATGGGTTATCGGTTGTTTTTTTAATTACAAAAACGAAAGAATTAAGATCTTTTCCGGCCGAGCCCTTGAACTCGTTACACCCCGAGAAGCCTGTTATGTCCGTTCTTGAAACAGTAAAATACATTTCCTTAAAGATTTCATGTCGAGGAAAACGACCACTAATAAATGGTCGATCCAAGTAATCTTCTTTCAATATCTCTTCGTCAATATTAAAAATGTTAAAGCTAGATATTACCCCTTCACGGGCGGTAACATTATCCAACTTCCAAAGTGAGTCTTTAAATGGTTTCTGAACCGCGGCTAAAAAAACAAGCTCTCCTTTTGAGGAAGTAAAAATTAAAGATTGGCCGTCGATTGAATAATTATTTTCGTCATCGAAAAGCCTGCTCGTGTACTCTCTTCCCCAATCAACTGTCTCAATTGTCTCGCCTGTTTCCTTATCCAGACTGATACAAGCCAGTAATGACATTGACCATTCGCCACCAAATTGGAAGCTCTGATTTTTTTCATCAATTGAAAAATCTTTCGTCCAAAACCTATTACAGCCATCATTTCCACCGATAAAGTCCGGTTTAATTCCCAATGACATTGACTTAGTGGGTGGGAGAGGCTCACCGTCTATAGAAATGAGATTCCATTCAGAGCCATGAATTGGGATATCATATTTTATAGGAGTTAAACTAACCTTGATCGTGTTCGGTTTAATTCTCACTGTCATTGGACTAGCAGGGGGAAGAGGTTTACTTTCGATAGAAAGACTATCCCAATCAGAGTCATGAACTGGGATATTATTTTCATCATTTATAGAAGCTAAACGCCCCTCGCTGTTCTTGCAGGCAACTAGCAAGCTGATAATGAAAAAAAGTGCTATGGGGATGAAAAAAAGTTGAGGCTTAAAACGGGTGATTAGATTGTACCGCATGCTTCCTCCTTAAATACCTTAATTGTGAACCTAAACTTCTCCTAACTTTAGCAATTTGATTTGGTTTTGTAAATCATAAAAGATGAAAGAGTTCTCTCGATCCAAGTATGATGCAAAGTGCCAATTTTAAAAGAATAAGCCCCATGCTCAGTATACTGAGCATGGGGCTTATCTGTAGGTTGATAGGATCAGACCAAACCGGCACGCAAGCGAAAACCTGTCTGGTCTTTGTTTGATTACAATTCTTGCGAATGAGTCCCAACCCGATCTTTGATTAGAGCCTTGAAATCGGCCAGCGGCATGGCGCCCCGATTTTCATTTTCACGTGTACGGACTGCGACCGCACCCGCTTCTTGCTCTTGATCACCAATCACCAGCATGTATGGGATTTTCATCATCTGGGCGTTGCGGATTTTCTTGTTCATCCGCTCACTGCCTGCATCGACGTCGACTCTGAATCCGGCCGCTTTGAGCTCTGCCTGAATTTGCTCACCATACTCAATGTGCCGATCCGCAATCGGGACGATCATCGCCTGCACCGGGGCCAACCATAAAGGAAAGGCACCGTTGAAATGCTCGATCAAAATCCCCGTGAACCGTTCCATCGACCCAAACGGTGCACGGTGAATCATCACCGGCCGGTGGGCTGCACCATCTTCACCGATATATTCGATGTCAAACCGCTCTGGTAGCAAGAAGTCAACCTGCACCGTGCCCAACTGCCACTCACGTTTCAACACGTCGCGGACAATAAAGTCGAGCTTCGGTCCGTAAAAGGCTGCTTCGCCAACCTCTTCCGTATACGGCAGGCCGACTTGCTCTACCGCTTCACGAATCGCGCTGATTCCTTTTTCCCAGATTTCTGGTTCACCCGCGTATTTATCGCTATCAGGGTCATTCGTCCCTAAGCGCGCACGGAAGTCATCAAATCCCATTGTCGCAAAAATCTCTTTGACCAATTCAACCACATTGATAAATTCTTCGTGGAGCTGATCGGGCGTTACAAACAGATGGCTGTCATCAACCGTGAAGCCGCGCACCCGCGTGAGGCCGTTTAGCTCACCACTTTTTTCATAGCGGTAGACAGAGCCAAACTCTGCCAAACGCAATGGCAAATCACGGTAACTGCGCCCTTTGCTCTTATAGATTTCGATGTGATGCGGACAGTTCATCGGTTTGAGCATGTATTGCTCGTCGTCTACGTCGATGGGCGTATATTGGCTATCTTTATAGTAAGGATAGTGACCACTCGTTTTGTATAGATCAAGTTTGCCGATGTGAGGTGTTATCACCGGGAGGTAACCACGATCAACCTGTT
Source organism: Anaerolineae bacterium (assembly GCA_045105475.1). Classification (GTDB taxonomy): domain Bacteria; phylum Chloroflexota; class Anaerolineae; order Promineifilales; family Promineifilaceae; genus WTJY01. The sequence goes on from JBGCDP010000299.1 coordinate 3,744, forward strand.
TCTTTTTGAGATAGGATTCGAGGTTATCACGCAGGATCGTGCCGTTGGGTAGCCAAAGTGGGAGACCTGATCCAACTAACGGTGAAATGTGGAACAGTTCGAGTTGTTTACCTAAGCGGCGATGGTCGCGGGCGGCCGCTTCTTCTAATAACTTTAAATAGGCTTCTAACTCGTCTTTGTTCGCCCAAGCCGTTCCGTAGATGCGCTGTAGCTGTTGGTTTTTTTCATCACCCAGCCAATATGCACCACCTGACCGGATTAGCTTCACAGCGTTCGCTTTTACTTTTTTCGTAAAAGAAACATGGGGGCCACGGCATAAGTCAGCAAACTCACGATGCTTGTAGATGCCGACTTCTGTGGCGGCCGCTTGCGTAGCGTTGCCGTCTTCGTCCGTTTTGCCTTCAGCCAGTGAGTCGATCTGCCACTGTTTGAACGGCTGATCTTTGAAAAACGCTTTCGCTTCTGCGATGCTCATCGATGATTTTTCGAGTGGTGCGTTTTTCTTGAGCAACTTTTTCGTTGTTGCTTCAATCTTTTCTAAATCTTCTTCGCTGAAGGTAATCGGTTTACCCTCTTCGTTTTGACCTAGATCAAAGTCATAGTAAAAGCCATCTTCAACCGGGGGGCCAAAAGCGAGCTTTGCATCTGGATAGTGTTGCAGGACCGCTTCTGCCATGACATGGGCGGCCGTGTGCCGTATTTTGTACAGCTCTGATTCTTCGTAAGGAACATTCTCTTGTGACATAAAATCACTCCAATTACAGTTCAATGTTTAGATTAAGAGGTTTTTCAGACCTGGAACGCTTTTCTCACTTTTTGTACTTAGAAAAACTCTGCACCCTCAAAATCTTTGCATTGAAAACAAAAACACGCCAAAGCCCACTTGCTGGGGCGATGGCGTGTGAATATCGCGGTTCCACCCAACTTTTGTCCTTCTGAACAGGCAACGCGTGTTCAGACAACCTTAGTTGTGGCCGTTAACGGGGCCTACCGGAAAAAAATACTCAGATTATAAAAATCGTTTCGTTTTTTCGCTCTCGGGGGGTTTTTACCGGTGTCCTGTTGCGTGACTTTCAGCTAAATGTCACTGCTCTCTGAAACGGTGTCGGCCGGTTACTCGTCCCGATCAATGCTTTGGTGTGAGCTGTGCTCACTTTAAGTTATGCGGTCATTATAAAGATGGTCGTTTTAAAGTCAAGATTTATTGCATGAACGGGTGCGCAGATAAGTAGCTGAAATCGTCACTAATTTTACTGACTATGACATGCCAATCATCCCATTTTTTTGTTTCGGAACCCGTTGCCCCTAAGGTATAGTCATTAGTAAAGATAATTATGAAACTACTCAGATACTTTTCGATTACGAGTGTCATTGCGTTTGTATTTGTTGCAATCATCCTTCTGTTTTTTTATAGACAAACCGCTTTAAATAACCTCATTCAAAATGCAGAAAGCAAAAATGAAGCATTAACACAACTTTTCTCCAATTCAATGTGGCCACAATTTGCTACATTTATACAAAATTCAAGCTCGCTTACTCCAGAACAACTAGCATCCCATCCTGATCAAAAAGGGCTCTACCAGCTGGTCGTTTCGCAAATGGAAGGTCTATCGGTTGTGAAGGTCAAAGTATATGATCCAACGGGTATGACAGTTTTTTCAACAGACATTTCTCAAGTTGGGGTTGATAAAAGTCAAAACAAAGGTTTTTTAAATGCGCTCTCAGGTATTACCACGAGTGAATTAACACACAGAGATACATTTAGTGCTTTTGAAGAAATGATCGAAGACCGTGATGTCATATCTAGTTATGTTCCTATTTATGCGCAAGGGTCGATTGTGGGGGTTTTTGAAGTTTATGACGATGTCACCCCTTTGATCGATCGGCTTCAGAGGACGCAGCAAATAATCATCACTGGGGTCGTCGGCATTTTAGCTATTTTATATGTATTCCTCTTTTTCATCGTTAGAAAAGCCGATACGACTTTAGCCGCCCAACGCATGGAATTGCTGCAAAATGCAGCTGACTTAAGCTTGAGTAAAGCAAACTTAGAAGATCAAGTTGCACTCCGGACACTTGAACTTACTGAAGCAAATAAAGCAAAGGATAGGTTTTTGGCGAGGATGAGTCATGAACTTCGGACACCACTCAATGTAATCATCGGCTACAGTGAAATGATTATGGAAGATCCCTCTGAAGCTGATTCAACCGTTGTTGCTGATATTCAATCTATTAACTCATCGGGGCAACAGCTTTTAATATTAATTGAGTCGATGCTAGATATTTCAAAGATCGAATCAGAGCTTCTTGAACTGCACTATGACCGTGTATATTTTGATCAGTTGGTTGTTAAGATTGAAGCTTATGCTGAACTACAAATGTCTCTCAATAACAATCAGTTCATTATTACAGCTGTAGATTTGCCAGATTATTTTGAGTGTGATGAGCTTCGGCTACACCAAATGTTGTTGAATCTAATAAGCAACGCGGCTAAATTCACAATAAATGGTGATGTCGCTCTAAAGATATCTGCTGATGATGACTTAATTAATTTTGAACTTTCTGACACTGGAATCGGTATTCGGCCAGAATTCTTGCCGCATGTGTTTGATCACTTTTCACAAGCGGAAGATACAACATCAAGAAAGTATGATGGGGCCGGCTTGGGATTAGCTATTACAAAACGCCTTTGCTATTTGATGGGTGGGGAGATCTTAGCCGAAAGTAAGTTTGGTAATGGAGCAACTTTCAAATTAAAAATTCCGCGCACACCTGCTTAAGCCTTAAGGATAAACAAGACGTTTAATTTCAGGCACAATGGGTCGATCTGGCAATGATCTTGGAAGAATCCTAAGCAAATCTATGCAATTTTCTATCATTCTCGAAAACAGATTTGGTATGATTCGCCACTATGTCAAAGACAGGCAAACGCCATCAAACAGGGACTCCAGAAGCGGCCGAATTTAGTTGGCCCCGTATGTTGCGCCTGTCCAGCTTCCAGATCGGTTCAGCGATGGGAGATATTCTTGTAACCAGCATCTGGAATCGGGTGATGATTTCAAACTTTGGCATGCCTGCTTGGCCCATCGGTATGCTTATTGCACTCCGTTACTTTTTGTCACCATTAAGTTTATGGGCCGGACATCGCTCAGACACAACAAAACTATTTGGTTTTTATCGCACCAGTTATATCTGGTTCGGCCGTGGCATGATGGTCATGTCACTGCCCTTTCTCGTTTTGAGCCTTCAGCGACTTGAAGGGCAAACAACCGATGTTCTAGGCTGGGTCTATGCGATAATCTGCTTCGCTTTTTATGGGGTCGGGACTTTGCTTTCAGGAAGCCCATTTCTGGCCTTGGTTCGTGACTCTGCTCCCAAAGTAAATCAGGGGTTTGCAATTAGCGTTGCTGAAACCGTTCTGATTATCTTCTTTGCGATTTCAGGTATTAGCTTTAGCTATTGGATGGAAGAATACGATCCTGCAATTTTTCGACAGATGGTAATCGTCACTATGCTGATCGGCGGTTTCTTCTGGTGTGTGGGTATCTGGGGCATTGAGAATCAGAGTATTCCTCCGGCCGAGAAAGATCTTTATTTGCAAGCTAAAGAACGCATTCGATTTACCCCAACACTTAAAAAAATCTGGGCAGACCGACGCACTCGACTCTTTTTCCTATTCTTATCAACTGGAACCTTAGCGGCTTGGATGCAGGATGTGATTTTAGAGCCGTTTGGGGCTGATGTGCTCGAAGTATCGATGCAGCAAACAACGCGCTATAACAGCTATTGGCAAACCGCAACAGTAATTACGCTGATTGGTGGGGCTGCCTATTGGCGAAAGCGTGCACCAGAAGAGCAAAAAGGGATCGCCGGTTGGGGGCTGCTCATCATGGCTTTAGGGATGGGCATTCTAGCTGCAGACAGCTTTATTGGAGGCGCACAACTTGTTATCATCGCGCTCCTCGTGTTTGGTGCAGGGTTTGGGATCTATACGTTTGGTGGTCTGAGTCTGATGGCAGTAATGTCTTCAGACAAAGAATCAGGTGCTTATTTAGGGCTGTGGACCATTTCTATTTTAATCTTTAAAGGATTAGGCAATTTTCTAGGCAGTGTTCTGCGCGATGTCTTTTTAGGCGTGGGGCTGTCGGCCGAAATAGCATACGGCGCGACGTTTGCTATGGCAACTGTGGGGTTGGTCGCTTCTGTTATTATTTTGTCACGCATCGATATTGTTGGGTTTGCACGGGACCACGGCCGGTATAAAACGTCACCTGAAGAAGTACAAGCGGCTGGAGTCGAGTTGTAAGCCAGTTGGCTTGGAGCATCTAGAAAGATAATTTCTGTCATGCTCCAAGCGGTTTCAACTAGCCTTGGGGTGGCGTGTAATCGACGGTGTCTTTAATCGCCTCATCCATATCGCTAGCGGATAACAATTGGACAGCCGTAGCGGTAAATCCATTTGAGCGTAATAAAGTTAACCCATGAGCCGCCCATTTCTCATCTGGACCATTGCAAATGAAATATCCATCATGCGGTCCAACCGAAAAATAGAATGCCTCGAGCGTGCCCCCCATCGCCTCTACCGCTTGGCGGCCTGCCTTTTCTCGACGAGTACCGCCTTCTTTTAATAGCCCTTTGCTAGCATCTGCACTGTAGTTAAAGGTAAATAAATATTTTGACATGGTTGTTTCTCCTAGATTTCAATGTTTTGAATTTGATAAAAGTTAAAAATTGGCGAACTTAAACTGGGTCACAATGTTTTATTGCGTGACCCCCTTATCTCAGGCTAGTTGGATGATTGAGAATGCAATATGGGTTAATCGGTCGCGGCAGTTACCATCCCTTTAAGTGGTTGTTCTTTCTCTCGAAACACCAGACCAAAGACGATGCCTCCCAATAACATCAGCAATGCACCTGTAATAAACAGCGTTTGATAACCAAACCGAGTGATAAGCATGCTGCCCTCAAATGCGGTAATCGCGATGGCGATACCAGTTGACATCGACATCACACTGGCGATTGTGGTTCGCCATTCTGGCTCGACAATGCTCTGGCTAAAGCGGTTGTAGGTCGGGTTCAAGATCGATGCGACTGCAATGAGAGCCATAAAGCTTACTCCTGCTGCAACCCAATGTCCGATTAGAATGAGAGGTAAAAAGGTGAGCGAGGATACAATTGACGCCCACAACAATGTCTTTTTATGACCGAATCGCCCCATGACAATTGGTGAAAGAAACGCGGTTAAGCCTAACAAGCGTCCAGCCCCCAGTAGGCTACCAATGAGAGCTGTCGGCACTTTTAAGACAGTATCAAGATAGACGTTTAAATAAAGTTGAATCGTCCAATCTCCGGTGACGAGCAATAGGGAAATGAAGGCGATGATTACCATCAGCCGAATAGGAGCTTTTGTTCTACTTTTTATCTGTTCGTTCGAATCTGTTTCTTTACGATTTAATTCAGCCGTTCTCGTGATGATAAACGTCGGTATAAGGTAAAGCGCTGCAGCTAGCAGCAGGGCGTTTCGATAAGGTAAGGGGAAATCGAGCGTGGTATTGGCTATTTGCGCAAAAAACCCAGGCAATAGGCCCCCTGCCAAACTGCCCACAAAGCCAGCAACTGGGAAAAGCGCACTCTGAATCGCAAAGGCATGGTTCCGCTCATCTTCAGCCGTCTGCTCCATAATAAATGGACCGTAATTGACGATAAGAAGTGCCGCAAAAAGCCACGCTAGCGCATATGAGCCGACAATCCAGGCTTCTTGTATCGCCGGGTCAGTTAATAGGAAGCCTGAAAGGGGCAAAAGGCCAAACCCTATAGCGATCCCAAAGTAGCCGATAATTAGCCCTTTTCGGCTGCCGATGCGTCGGCTTAACAAGCCGGCAGGGAGGCTGCCGACCGCTAGCACCAGCGGCGCGACTCCATTGACAGTGCCGATAAACTTGGGGCCATACCCCAGCCTCAATAAATAGAGGTTTAAGAGCAAGCTATAAATGCCGAAGAAAATAAACCCTTGCATCGCTGTGGCTAAATAGAAAAGCCGCAAATCTTTTTTGAACTGTTTGATGAGTGAAAAGTATTTTTTCATAGTTTGGTTTTCCTTCAGCCAAGTGGCTACTTATTTGATGAATGAATTAATAGGTATAAGTCATCTTTTCAAAGGGTATTCACGGATAGTGACGAAATCGTGATAAAGATAGTTTCACTGAACTATTTTTAACCTTTAGCCAGATGTTTTAATCGTGTGATCAGTTAGTTTAAATAGTGAGGAAAACCGCTAATAATATTCCCCCTATCGTTACGGGTATCGTCAACCTCATTCTGTTGAAGCGGTTGGATACATTTCCAATATCTTTGCTTAACCGATGGTTATCGGCCGCTTGGCGGAAGTCTTGCTGAATTGAATTGGCGAGCCTGTTTTCAAACATCGGTTTCTCCATTTATCAGTTATCTGTAAAAACGAATTTGGTTTTGGGTTAAATAAAAAGCGGAATGGTGATGAGGATGATGAGGCAAAAAACATATGCCATTGGTGGAACTGATTTATCTACATTTTGATCATCTGAAAATTGATTGTTATTGAACATGTGATTCCTCCGAAAGGTTTGTTTTTAAATAAAAGAGGCTATGAAAATGAAGAGTGGTGTGATTACCGCAATGACTTTTAGAGGGGTAATTTGGCTCGACTTATTTCCAACAGCTTTGCTTAAACGATGGTTGTCGGCCGCTTGGTGATAGTCATGTTGTACAGATTGAGCTAATTTGTTTTCGAACATTTGATTTCTCCTTTGATTGATCACCTTTTAGATCAATCTATTTAATATTTGTTTGTCAGTTACTTGTTTCGGTGTTGGCTGAGTTGATGTTTGTATTAAACGAGAAATCACCTTAAAGTTGGTATCCGTTAGTGGATACGGCAATAGGATACAGTGGGATACAGAGCCTCTGTATCCCACCAAAATGGGCAGAATTTATCTAGAAAGAGGGAAAAAGTGGCAGAAATCGTTTCTTTTGGAGAGTGGGTTCAAAAACGGCGCAACCAGCTAGGCTATTCCCGCACGGTGCTGGCTAAGCAAATCGGCTGCGCCCCGATCACGATCAAAAAGATTGAACGGGACGAACGTCGGCCGTCGGAAGAAATGGCGGAGCTTTTTTCACAACACCTGCAAATCCCAGAAGACTCGAAAGAAGTTTTCATGCGTCGGGCACGGGGTGAGTTTGTTTCAAGATTTAGCAACCCAGAGGAGATGTCACTGGCTGAGGCAAAAGCCATCTCAAAAGAGGCGGAAAAGCCAAAGCATAATCTGCCTGTTCAAACCACATCATTCTTCGGCCGTAAGTCTGAGCTGACAGAGATCGGTGAACGGTTTGCTGACCCAAGCTGTAAATTACTAACGATTCTAGGTGCAGGGGGGATGGGTAAAACCCGTTTGGCGGTAGAGGCTGCTACCGAACAGATAAATAACTTCACAGATGGCGTTGTCTATGTGTCGCTTGCTCCTGTGGAAATGGCTCATTCTGATCAACTCATTAACCCACTGGTTGGAGCTTTAGCCGATGCGCTCAAGATTTCTTTCCATGCTGAGGGGACTCCAGAAGAGCAAATGCTCAGCTATTTGAGCCGCAAAGAGACATTGCTCGTATTTGATAATTTCGAGCATTTGATAGAGACGGCCGATTATGTAGCTGATCTTCTTCGTGCCGCACCAGACATCAAAATCTTAGTCACCTCACGAACTCGCCTACACTTGCAGGAAGAGTGGGTTTTGAGCTTACACGGCTTGCAGTATCCGCAAACAGAGAACGAAGATGCTGAAACGTTTGACGCCGTCAC
>JBGCDP010000300.1:0-15331 GCA_045105475.1 Anaerolineae bacterium
GCCAATTTAGACACCGCCAATAGTGCACAGGCGATGGACATCATGCAAAAGCTCAACGAAGAAACAGGGACAGCGTTTGTATTTGCGACCCATGATCCACAGGTGATGTCTTACGCCAAGCGGATCATCAAAATGCAGGACGGCCGGATCGTTGATGATGGACTGCAGATCAGCTCAACTGTTTCTCAGGCTGAGGTCGAGGGTTATCCAATTAAGAATTATAGATTTCCGTGATGAATGCATTGCCAAAGTGGGTACCCTGCCTCCCTCTCATTGGGATGCATAATTGATTTGACCGTACCCACTTTTGCGATCAATACTTGAAAGTTAAACCTTCGCTTATTTCCTCAGGAGGTAGATGTAGATATAAATAAGAGCTGATTGGAAGGCTAGCCATAGTGTAATTGTAATTTGAGCACACGCTGCCTTCTGCAAACTCAGGGAGCATTCTGCGGTATTCTCTTAAACCTTAAAATGGAAACAAGATTGGGAGCATCAACATTGCCACGACCATTGCAAGCAGAATCAGCGGGATACCTGCTCGCATATAATCCTTGAATTCATAATTTCCCGGCCCCATAACCAGTGTATTAACCGGTGATGCCACTGGTGAGGCAAACGCCATCGAGCCAGCAATGGCGATCCCCATCATAAAGGCGTGGGGTTCCACACCGAGGTTGGTCGCGGCCGTCAGAGCGATCGGAGCAATCACGACCACGGTAGCGGTGTTAGAGAGGAATTGGGTAAAAACGGCTGTTAATAAGAACAACCCTGCCAGCATCGCCATTGGGCCAACTTGACCCAGCGAACTAACGAGTCCGGTAGCTACCACATCCACTAATCCTACTTTGGTCAATGCTGTACTCATCGGGATCATTCCTGCAATCAGTACAAGGCTCTTCCAATTAATAGCACGATAGGCATCATCCATCGTGATACACTGCGTTAACACAACCGCCCCTGCAGCCACCAAGGCGGTTTGCGTCAGTGGGAGCCATTCGCCGATCATAGTCACAATCATGCCCAGCAAGATCAGGGCAACCCAAAGAGCCTGAGGCCCTGGGCGTACGTAAGCCAATGACTCAGGCTGACCCAGAACGATGTAATCACGTGGCATCGCTTTAAGCGCCAGTAAATGGTCCCACGCACCATGAACAATCAAAATGTCTCCAAACTGCAGCTTGATTTCCCGTACATCATCAAACAAACCATGATTGGGGCGCATAATTGAAAGCACGTTGAGCTTATGCAATTTGTAAAAGTTGGCTTCTGTGACGTTTTTGCCAACAATCTTTGATTCACGCGGTATCAGAACCTCAGCAAGCCCCACTTCACGGCCGATGAGTGCTTTGCCATCTTTTGGTTTTGGCGGCAATGTAGCAAGGTTATAATCAATAGCGGCCTGGATAATTTTCTTTGAATCACCCATCACCACCAGTACGTCATCCAACTCGATTTGTGTGGTCGCTTCGACAACAATGGCTTTACTTTTATCAATGCCTCCGTTTTGTAACTGACCCATCAAACGAAACTCTGCTCGTGGCTTAGGCAACCGCATAATTTTGAGTAGATCGATATCAAAGTCATGACGCAAATTGGCCTCCGCAACGGTTTGGCCAATCAAGGGGGAGTTGAGTCGCACCCGCAATCGAGACATATCCTCCTTCAGTTGATAGGCCTCAATCAATTGTTGCGGATCAGCGATAGAAGCCTCGTTTGAACTTTCCTTTTTACTAGGCAGCAAGAGTTGACCAAAAAGCCAAAACACAATCACGCTCAATATCAAGAGCAATAGCCCAAGCGGGGTGTAGGAAAAAAAGGAAAATGCATCGAACCCGTTCTCTTGCAAAACATCACTAACGATGATGTTAGGCGGTGTCCCGATTAAGGTCATCGCTCCACCCAAGAGCGAGCCAAACGCCATTGGCAACAGGAGCTTAGAAGCGGACACCTTGGCGCTACGAGCCAGAATAATAACGACGGGGAGTAAAACGGCGACTGTGCCTGTATCACTCATAAAGCTCGACATCAGTGCTGCGGCTAACATCAACACCAACGGTAGCCGTTTTTCCCCTTTGCCTGCCATTTGTAAAATTGTCCGGCCGATTTGGTCAGCCAACCCGGTTTGCATAACGGCACCACCAATGACAAACAGGGCGCCAATCGTTATAACTGCACTATTTGAAAAGCCAGCCAGGGCTTCGCTTGTTGTTAACACCCCAGTCAGCATTAAAGCAACAACCACACCCAATGCGGTCACATCAACGCGGACCCTCTCGCTAACAAAAAGAACAATAGCACCAGCAAGAATAAGAATGACTGCCATCATTTGAAAAGTCATGAATTGTCTTAAGCGTTATGCGCCAACGAAATAAGCAAGGTTGGACCAGCGTTAATAAGCGCCGCTTCAGTTTCGAATGCTAATGCTTCTTGATAAAGCGCAGTGAGCTTGCCATTGCGACAAATATCGATGACGCCACTGTTATATTGTTTGAGACTGAAATGAGTCATTCTGAATCCTCCAAAAGTTATTTGTTTTAGCCAATCTTGGTTCAAAAAAACGGCCGTTTTCTATGGTTTTAAAATCCCCCATCTGGCATGCAACAAAAAGCAGGGTCATTGTGAAATCTTCTGGAGCATTTCAACGTTTTAGCCAAGCTTAACTTCAGACAAGTGAACTTATCATTGAGTCCTGCCTCAACGGTGGGTGGTTCACTCTAATTGATTAGCGATTGTGGTAGCCCAAGCCTTAATCTCTACCCAATCTCTAAAATCACCAAAGGGTGTATTATTTAGTCGCACAAGCTGTTTCTCGAGAAAATTCAACTTTTCACGATCTAGATTCCCGTAAAAGACAGCAGCTTCGTGAGGCTGAATGCGTTCTAAAAGCGGCCGTAACCAAAGTGGGAAGCGCCACTCAGCCAGCAATTCATAATCGTCTTTTGTTCCGGTTGGGCCACTTGAAAATATCCAGACATCCCGTTTGACAAGATGCTTTTCGTTGTCTTTTAGGAAGTTGACCATTTCATGGCGCCAATCCCCAAAATATATTGAGCTTCCCACAATCACGGCCGAATATAGGCTTAAATCATCAACCTGCTTGATCCTCAACACATCTACAGACAAGTCGTGTTCTTTTAACACCTCACCGATTGTTGAAGCGATTTCGGCCGTAGCTCCATGTTTTGTCGCATACGTAACTAATATCCTCATTTGTTTTCCTCAGGCGTTTACCCAGCATCTTTTTAAACAAGGAAAGAAACATCCAAATTTCTTTTACACAGGCTCCCTCTACCTAACGATTGCTTTTCATGCTAGCTCCGCCTCAGGTTCCGGGTGAAGAACCAGCATCGCAGTTTCAGTTTGACGTATAACATCCTCGGTCACACTGCGATTCCAAAAACGATCTAGACCTTTACGGCCGTGTGTTGCCATCGCAATCAGATCACAACCATTCCGTTCAGCCATCTCTGCTAAGCGATCTTCCGGCCGGCCTCTCGCAAGGTCGAAATCAAGATTGACTTTAATCTCATCAGCTTCGTCTAAATAATGCCGCCACAAAGCTTTTAAGTAGAGATTCGCCTCTTGACCACTGTTATAAAGAACCGCATCCGCTAAATTCGGATCAAACCGTTTGATTTCAGCCACATCCCGATCACGAAGCGGATTCCTTACCCGGTCGACCCGAGCCAATGTAATGTCAGCCTTTATTAATTTTGCCAATTCAAAAGCAGGTTCAAGAATCGTTTCTGAAAAAGGTGTCCCATCAACTGCGATCAACATATGCTTTGGTATATGCCCATCGCGTATCGCTAAAACCGGACATGGAGCATCTCGAATCACTTGCTCTGTTACGCTTTTGAACAGCAGCCTTTCAAACCCTTTGTAGTCATGGGTCACCATCACAATAAGATCAACATCCTCATGAACAGCAACGTCTATAATCGCTCTTTCTGCTGTGTCAAACTTCACAAACCCCTCAACCTGTGGAGCCCAATGCTCAGTCTTTTCAGTGATATTTTTAATATAATCAGAATTTTTTATTAAACACCCAGGGCTAACTTGAACATACGAAGTCGTGCCAAATCCATAGACAGAATAGACTAGATTTGGATTGCCGGTTGCTTCTAGCAGCACCAGTTCAAACTCGTTTTTTGGCCAAAGCTTTTTAACCAACTCAAGTGCTTGCTCAGCATGCAGGCTACCATTCAATGGGACCAAAATTTTCTTGAACATAATATTCCTCCTCTTAAAAATCGTTTGAAATAGCGATTTTTCTTGTCTATTCCATGGCTCAAAATGCCGCTAACTAATAAACATATTGTGACAATAACGAAGCTTAACGGTTAGTAACACATGTCACCTTTGTCATTTAGGGTTGTCATGCACCGCTTAGGCTTCTCGACGATAGCGCAACAAACGCAAACCATTTAGAGCAACTAAAACTGTCCCTCCTTCATGCCCCAAAACGGCAAATGGCAAAGCCAAATCTGAGATAAAGATAGCGCCTAGCATGATCAGGATCATCACGAGGGCAAATCCAAGGTTTTGACGCAAAACGCGCTGGGTTTTTTGACTGAGGTCGATGATATAGGGGAGATTTTGTAGATCATCAGACATCAGAACAATATCGGCCGTTTCTAAGGCGACGTCAGATCCGGCTGCACCCATCGCAATGCCGATATCGGCCGTAGCCAAAGCGGGTGCATCATTGACCCCATCCCCGATCATAGCAACCGGTCCATACTGCGCTTTGACCCGCTTAATGGCAGACACTTTATCTTCAGGCAAAAGGTCAGCCTGCACATCATCTAGTCCAACCATTTTGGCGATTTGTTTGGCAACAATTTCATGATCCCCCGTCAGCATCACCAAATGTTCAATCCCTCTATTTTTAAGTGAGCGCATCAAGTGAACAGCATCCGGCCGGATCACATCTGCATAAGCCAACAGCCCTAGAACTTGCCCCGTCCCATCCCTATCAACTTCACCAACAATCACACTCGTTTTGCCTTGATTACGCAGTTTGTCTAATTCGACATCTATCCTGTCTAAATCACCCATTGCAAAACGTGAAAAAAGTCGGCGATTACCGATATAAATCAGCCGATCAGCAACGCGAGCCGATACACCCTGACCTGAAATCGCCTCAAAGTCATGTGCTTCTGGCCAGCTTAAATGTCGCTCACGAGCCGCTTTCACCGTTGTTTGGGCCAAAGGATGTTCAGATTTCAATTCAACCGCGGCCGCCAATGACAATAACCCAGACTCGTCGATTTTATCCCCCCATGGGATAACATCTGTTACTTGTGGTTCTCCTTTAGTTAACGTCCCTGTCTTATCAAAAGCGATCACTTTGATTTTCGCCATATCTTCAAGATGCGCCCCACCTTTAAACAAAACACCTTGACGAGCACCGCTCCCAATAGCAGACAATACGGTTGCGGGTGTACTAATCACAATGGCACACGGAGAAGCGGCAACCATGACCGTCATCGCCCGGTAAAATGCCGGGTAAAAAGCTTCTTGCATGAACAAGATCGGGATAAGCGTCACAGCAATAGTGAGCAAAATAACCCCAACCGCATAATATTGCTCAGCCCTGTCGATAAAACGCTGTGTCTCCGATTTTTCGCTCTGGGCTTCCTCGACCAATTGAATCAAACGGGCCAAAGTGGAGTCTTGCGCCATTTTTGTGACACGAATTTCCAAACTTCCATTAATGTTCATCGTTCCGGCAAATACATCATCATCGACGTTCTTGCCCACCGGCATCGACTCGCCCGTAATGGTCGATTGATCAACATTCGATCTGCCGCTAGCAACCTTTCCGTCTAGCGGAAGGCGTTCACCCGGCTTCACCACAATATGATCGTTGACCTGAACTTCTTCAATTGGAACCAAAGTCAGCGTGTCACCCATCTTCACCAAGGCTTCCGTCGGCCGAAGTTTTATCAGAGCCTCAATGGCTCTTCGCGTTCGGCCGAAAGCGAACTCTTGCAAACGGTTAGAAAGCGAAAATAGAAAAAGAAGCATAACCCCTTCAAACGGCTCGCCGACAAAAGCAGCCCCTAAAGCGGCCAAAATCATCAATAAATCAATATCAATAACCCGCTCTTTGGTGGCCTTGATCACATTAATCAGGCCAAAAAAGCCACCCGTGATATACGCGACGAAATAAGCACTATTTGCAACCAGATCAGCCTGCTGCCATTCAGCAACAAGGCCCACCACCATTGCGACAAAGGTGATTACCACAAACGAGATTTTGATCCTGTCGTCTGTCGCATAATTCCACAAAGGGCGGTTCGAGATAGGTAATCGATGGTCGAGTGTGTTTTGGTCAATTGTGTTTGATGAATTCATGATATTAATTTCCTGTGCAAACAAAAGAGGCTGCCTTTCGACAGCCTCTGCGCGGTTCTAGTTCTAAAACCGTTGATCAGCTATCTCTATGCCGGAATCGCTTCAAACTGCTCTAGCGCTTCCAAGGCCTCACACCCATACATGACGGCCGGGCCGCCACCCATCAAAACGGCAACGCCGATTGTCTCCATCATCTCAGCACGAGTCGCTCCAGCTAGAATTGCATCGTGCACATGAAAAGCGATACATCCATCACACCGAACAGTGATTGCGATACCCAAAGCGATCAATTCTTTGATTTTTGGGGTTAATGCCCCATCAGCAATAGCTGTTTTATGCAACTTACCAAAAGCAGCCATTTGCCTTGGAATTTCTGCACTCAATTTACCCATCAACATTTTTAAATGTTCATAATTTTCAGGATGTTGTTTACTCATTTCGTTTTCCTTTTGGTTTGCTGTTTTTGTTTAAATAATCGCAAACTCGTTTAGTTATTTACTTGCCATAATCTTGCCTGAAAGGGTAGAAGGAGATCAGTAACAGATGTCATTTATTCAAAATTCAGATGTCATTAGCTCTTCTCATTAATCAAAAGAGACGGTTGAATTATCGATCATCGCACGTGTGATCGTTAAGAGCTTCACGGCCATACCAAGCATAGGCAACTAAAAACATGAACCGTTGGGCTATGCCGGCATAATTTGGCCAAAACAGCATTCCCAACGGGATAAATGTTGCAACTGAGATCGCAACAATATCAAATATATAATCGGTTTCTTTTTGCCAAAGTTTCTGTAGGAGCAGAGCCAAAATACCAAAGGAGAATGCAAATCCCATCACAGTTGCAGTTATTGAATGCAAGGCGTCTTCGATTGGGTCAAGCGGCATGCTTGGGTCCCAATGATGATGTGAGAAGGCGGCTGTAGCTGTCATTAAAACGCCGAATATAATGTGCAACCACACGGCCGAAATTGCCCAAGCAGATCGCTTATGGATTGCGAGACTGATTACTGAAAAGCCAAACGTGATGAAGCCAAGTCTAGCAATCCAAGCATTAGGTACACCTTGAGCAGCTGACTCACTCGTTGTTTGTGATACCCAGGAATAATCTACAGGCATAAAGAATGGAGCAATCAATAACAAGGCGGCTGAGAACATCAACAGAGCAAACAAACCGTAGTTTGTTCGCTCGTTATTAATACCATTAAAAGGGGTCAATAGTTCCATTAACATATGGCGATTACCTGCTTGACAAACTCACCCCCTCCCTATTTCAGCCCTTGGAAAGGGATCCTGAGCAGATCTCAGCTTAAATTCAAAATGAGCTTAATCAAACAGTTTCCCAAAATAAAATCCGGCCGTCATACCGATCGTCAAAGGGATGATTCCGTAAATTGCAGGGCCAACCAGCGGTGGTAAAACCAATCCACTCGCCAATGCTGCAATAAAGGCAATCGGCATAAATAAAATGTAGCCACCCCCTACGCTAAAAACGTGCCCCTTTGATTTTGCATTATTCAAAAATGCGAAAAGGACTAATGCGGAAAGCAGCCCTAACGGGGCGAAGGTAATACTCTCCGCAATTAACTGCCACGTCATGCGGCCGAATCTGGCAAAGAAAATGATCAGATTGATGATTGGCCAGAAGACGGTAAGCCCAATAGCCCAAGCAACAGCATGAAGCTTGATCGGCTTGCTATTTCTAAATTGGTTTCTCGTTTCAAGAAGATGTTGCATCTTTACCTCCTGCAAAAAAGACCTTGCCGAACATAACTATTTTGACAAGATTAAATTGAACTACCCTCAGTGTAGACTTTCAGAAATTTACAGATAAGTGACAATGATCAATGAGTCTGGCTAAATGCGTCACATAAATTTTTAGTTGGGACTGCATTGTTAAAAGCCATGGAGAATCTCATTGATGATTTCAACGAAAACAGGCAAAAAAAATAGGGTTACCGTTTGATAACCCTATTAGGTAACTTTATTTATTTGTTCGGGACCTTGATTCGATGCTTCATGAGTTCCCACATTTAAGAGTGGTGCTTGGTCGATTTTAAATTCGACAATCTTGCTATATTTCATTCTTCGCAAAACTCAAGGTCCTCTCGATTGATGGAGTGAATTCCTCGATCCTACCTTACACCCCGCTAATGATCCGGAGATCCTCAACAGTTGCGATGCCTCACAGTAAGCTTTGGTCTAATAAATCTGATCCAGACGACACCTTGACCTTCTACCCATTCGATGTTTGATCAGCTGTCATTGTTACACTCACCCTTTAACAACGACTTTCTTTTCGTTAGCTAACTCTTATGTTAGCTGCCTCAACGCCCCAACTCCCAACGGCTAGTTCTCTATCTGTTGATGCGCTATCGAGCATCTGTTTTTACCAAATGTCTTGGTGTGTTGCGTTAAGTTGTCTATAGCATAGGCTGAATCGATTACGGCCGATAGTGACAAATGCCATATGAAAAGCATGACACCATCATTTATTGATTAATTCGGAATGCATTTTGCTACTTTACTCTTGCTCGAGCGGTAATAAGGGGGAGACGGTGCTCGGCTCATCCTTTTTACCAACTTTGTTTGGAGCGTTACGGTCGACTCCTCACACCCCAAGTTTTCATCTAAACATATTCAAGCTGACTGATAGACCCAATTAACCAACCCCAACCACGAGGAGCCCGTGACACACTCAAATTCTATTCGTGACATCTGTTACTAACCCTCTTAAACGAGCCATAGCACAATTCAATTGTAGAACTCAGTAGTTTTACAAATCCTAATTAATAACTTTTTACAGAGTTTTCAGAACAGGAGAAGGAACATGTTTAAGAGAATTTTAGTTCCCGTAGATGGATCTGCACTAGCAGAAAAAGCGATTGATCGCGCAAAAAACCTCGCAACGCATTTTGAAGCTGAACTGCATTTTCTACGAGTTTATGCACGTGAACAAGCACTAGCGGATCCCCGTTCTCCATTTGATACCTATCACTTGGTGGTAACAGCAGAGGATGCAAAGAAACGAGCCATTGCTTACTTAGAAACGATTCAAGCAAAGTTTGCTGAGTCTAAGTTAGTTACCGAAACCGATACGGTTGAAGCAAATGACAAAGTAGGAAAGGCGATTGCACAATATGCGGCCGCAAACGAGATCGACCTCATTGTGATGACATCACATGGTTACACCGGTTTCCGCCGCTTAGTTATGGGCAGTGTAACAACGGAAACGTTGAAACATGCAGGTTGTCCAGTTTTGGTCGAACCAACGGTTGAAGAAGCTTAGAGCTTATTTTAAAGAACTGAAACAAAGCACCAGTAAAAGCTTTGAAATCAATTGGCCAGCTGCCTCTTTAGAAACTATCTATACGCAGCCGGCCAGCCCTTGGAGATAAATCATGTTTAAGAAAATTTTAGTTCCTCTCGATGGAAGTATGAGGGCCGAACAGGCTCTTGGATTGGTTGGAAGAATAATGCCAGCTAATGATATTGAGCTGATCTTACTTGAAGCAACTGGTGATCCAATTCTTGCATATCCTCTTTACGGCTCCAGCGTAGATGGTTATGTTCAAATTATTCCTGAATACAAGAAAACAAAGGTTGATCAATATGTAGATACAGTGACCAAAGTCACCCGAACATGGGCACCCAACGTTCGGGGTTACAGCATGCTGGGTAAACCAGATGAAGCGATTGTTGAAGTGGCGATCAAGGAAGATGTTGATCTGATCGTTATGGTAACGCACGGACATACAGGTCTTGCCAGACTGCTATTCGGCAGTGTGACAGAACTAGTTATTCGAGATGCGCCTTGCCCTGTACTTGCGGTTCGAGATGGGCATCTGCCAAAACATATGCTTATTGCGTTAGATGGCACGCCGTTTTCGGAGACTATACTTGACCCTGCTTTTGCTTTAGCAAAATTAATCAAAGCAGACATAACGCTTGGCCGTGTTGATGTCCCAGCTGAAGATATTGACCTCCGTGAAGTAGATGAAATACGGAAGATTGATGAAGGGTTAGCCGATTCACTGTTATATACCGATAACAATCGGTCTAATTCATATTTGAACAATCTATTAAAGGGCTTTGAAAGTGAAGCGAGCGAACTCAAGATAAAACTTGATTATGATGTCGATTATGGCCCTGTAGGGACTCGTCTGCCAAAGATGGCCGAACGAAATGAATGTGATCTGATTGCAATGGCGACACACGGCCGGAAAGGTCTAGACCGTCTTTGGAATAAATCAGTTACCGAAGAGGTAATGCATCATACAGAAACGGCGATGTTTATCCTGCATCCCGATTCAATTGAAGTTGATTAATGGCTAGAAAAAAAGGCTAGGCAGTTTCAGTAACTAGCCTAGCCTCTAATATGTCTGCATTCACTCCCAAAAGAAGAAATGAGGTAAGTTATGTTCACAAAAATTTTAATCCCTCTTGATGGAACTCTGCTTTCTGAGCAAGCACTTGAATTAGCTGAGAAACTATTTGCCCTAACTGAAAAAAATATAAAGGTAGTCTTATTAGAATCAACGGCTGATGCCACATTCTATTTGGGTATTCCCCATAGAAATACCCTTAGCGTCCCTGAACATAGAAAGGAACAAATAGATAAGTACATTGGTAAAACGGCAGAAATTACTCGTTCCTGGGCAAAAGATGTTGAAGAAATAACGATGATCGGCAAGCCAGAAAACACGATTATTCTCACAGCAAAACAAGAACAAGTTGATTTGATCGTCATGTTTACCCATGGGTACGGTGCATTTGAAAGACTACTTGTCGGGAGTGTGACTGAAAAGATTATTCGAGAAGCTCCGTGCCCAGTTTTGGTCACTCAAGACGGGAATATCCCCAACCACATGCTAATCGCACTCGATGGAACCCCATTTTCTGAAACGATCCTTGATCCGGCCTTTGCCTTGGCTGAATTAATAAATGCTGATGTAACCTTGGTCCATATTGATGAGGATACTAATGATTTGGACATGAAGCAGGTTGCTGAATTAAGCAAGACAAATAGGGAATTAGCACAGACGCTTTTAGCGGCACACAATACGGAAACTGAACATTACTTAGATAGTATTTATCAGCGCTATATCGGAAAGGTAAAAGGGGTCAAAATCAATATTGATATTGGGTATGGTAAACCTGCTATTCAGCTTCCAAAGGTGGCTGACCAACATAGCTGTGATCTGATAGCGATGGCAACCCACGGCCGGAAAGGAATAGATCGACTATGGAGCAGAAGCGTCACGGAAGGTGTTATGCATGAGACGAAAGCTGCCATGCTGGTTCTTCACCCTAATTGATTGAATTTACAAAAAAGCTCTTGCTAATCTAGGGTAGAGGGCTCAATTTGCCTCGCTAAATCCATCTCATCCTGTCAAAGATAAGTCTCAGCCCCGATGCTTAAGCATCGGGGCTTTTGCGGGCTAAAGTCGAGTATCATAAAGTCTTAGCTTAGGTTAGTCGCCACTCGAAGATTTTCAAAACCGCACTCGAAAAAAAGTTAGCCAAAATCATCAATCAGAAAAATGTGTAACTCGACTGGATAGCTTAAGCAAAGCAATTTTGTAGTGATGCTTGGGCACTATTCATCTGCTTCAATGTCTGGATGGATAACTAGCATTGCAGTTTCTGCCCTGTGCATGACATCCTCAGTAATACTGCCTTCCAAAAAACGTTTAATCCCATTCCGGCCGTGTGTTGCCATCGCGATTAAGTCGCACCCATTACGTTTGGCCATCTTGGCTAAGCGAGCGGCCGGAGGGCCAGATTCGATATCATAATCAACACGAATTTGATAGGATTTCTTTGTATAGCGGTTTGCCAGATCTTTCAAGTAAGACTCTGTTCGATTGTTATGGCCTTGCATTACAGCGTGCGCCAATTCTGGATCAAACATCCTTAATGCTGCTAAGTCTTGCATGTTAATATCATCCGAAGCAATATGAATACGAGCAAACGTAATATCAGCCTTAATTAATCTTGCCAATAGATATGCTGGGTTAAGAATCGTTTCAGAAAATGGGGTTCCATCAACTGCAATAAGAAAGTGTTTAGGTATGTGGTCGTCACGAATTGCAAGAACGGGACAGGGTGCTAGCCGAATGACTTTTTCTGTTACACTCCCTAATAAAAGCCTCTTAAGCCCTGCATATCCATGAGTTACCATCACAATCAGGTCGACTTTCTCCTTTTCCGCAACTTCAATAATGACTTGATCTACAGCCCCCGGCAAACTGAACACATGCACTCTGTCTGCCCATTTATTTGCAGATTCAGCTGCTTCATTCAGAAATTTATTACTCCGCTCAGCGTTATATTCAGGAGTAACAGATCTGGCGCTATACATCCCCTCACCATGAACTGAGTGTGCAGTGCTAAGGCTGTCATTTGCTTCAACCAATACAAGCTCACATGATTGGCTTGAAAACAGTTTTTTAACTAGGGCTAAAGCATGTTCAGCGTGAAAACTGCCGTCTAATGGGACTAATATTTTTTTAAACATGATCGATTTCCTGATAGTCCTCTATCGGTCAACTGATGATCTATAGAAAACTTTTGCTGTGGAAACAATTATTCTTAGCCTTTCAGCTGGGGTAAACCAATTAATCTGTGCGAGTGCAGCTACCACCATTGGTAGACAATGCTCTTTTAACAATGTATCTCTGATTATTAATTTACATCTTTCAATTTTGCATCAGCAAAGAAATCAGGATTAGTAACGAATGTCACCGGTTTAACCAATAAATGTCAAAAGGCTTAATCAAGCAGCTTTTAGAAAATTGGTATCTACGGCCTTAGCTGAGCTACTGCGATCTTGAAGAGATGATGGCTTTTTGCTAGATGGGTTTGGTGAGGATGGTTGGTTTACCGGAGTGGGTTTTGCCGATTATCAAAAGCCGAGGGGATATGCAGGCTTTATGTGAATCGACCGGCCTCTGAGTTTCAATTGCTAATGATTGGGAGCCTGTCGTTTCGCTTACTCGGCCAATCTTTAGGTGGTCGAATAAACAAAAAAAAGGTCACTGGCTCTTCTAAGAGCCAGTGACCTTTTTTTTGTTATTTTGGTGGTGAAGAGTGGACTTGAACCACCGACCCCAGAATTATGAGTTCTGTGCTCTAACCAGCTGAGCTACTTCACCAAACGCCCCTTTTTGAAAAGCGAACGGAATTGTAGCGAAACGGCTGGCCCATGTCAACGGATCGTTTTTAAATTCCGCAACCCCTTGCAAAAGAGTGCGTATTGTCTTGTGAGATTAACCTTTACCATCAGCTGCGATCTGATTCATCGTAGCTGGACAAACGGGGTGGTGGACTAAACCCCCACCACCCTTTTTGTTTTTATAAAAAGACTCAATGGTAAAGGGTACGTGTGACCAATAAAAACATGAAGAGCGATCTAAGACAAAGCGCTCTCAAATAACAAAAAAGGTAAAGGGAATTATGAAAGAAAAAGAAACAATTAAAATTGAAATTGAAGACGTGATAGATGCCGAAAAAGAGCAGAAATCAACTGGTGAAAAAGTCAATATTGAAGAAGAACTGAAAAACCTTGGCAAACAATTTGCCGACACGATCAAAACCGCGTGGAATAGCGAAGAAGTTAAAAAGGTTGAGGCGCAGGTACGTGAAGGTGTCAAAAAATTCTCAGAAGAAGTAAGCAATATTTTTAGTGACGCCAAGGATTCAAAAGCAGGCCAAAAAGTTGGCGACACAGTTAACAAGGTTGACTCAACAGAAGCTGCCCAGTCGATGAAAAAAGGGGTGGCTCAAGGGCTACGTTGGCTCAGCCAAGAATTAGGAAAGCTTTCTGATTCAATGACAGTTACTGAAAAGCAGCCTCCAAAAGAGTAAGCTTAAAGTTAAATAGCGACACAATAACAACACTTATACCTACACAGAAGGCGGTAGCATAAAAATAGCTTCCGCCTTTTTGTTTTTAAGGATTTCAAACTGCCTATTGCACCGATTTCACTTTCTGCTATATTTCCGCTCGTTATGTTTAACTTAGTTGCAACACCTCGCCGTCTTCGACGTCCTAGCCAGCCAAAAGGTCTGGGTATTGTTGCTGTCTAAAATTTGATATAACACATCGAATAAACGCAATTTCAAAAGCCAGACCTAAACGGGTCTGGCTTTTTTTGTTTCTGGGTAAAAATATTATGGTAAAAGTTGGAATTTTTGGTGCGACCGGTTATGCCGGATTTGAACTGGTTGATCTGTTACAAAAACATGATCACGTTGAGGTTGTCTTTTGTACATCCCAAAGTTCGGCCGGGCTCACGCTCGATGAGATTTACGCTCAAGGACCGCATTGGCCTTTGATCAAAAGTGAGGATGCTCCACTTGATCAGGTAGATGCGGTTTTTTTATGCCTGCCCCACGCAGCCAGCGCAGCCACGGCCGTCCGTGCCCGGGCAGCCGGCTGTCGAGTGATTGACTTGAGCGCTGATTTCAGGCTAAAAGATTTAGAGACCTATGAAGAATGGTACAAAGTTGAGCACCCTAAACCTGAATGGTTAGCTGAGGCGGTCTACGGCTTAACTGAACACGCTCGGGAAGCTGTCAAAGAGGCAGACATCGTCGCGTGCCCAGGCTGTTACCCCACGAGCGTACTCATCCCACTACAGCCGATTATTACAGCGGGCGGAGTCAAAGCTGACTCGCACATTATCGCAGATTCAAAGACAGGCGTATCGGGCGGCGGCCGGAAAGCCAAGCTACTCTACAACCATGTCGAAGTCCAAGATAACATGACCCCTTACGCGATTGGGCAGTCACACAGACACTGGGCTGAAATGAGCGAGAAGATCACAGGCTGGAGCAACGGGTACGGAACCCCTCAACTGATTTTTTCACCCCACTTAATGGCGATTCCGCGCGGCATTTTAAGCACCATCTATGTGCAACTAGAAGATGGCTGGGACGAAGCTAAAGTGCGTGAGCTGTA
>JBGCDP010000301.1:0-7920 GCA_045105475.1 Anaerolineae bacterium
CCACTATAAAGATACGCGTGAATTGCTAGAGGATGCTTTGCAGGCGTTTGCGGCCGAGGTAAAGCAGGTTCTTTTGCCACCCGATTCTTTAGAGATGACCGAGCGAAACGTGATCACCATGTTTCAGTTTATCGAGAAAAATGTCGATCTGTTTCGGGTTCTATATCGAGCACCAAATTTTGAAGATTATTTGGCACCGCTGGCAGAATTCGGCCGAAAGGTGGGCCGGGCCGTTTTTATCCCGTCATATATTCCACAGAAAATTTTGGAAGCGCACTTTTTAGGCTCGATGATGAATTTACAGCGTTGGTGGGTAGAAAATGGAATGCCGATTCCGGCCGAGGAAATGGGGCGCTATGCCCATGATCTGATTGTCCGGCCGATTATGGAGCTTGAATCAATCTATCCTATTTCAGCTGAGTGAGACTACGGCCGACTAATACGTCTTTAAAAAGCGGAGCTCCAGCATCGTCGCCAGACAGAGCAGAATCCACACGATTACAGTAATCCATGTCAACTCTAGAACAGCCAAATCAGCGATCTTTAGGATTGCCCCCATCGCCCCCAGTGAAAGAAAAAATCGATACCAAGTCTGCTGCTCATCTTTTTCAGCATAGATGCACTGGCGTAGATTTAGGTAGATGATGATAAGGTAGCAGGCGAAAAGAACGTTTCCGGCCGGAAATGGGAGCTTGCTCAAAAAACGCAGTGGATTGGTTGCAGGTGTCATCCCATCTGCCCAAGGGGACATAAGTAAACCCAACAGTAGAAACGCTAAAACCCCATACCAAATGCGGCCGATTGTCGCGGTTTGCGTGTTGTTTGAAGTCGAGTGATCAGCCATCGAACAATTATGCGGATGGCTGATCATTCATGCAAGGGTTTAGCTTTGTTGCCAGGCTTCAAGTGCAGTTAATAGCCGATCGTAATCTTCCTGCTCGTTGTACCCCTGCACCGACAAACGCACAAATGTGTCGGCTTGATGGGTTGTCGTGGGGATTTCGATTTTACGCTCAAACAAGAAATCTTTAAGCGCAGATGGATCGGTTCCCGGCCGCATTTTGGCGATGCCTAATTGATTTGGCGGAGCCACAGCTGGATACATGCTATCCATGCCGGTGAGCGTATTGATTCGTGCAAGCGTATCGTTTAATAGCTCTGTGCAGCCGTGACGCACGCTGTCCCAATTGTGCTCTTTTTGGAATGCGATGGCGGCCGGAACAGTGTAATAGGCGGCCAAATCCCGTGTGCCTAACCAAGTTCCATAATTTAAAAATTGTGAGCCAAAATCTGGATTTGGTGTCGGACCATATCCCCATCCAACAACCAAGGGTTCAAGCATTGGCTGTTGATTTGGCCGAGCATATAAAAACGCCGTTCCTTTTGGCGCACATAACCATTTGTGACAGGCACCGATGTAATAATCAGGGTCAAAGCTGCTGAGGTTAAGCTCGATGTGTGCCGGAGCATGGGCCCCATCGATAATGGTCATGATCCCTGCTTCGCGTGCTTTGCGGCACAGCTCTTCGGCCGGTAGGCGCATCGCTGTTGCAGATGTAATGTGGCTGATAAAAATCGCTTTGGTGTTAGGGGTAACGCCTGACCAAATCTCATCAAACAAGCTTTCGGCCGATTGTGCTGGGAGCGTCACCGCTTGACGCACCACGCTATACTCTTTTTTGCCTGCGTAAAAGTCTAGGCAGTTGTCACAGGCTCCGTACTCGATATCGGTGGTGAGCACTTCATCACCAGGCCCAAGACCCAGTGATTTAACAACCATATTGACCCCGGCTGTGGGGTTAGGGGTGTAAATGAGATCATCTCCGCTAATGCCCAAATAATCGCCTAAAGCGTGACGGCTTTCAGCCAACAATCCCGGCAGTCGTTTTTGGATAAAGTGAACGGGTTGGTGTTCAAGCTCTAGCTGAAACGCCTGATAGGTTTCAAAAACCGGCCGTGGGGTTGCCCCAAACGAACCATGGTTGAGGAACGCAAATTCCGGGTCAAGCAAAAAGTGATCTTTTATAGGGGTGTTGTTCATAAGACGATGGGGTTGTAAATAGCATACGCCGCGGGTTGATTGAGTGCTGAAAGCTGACGGCTAATAACTGACAGCTAGCGAATGGTACAAAAAAACGGCCGGACTGCAAT
The DNA here is from genome assembly GCA_045105475.1 of Anaerolineae bacterium. Taxonomy (GTDB): domain Bacteria; phylum Chloroflexota; class Anaerolineae; order Promineifilales; family Promineifilaceae; genus WTJY01. Next base: position 2,152 of record JBGCDP010000301.1, read on the forward strand.
ATACAATCCGGCCGTTTGTGTTGTTACAAATGAACCTGCGTGGGAACTCAGTCTAGTGACTACCGTTTACGCTCTCACTTTGTTGAGTGGCTAACAGTTGGTTGAGCAACTCTTTGTTTCGAGGTACGAGTGTGATTTCTGCATCGCTTGAGAGTAATTCTTGAACTTCAAGAATATCAAACATCGTATCTGCTACATCGGAGTCACGGCTGATCTCTTGTAGCGCTTGGCCAACAATTTGCGGCCGCATCGCTTCCGCCCGAGCAAACTCGACGGCCGCTTTACGCTCTGCACCACTGGTGATAACGTCTACCTGATTCTGGCCGTCCTGCATAATGGCCGAAGTCACCTGGCGTAGCCGGTTAACCACTTTCTCTTCGATCTGTTTGATCATGTTTATATCGCGGAAGTGAACCTTACGGATATAAACTGATCCCAACTGATAACCCCATTCGTGGGATTTTGGAGAAACGTCAGCTCGTACCGCACGGCTCATCACATGACGGGTTTCAAGCATCTGCTCAACCGGCATGTTTCCTAAGCTACGAACGGTTGCATTGGTGACATTGTCACGCAATGATCCTTCAGGATTAGCGTTTTGGAATAGATAAGCCACAGGGTCGCTGATAAACATCTCGTACCAAACACCGATACCCATCGGGGCACCTTCTTCAGAGTTGACGGGCAGACTGCGTAGGTATTTTTGGTGCAAACGTAGGTCAACGACATGTCGCTTGCCAAACCAGCGTACGATGAACGCTTTTAGACCGATCTTTGCCCAAAGGAAGTTGAGTCCAGGCTCTTTTAGAACCCCGACTACTTTCCCAAAAAGAACATATACATGGCAAGTGCCCTCTTGAACGATGGCGAAAAAGCCCAAGAATTCTGCAAACCGGATAAAGATTCTTTCGAAGATGAAAAAGAAAACAAAGAAACCGAATATCCAAACGAACGATGAAAATATTGCTTCAATCATAATTTTTTATATCTCCTTTTTACGAGTCGTCCTTTTCAATAATCGCTTTTTTAGCGCGACTATACAGCTTTAAGCGGATGTTCCGCTCGTACAATTCAAGGGCATTAGGAGCATTTTGTTTTAATGCTTTTAACTGCTCGGCAAGCGCCGTCAATGGTTCGATCTCTGCCTGAGCGTTTAAGGTTTCAATCTCAACCGCACGTCTTGACTGGACGATCTTCTGGTCAGCTTCGGCTCGGGCCAAACTGATTTCAGATGAAACATGGTTGTGGGCTGTATTGATAGCTGCCAGGGCAGAGTCAACTTCTGGGGGTGGATCGATTTCAGTAATAAGAGATGCATCTAAAATGATGCCGTAGCGAGCGGCCGAAGACATACATTCTTGCTCCATATGCTCGTTGAGTACGTGCATGTTTTTGCGCAAGTCGTTAATAGAAACGCCATCAACAATTTCTGAATCAAATCCTGCATCTCCGGCGATGAGCGGCTCGTTTTTCGCTTCAAAGCTGGCAATCTTGTCACGCAATAGTGATACAAAGTAGCCAGCAATATGCGAGATCGGCCGTGAAACGCCGAACAGATAGGCGTATAAGTTTTGCTCTGAAACCCGATAGCGGATTTGCCCACGCAGGCCGATGTTCAATTCGTCCTTCGTGACCGCTTCAAGCACTGTACCACCTTGATTGGCTTGGGGGGTGTCAGGATCGGCCGCCATATTGATTGTTTGGACCGAAACATTGACCTTATGAATCTGCTCCCAAGGCATTTTCAGATAAGGGCCACCGGGCCGAATGATTTGTAGTTGAGGATAAATGTAGCGTTCCCGCTCTTTTTCGTTTAAATGTTCAGCAATAGGGGTGTCTAACGTGGTTAGCTTCCCTTGCCGAACCGCCCGGCCGAATCTGGTTTTTACCGCGATTTCGTCTTGCTGAACGGTGTAAAAACCGAACAAGACGCAACGCACAATAAACCATCCGATGAAGCCGAGGATGATGCCAACAATAACTGGACCCATGGAACCTCCAATAGAATATAAATGGCTGATGAAAAATAAATAATCAGCGATGTGACTGGAACTAAAGGGAGTGAGTGCTGGTTAGAATGAGGCTTTGATGGCACTTTTTTAATCTGCAACTCACAATACGGAATGTAAACGGAAACGGTGCAGATCGCAACCGTTTTGAGACATTTGGGGGAATAACGAGGCGTTAAAAATTCTAGCTCAACAGGCTGGGGAGCCAAGAAAACGCGGTAAAAATGAGGTAGATCGATCCCATAACCAAGCCATATATTAAATAGGTACCCAGCGTTACTTTCAATGCTCGATTGAAGCTGATGGTATTGAATAGTTTTGACAGAACGGAAATCGGCATGTAGAGCGGGTAAACGAGAAAGATATAGCCGAAACCTAGCCCTGCAACGGCCAGAGAAAGCAGGTTGCGGATTATGCGTATGAGTTGCCACGCTTCAGGATCTTGTTGGATGAGGATAACGGAAAAAAAGATGATGACGCGGATAGCAACAAACATAGCGCCAACAAAATAGAGCCAAAAAGTGTAATTATGATTGGAAGGCAAACTTTCTTTGCCCATAAAACGGTGATAGATGAAGGCGAGTAGGGCGGTAGAGAAAAATACAAAAGCGACGTAGAGTAGTTCAAACGGTAGTTCGAGTAGGTCGTCTGAAATATTGTAATTTTCAGTGATGCGCGTAATCATCGGCCGGAGCACGACAAAAAACAGATTGCCCGAAGCAAACTCCGGCCCGTCACTGTCCGGGGCCGCATCTGGCAGAATCGATCCATCACCCCGCAATAGAATGGCGACTACCGCCATAAAAGCGAGCACGAAAAACCAATATTGGGCAGGTTCAAAAACATACTGAGGTTCATTGGAGATTTTTCGCCAAAACTTTGAAAGAGGGAAGTCAATTTCATCGGCCGGCTTTTCTTGAAAAAATATTGTTCGGAAGAATTCGTTAGGCTTGAAAAATATAAGCCATGTGGTTTTTATTCCGGCCAATAGCGGGATGAGGATATCAAATAGGAAGTTTTTGAAGTATGACCGTAGAGCCTGTCTCTTTTGGAGGTGTGCCACGTACGGATCGATAAGCTCCCGGCCGCAACGGCCACAATACTCGTAGCCATGCGCCATCGTCTCCCCACACATCATGCACTTCTTTTTCATCAGGACGGTGCCTGTTTGTTCGTCTTGGTCGTCAATCATGGTTGATTGATAGCATTTCAACTAATTTAGAGATACTACTTTCAAAAATACGCTCAGGGGCATCCTGCATGGATGCCCCTCCATCGAATAACCAGAAATTAAAGGATTTGTCTAGCCACCACGAATAACATCACGCAGATCGTTGATGGTACCGAGATGCAGTCCTTCATGATACAGATTAAAGCTGGCTGAATCATCCAGTGATTCAATGGGGACACCGCCTAATTCAAAACCTTTAAACGAAATGTCATTGAATGCCCCAGCTTCAACATCGGCCGCGAGTTGGGCTGTTTTCGCTTTGAAATCTGCTAGCAATGCGGCACTGTCGGGCTGAGTGTCCCAGTCGGCCGGTGAGGTGCCACCTGCGTACATTTCTTTCATCGAAGCTTCCATACCAGCATCAAGACCAGAATTACGATAGATTAGATTTTGACGTACAAATAAGAGATGCCCTAAATTCCAGGCAATATTGTTAGCAAAACCGGCCGGTTGGGCCAACCATTCTTCCGCTGTTAGATCTTCTACCATGGAAGAAATGCGTGAAGAGCTAAATTGGTGTAAGTTGCTTAAGGTTTTATTCATTTTTAAATCTCCTTTTTTAAAAGCTTACCTGAAAATAAAATTAAGTGTGAGTGGAAAAATCGGCCACATGTGGGATATTACAACAATTACGTACGAGAAGTTTTACATTTGCCAACTGTTTCTACTAGAAAGTTAATTAAAAACAGTCGAAAACGTCGATTCCAGCCCTTGTGAAGCGAAAATGCTTGACTTGGCCGAACATAAGGGCTAGATTATCTACACTATTTTAAATTTAAAAGTCCGATCAATACGGACTAGGAGAAAACCAAATGGAAAAATATAACGAACTAAAATCAATGATCGAAGCAATGGAAGCTGATTTCAAAAAATTCTACGACGACAAAAACAATGCAGCAGGAACCCGCGTACGTAAAGGTATGCTTGATCTGAAGAAATTTGCGGACGCAACCCGTAAAAACGTTCAGGAAATCAAAAACGCATAAAGTCGTTTAGACGATCTGAAAAATAAAAGGGGTGGTTGGATTTTTCCAGCCACCCCTTTTTGTTTGCATGTGCAGATGACAATTTATAAATCGTCCATAAGCTCTTTGGCGCAATAGATGTACCAATTTCGGGCCGATGCGTTGGCTTGGTCTTCAGCTAATGCAACCAAGGCACGAGCCTTTAACTCTTTGGCTTCATCATATCCAAGAAGAATTAGGTGATCGGCTAACGTTAATGCCCACTGATTTTGCCCACCTGCCACCGATTCTTGGAGCTTCGCTAGCAGTTTCTCTTCACCACCGGCCAAATCTGCCATTTTTATCGCTTCATTGAGTAATGTGAGCGGCTGTAGATTCGTTGGGTTGCCATCAAACCAGCCTAAGTATCCTTCAAATATCGAGCGGACGGACCAGGCGATGCCGCCATAAAACTCTTGCATGTAGGGAAGGTCAACATATTCAGGTGGCAGCTTGACCGTCTCGATGAGTTCGCGCGGGGTGAGCCCCCGGTTGATACCAGCCACAGTTTGGTCAAAGATCGATTTGATTCCGGCCCGATAGTGGGTAAGGGTTGCTTTGACGACGCCAGCACCGATGAGCGGCCGAGTGTGACCTGGCACAAGATATTCCGCATTGAGATTAATCATGCGTTGTAGGCTATCGATCCAGTGCTGCACGTCGCGATAGCGATTGCCTCGGATCGCATAAAGATTAGGGAATGACTTGTAGTAGTTGTCTGCCCCAAAGAGAACCCGTTTTTCAGGCAGCCAGACGACCATTGTTTCAGGTGTCTCACCCGGTGCATGCACAAACTCGATTTTAACCCCATCGATAATATGCGTTTCCCGCTCGTCTGTGACAAACTGAGTCGAGGGCAAAATCCCTTCTGCCAAACCTCGAATCGGCCGTTCGCTGGGGCCTAATCCGATATTGATGCGCTCTTCCGTATTAAGCCCCATGCCAAATTGCCGCTCCGCCCGTTTGCGACTAATGTCTCTGAGCTCGTGCGCCCCCATCACACCATCTGTAAACGGCCGGGAGATGATCGCTGGATTCCCCCCTTCTGCAAAAACAGACGCGCCGCTGATATGGTCACGGTGCTCGTGGGTGAGAATAATCGTATGAATCGGCCGCTGATCGATTTCACGGTATTTCGCCAGCACAATTTCGGCCGCTAGCGTGCTCTCGTGCGTATCGATCAAAATTAGCCCAGTTTCACCTTGAATGATGGCTGAATTTGAGGCTGAGAAACCGATTGACATCCAAACACCTTCCGTGATTTGGATAATCTCTTTGCGAAACTCGTCAGAATGGGCGATTAGCTTTTCTTTTTTTGATTGACTCATAAAAGGGCAGATTATAGATAGGAAGCATTTATGCGTGGAGATGAGCTCCTGCTTCCCTCAGATATTTGGTTTGAACTTCTACGTGGGGTAACGGGATAAGTCTCGATGGGCGATCATTTCTTGAATGAGTAGTACCATCATCCTACTTTTTAACTCGGCTGCCTCTGGTTTGTCAAATAAATTTTCCGTTTCGAGCG
>JBGCDP010000302.1:0-7187 GCA_045105475.1 Anaerolineae bacterium
TCGCTTGATTCCCAGAGTTGTAGGGCTTCAAGTTTGAATTCTTTTGTATATCGTTTCCGTGTTTTTGACATGAATTTCCTCTGATCCAATTGTATGTTGAATCTGGCTTATTCTCATGTCCACTAAAACGGGGTCACGTCAGTTTCCCTGACTAAGCTTTTTCAAATTATTAGCTGATGTTCTTGCTTTCACCAAATCTGAAATATCAAGATAACCTCTAAGTTTTTCAACCTCAACTCTCAACTCTCATCTCCCATTCTCGGTCTTTTATAGAACGAAACCCAGAAACCGATGAATTAAAGTATTTTTCGGCTTTTCCCCATTTGGATTGCTCTCTTAGTGCAATTCCAAGGGCAGTCTGAGCTTGATAAACGCCAGAAAAATTATTTAAATTTTGGTATTCAGTTTCAGAAAGTCGAGCATATCTCTCAGCTTCTATATAATTTCCCACTTGCTTCATTGATGTTGACAAGTTAAGGTAAATTGCTGGCCATTCACCTCTGACATTTTTTTCTTTTATAATTTCAAGAGCTTGATTTAAATGAAAGATCGCGTTTTGGGGAGCCCCTTGAGTATTAAACAAATACCCTAAGTTAATTAACCCTTGAAGACATCCTGATAAATCATTGTTCGACTGCCATATATCACACGCAGTATTAAGATGTTGTTCAGATTTTTCCCACTCGCCAGTTTGAATATACAAAAGGCCTAGATGATTATAAGTGTGAGCCTGTCCATGTAAAAATTCAATTTGGTTAAAAATCTTTAATGCATGTTGGTTTAAAACCTCCGCTCGCCAATACTGCCCTTTGTAGATCAAGTTGTAGCCCAAATTCGAACAGGCACGGCCTTCCTCAATTTGGTTACCCGCTTTTCGAGCTAATCGAATCACTCTTCGATAGTTTTGAATCAACTCATCCGGCCGACTGAGACGCTGCAATATCCGGCCGCGACAGTTTGCAATCACCAACTCCCCATCAACATCCCCCAACCTTTGCGCCACCTCAATCGCTCGCACCAGCGTGTCATGCCACACCGCCCAATGTCCCCGTCGCTCCATATAACCGGTCAGGGCTGAAATCAGCTCCTTCACCAGTGGCCAAGACGGTTCAAAATCCAGCCCAAAATGGATCGCTTTTAGAATCCCCTCTTTTTCAGCGTCTAGCTCTTCAACATCAATCGTGATTACTTTCCGTTCAGTCTGCCAATGGTTCAACACAACGGTTAATCTCTCTTCAAACCGCTCTCCCTCTGGCTCACGTACAGCCATCTTCGGCTGCTGCCACTTAATCACCTCATGCAGCAAAAACGTCTCAGTCAGGCGGTGAATTCGATAGCGTGGCTGACCACTATTTGCACCAAACCCAACAAGCGATAGAGATTGTAGCTTTTCAATCGCTGGGCTAAGGTTCGCAGCTTCTATTCCAGAGGCAATGGCCAATTGAGCAAATGTTCCGTTGGGCACCATTGGTAAGCAGATAAAAAGTTTTCGGCTATTTTCATCTAGCATTTGCCACGCTTGCCAATAAATATAAACGTATAGATCGCTAATTTTACTGTCAGACGTGTGTCGTAGCCCCGACAGAATCTGCTCAATCGGCAAGTAGTGGGCTTGGCCAACAACCAATTTTAAGGCGAGCGGATTACCACCAATCGTTCGGTAGATATCATCCCAAAGTGGGGTGTTGGCAAATAGCAATTGATCGATTTGCTGGGTCTTTGCTTCATGCTTGAGCAGTTTAATCGCTTCGGCTTGCGGTAGCTCAGAGAGATTGAGGCAAAAAATATCTGACTCATCACGCAAGCTCATGCGGGTCGTGATTAAAATTTTTGACGGCCGGCTTAAAAATCGAAGGAGAGGCAGGAGCGCTTCATAGTCAGCCACAGTCTCAAGGTTATCGATTACAACCAATGATCGCTTCTCTTGCAATATTTGGTGCAGTGCCATCCGTTTGGCCTCAAAATGGTTAGCCGGATAGGGCCCATCAGCTAACTGGGCCAGCAGCTGATCGACACAGGCCTCAGGATCAAGAGCAGGTTTCGATGTCGCTCGAATCCCCTTCCCTGTCACGTACTCTTCTTGTTTGGCGCTGACCCATGCGATATCTTGAAATTGATTTGAGGTTAAAAAATGGTGCACGACCTCATTAGCCAATGTCGTTTTCCCAATCCCCCCCAATCCGTCTAAAGCGATCAACCACGGCCGCTTGTTGGCCATTAATGCCTCTATTGTCTGCTGAAACGGCCGTTCAATACCGAACAACTTTTGCTCTTGCAGCGGCTCTAATCGATCTAAAATCTTATTTTTATTTAGAGATTTTGGCTGTTCAGACTTCACCTCATCTACCAAGCTATCGAGCTCACCCATCTCGATTTTTTCGGACAATTCAATCGTTTCGGGTTCTGGATCAATACCAAGCTCCTCATAAAGGGCCGTGACGCAATTGTCGTAGGCAACCAGCGCGCCGCTACGATCACCACTCAGAGCAAGCGATAACATCAGGTTCCGGTAAGCTTGTTCATTCCAAGGATCAAGTTGGAGAAGTTGTTGTGCAACCGCTTGGGCAGCTAAGTAATTTCTGAGGGCCAGGTTCTGCTGAGATAGCTCTTTTAACGCGGTGAGTGCTTTGGCATGCAAATACTCTCTTTCAAGCCGCATCCATTCTTCAAATTCTAGACTATCGGCCGTAAATCCTGGCGCAAGTTCCCCTTGATATAGGTTAATGGATTGTTGAAAATCACCGGCCGATAGGCGCTCCTCAAACTGTTGTACATCACATAAGTAATCGCTATTGGGATTAAATCTGATAGAGTGCCGAGTGACCTGTAAAAAAGGCTCATTATCATCGCTATCAGGCAGAAGTTTTTTGAGATTGTAGAGACTTTGACGCAGGTTGTGTTTTGCTATCGCTTGAGCTTCTTCAGGCCAAAAGAGGGTTGCCAACACCGTGCGACTAAAAGCGCGATCTGGTTGAAGACTTAAATAGAGTAGCAACCCTTGTATATTTGTCGATCTAAATTGTGAGATTACTTGCCCATCTAGCCTCACCTCAAATGATCCTAGAAAGCTAAGATTTAAGCGAGCCATCGACAAATTATAAGGGCCATAGGCCTATTAAGCTAATAACAAGAGCATCAAAATCTCAAGTGGCTAGAAGATGTATTCAGACAGCTAATCAAATCTGTGTGGAGGTAAAGGTGATGGTCTATTACTATTTAAGCTGTGCCCGGCAATCTGATGGTGCTAAGGGCCAGAGGTTTCAAGGTTCACAGCTATATGTGAATTTTATATCGTATACTTTTTTAGGCTCTTGCTAAAAAAGTTTGTAGGATGGCTCCTCGATTCTCTTGAAAAGAAAAAGACCAAACTATTGTGTCTATTAGACGAATAGTTTGGTCTTTTTCTTTAGCGCCGATTTTTGCAAACCGACTTTCATATCAGCTCCTCAGGTCGGACTCGAACCAACAACCCTTCGGTCAACAGCCCCGCAAGTCTAAAATAAGGAACTTTAAATTCTGGTTTTTAAAGAGTCGTGAGAACTCTATAAAACGATCATATCATTTTTAAAAAACATTTGCTACAACTGATTTTTCCCAAATATCAAAACTGATTCCGGTCGATAAAACGGCTTCCTCAAGTTCTTCTTGATCAATGTTCGCATATCCCCATGTAGTTTCAATATCGGCATGGTCTACTAACACTTTTGCGATATCCAATCCAACTTTTTTACGGCTGCGTTTTACTTTTGCATGCCGAAGGGGATGTGAACGAAATGGGCTCTCTGCACCTGCAGCACGACCCCGCTGGTAAAGCATTTGGCTAACGCCATTGGTAAACATCGGTCGGTGCTTCTCTCCCCTACGCCAGCCACTTATTGCATATAATAATTTATCTTTTCGAACCTGCTTCCACAAGTACCACAGTTCAGCCGTAGCATGCGTAAAATAATAATCATGGTCATTTGTTTTCCCTACCCCGGTAACCACTAGATAGATTTTCGATGGGGCTTCGGTAGCTTGATCCATAGCTCTGACCGACAACTAAGTCAATTCACGTCCACGACATCCAGTCTCGTATAAAAAACTGAGAATAAATAAATCTCTTAGGTAACGAATATCTGCATCTAGCCATCTGTGAGCCCTATCAAATGTTAGTTCCCCAAATACATCACGATACACGAAGGGTGATAACTGATTTCGCAAATACGAAAAGGTCAGTTGGACATCATTGTCATTTGCTGCCTTGTTTGCTTGGTGGCTTCGAACCCTTGGCTTCTTCAAACGCTTAGAAAAGTTTTTTTTATGATAGCCCTTTCGCTTACACCACCGTGCAAACTGTTGAATATCGCCTATTACCGGCCGAATAGTTCCAGCTTTAATCCCCCGTCCACCCATTTAAATTAGAAGGAGCCTAAAGCATTCCCCAACCCAAACATAAAGACATAACATTCCCTTAACCTCGTCACCCTATAATACAAAACGATAATTGTCTAAATTTTGGAGGGCAAATGAAACTAAATCCCCTATTTATCTTGTTGATGCTGGTGTTCCTAGTGGCATGTGGGAGTGACCCTGCCCAACCGATAGCCGAAACAGACCCAGAACCAGAACCCACGGCTGTTCCAGCTGAGCCCCCTACGGCCGTTCCAACAGCGGTAGAAGCTAAGGCTGTTGCTGAAGAACCTACGGCCGAATCTGAGATTGTTCCGGAACCGACTATTGTTCCAACTGAAGAAATAGCAGAAGAGCCGGTTGAAGAAGCCGTTGAAGCCGAGCCGGAGGCGGACGTGGTGATTGATGACAACGTTGCCAATATCGGAGTCGGCCGACAGTTCACACTACCGGGTGATAGCGTCTACCCAGAAGGGGTTTCGTATGATCCAGCGACCGGCAACTTTTATACTGGTGCGACGGCTGACGGCACACTATTTGTCGGCAACGTCAACGGAGCAGATGAGATGGCGGTCTTTTCTGGAGCTGGGGCAGACGGCCGAACAACCGCTGTCGGTACCAAGGTTGATGCAGAAGGCCGTTTATGGGTGGCAGGTGGTCGCACCGGACAAGTTTTTGTCTATGACACGGCCGACCGGTCATTGGTTGCTAGCTTTACCGCACCCGGCAGCGGGTTCATCAACGATATCGCCATCACCGATGATGGGGTGTATTTCACCGATTCGTTTACCCCAACTTTGTGGCGGGTGACTGACCTAGCACAAGGGGAAGCGGAAGCGTGGCTTGACTTCACCGGAACCGCCATTAATTATGGCGATGGCTTAAACCTCAACGGCATCGTTGCCACAGAAGATGGCAGTACGCTGATTGTGGTTCATTCCGACGAAGGTGAGCTATACCGCATCGATGTGGCAAGCAAGGCCGTTTCTTGGATAGACACCGGTACGATTCCACTCACGTTCGGTGATGGGATGGTTCTGATCGGTAACACGATTTATGTGGTCCGTAACTCATGGTGGGAAATTGTGGAGATTCAGCTTTCTGAAGATTACACGTTTGGCACAGGTGGTGCTGTAACTTATTCTGAGCTATTTATCTACCCTACAACTATCGCATTTACCGGTAACACATTTTTGGTTGCCAATTCCCAATTTAACAACGAAGGTTTGCCGAGCCTGCCATTTACGGTGTCGCAAATTCCAGCACCGTTACAAGCGGTCAGGGCTGAAACAGCCATTGTTGTCGAAACCGACACTGAAGCTGAGTCGGCCGCTGGCACAACCAGCACATTCCAGCTTGAGGCGTGGGGAGACAACTGGTTTGCGGCGTATCTGGGTGAGGAACTCATCGTTGAAGACAGCGTTTCGATCACAACCGAACGCTCTTTCAACTCAGAAACCGCTATATTTGAGGCCAGCTACCCGCTACAGCTCAATTTTATCCTGAAAGATTTTATTGAAAATGACACAGGTCTAGAATACATCGGTGCCAATAATCAGCAGATGGGGGACGGTGGCTTTATTATGCAATTGACCGATTTGAGCAGTGGCGATGTTGTCGCGGTTTCAAACAGCGATTTCGCCTGCACGGTTATTCATGAGGCTCCGCTCGATAACTCGTGTGAGAATGCGGCCGATCCGGTTGCTGGTGAAGGGGCATGTGGTTTTATAAGTTTAGGTGAACCGGACGGATGGCAGTCAGTCGATTTTGATGATAGCGATTGGACGGCTACCACGGTTCATTCGGCCGCAGCTGTTGATCCAAAAGATGGGTACAACAACATTCCTTGGGATAGTTCGGCCGAATTTGTTTGGGGGCCGGACCTTGAAACAAACAATACGCTGCTGTGCCGTGTCACAGTATCAGGAGAATAGGCTCGGATTCGGAATACGCCTCTAGGGGGCATTAATGGGGTTTTGTACATATCCCCAAAATGAATTTGTCGTTCATAATGGGGTATGTTTAACATTCGTGTCAATCACCGCCAGGTTTTATGGGATATTTGCCCGAAACAAGTAACTTTCTACCGATTTTAATCAATCTGACTTGCTTTGGTCGCTTTTTAGTTCTGACCTCACCACCATTTTCGACGCTCCAGAAGATTAAAACTGGAAATAACTTGACGATGCCCTACTCATCCAGTCAAGGTGAGTTTCACTCTCCACTTTTGCGGTTTTTGACTAAAGCTCTACTTGAATTTCGCTGATGCGTTTCTCAAGAAAGGTTTGTTCCACTTCGTTTGTGGTCAGCTCCAATGCTGAATTGTATGATGAAAGAGCTTCTTCAAGTCGACCGGCCCGGCGGCACAAATCTGCTTTAGAGGCATGGAACAAATAATAGTTTTTTAGCTGGTCTTCCAACGGATCAAGCAGTGCCAAGCCAGCCAATGGGCCTACTGCCATCGCCACAGCGACAGCTCGATTAAGCTGAATGATGTGGTTTTTCGGGTCACCTTGGATAAGTCCACCATACAGCATTGCGATTTGCGCCCAGTCAGTTTCGGCCGGAGTTTTTGCCTCTGCATGCAACGCGCTGATGGCCGCTTGAATCTGATAAGGTCCTGAGTCTCTCATGCTAATCGCCTGATCTAAAATCGCAGTTCCCGCCTTGATTTTCTCTTGATCCCATTCTGAGCGATCTTGTTTTTCAAGCAATACAAGACTCCCATCACCGGCTGTGCGTGCTTCACGGCGCGCATCGTGCAGTAACATCAGGGACAGCATCCCTAACGCTTC
>JBGCDP010000303.1:0-46578 GCA_045105475.1 Anaerolineae bacterium
ATCTGCCAGCAAATTTCAGGGGTTGGCTGATTCGGTGGGAAATAAGTATTGAGCAAAATCGGTATCAAAGGAATCTGCTGATCACGCCCTTTTTGCACTTCTAAAAGTTGTTGAATCACGATGCCGATGCCATGCCCATAACCAAAAGTTGGATCGGTTTGATGCTCTTCAGCAATAGAGGGGGTAATCCCAAGAGCGAGCATTTGCTTAACAATTTCGTTTGCCAACGGCCGATGGTTTGGATAAGTGTGAGGGCCATCCATGAACCACCCTTTTGCGATCCTCTGACGCACCTCATCGGGGAAAGCACCAGATGTTCTACGAGTGGCACGGGCTTTTAAGTCAACCATCTTGAAGTTATCGCCGGTAAATACATGCACGGCCGGATAGTTTCGCTTATCGAGCAACTCGTTCTGGTCGTCCCCCAGCACAATCATCACATCGATTTTGGCTTCGCCCACAGATGCGGCTAACCGGCCGATCGCTTTTCGAGCCATTGCGTACCGTTCTTTCCAAATCGGCATCGTCGCTTGGTCCGCATAGCTATTCCCGTATTTAGCCTTTAGTTCATTCCCCGTAATCCAAACCCCATCAACGTCTAGAAAGCCCCCCATCCCGTCACCGAAACTGTCAAAGTGAAGCCAGTCTTCCGGTTCTGATACCAACCGTGGCGTATGTGACATTCCAATTCCTAAAGTAACTTTTGCCATTTTACTCCGTAAATCTGATTCCAAATAAGCTTTAAGAAAGACAGACTTTATTCCGAAAATCTTGTCTTAGAAGCTAGGTTTTTTATCATCAAATAACGATCCTATCTTGCTATTTCATATCCGCCAAAGCTTTTTCAACCTTCTCGAATAAATGTACTTTAGGAAAACGGTTAAATACCATATTCGCTCGGCGCACCGGATCACCTGCGTAATATTGCTCGTACAGCACTTGCCGCCCCATCAAAGTTGAAATCGATGCATCGGCCGCCAATCGGAACAGTCGAATCCGCTTTTCAGAATCAAGGTTTGCGCTTTGATAAAACTTCTTGATCGATGCAGCCGCAGGTCCGGTTAGTTCTGCATGGGACGGCATCGACACTAATCCTCCGGCTCCAATTGTGCGGATAGCGTTCGCCATCTCCTCAAACTTTTCGTAGAACAAAGTATGGGCAATGTCGAGATCAAGTTGCTCCGCCACATAGGTTCCCCATGGGCTGACGGCCGCCCCCTCATCGATCCGTTCCACCAACACCTTCTGTGTTTCCGTGTGGATCAAAATACGGCTCAGCATATTCTTGACGTTCGGGAATTGATCAACGTTAGTTGAATGGGCCAAATAGCAGGCCAGCCCGGTAAAAAATTCCGACTTTGCTACTGAGCGAATCAATGACTGGTGCAGCTGATGTCGGCCGCTCAATGTACGCCCATAATAGCTGTTATAAATTTCTGGATCACGATAGATAAAGGCTCGTTCCCACGGCACAAACACATTGTCGAAGATGATATAAGCATCTGTTTCATCAAATCTACTCGACAGCGGATGATCGGCCGGATGTCCCGCTTGGGGTGCTAGGGTCGGCCGACAAATAATCTTGAGCCCCTCAGTTGCGGCCGGGAGCGCGAACATTAGGGCGTAGTCGGCTGCCCCATCGCCCGATGGCACCATGCCAGAGGGCATAAACAGCAGTTCATCGGCCAAAGCCCCCAATGTAGCAACCATGCGTGCCCCATCCACATAAAATCCCGCATCTGTTTCTTTCACCACTTTACATGCGATATCGTGCTCTTGTTCATGCACCGGCTTTGAACGGTCAACTTGGGGATTAACGTTGACGTGAGTCAGGGTCAGATCGTTCTCACTGCAATATTGATAGTAATTGCGTACATGATCGCCAAACCCGCTGTTGATTTGAGATTCATCAAAAAAGTCAGCACCTGCGTTCATTGAGGCCAGAATGACATTCATGTAATCGGGGCTGCGGCCGAAAATGCCGTAGGTATGCTCCATCCAATGTTTGATGCTTTGCGACCGGAGTTTTAGCTGTTCTCTGGATCGTGGTTCTTGAAACGTCCGGCCGATGCGTTCGCCTGCATCGTTTACAAAACTCATCGTATCGATTAGATCGGGCCGGTTTTGCAGATCATATAGCTCAGCTAACGTTTGAGCTCCACCTGATAAACGGGGGTCTACCACCACGTTTTTAATCAACTCGCCATCGATAAATACAGCTCGGCCGTCGTCTTGAGCTGCTAAATATTTTTCTCCAGTCCGTAACATATTTGTCCTCTTTATCTGCCAGATATTAGATTGAATATTATTTCAATGCACAATGTTTGCAAGCTACAACCGCCATATCTATACTCCTTCACATGCGTGCTTTATTACAACGAGTATCCAGTGCGGCCGTCCGCGTCGACGGCCGAATCATCGGCCAAATTGAGCGTGGCTTTTGCATTTTGTTAGGCGTGACTCACGGCGACACCAACAAAGAAGCGGAATGGCTCGCGAATAAAATCGCTGGCATCCGGATCTTCGAAGACGATGCGGGCAAAATGAATTTAGGCTTGCAAGACATTGGCGGGGAGATTCTAGTTATCTCTCAATTTACGCTTTATGGCGATGCACGCAAAGGGCGCAGGCCGTCTTTTATCGATGCGTCTCGACCAGAGCACTCTGAGCCAATGTACGAATTTTTTGTCGAACGCTTAAGAGATGCGGAGTTTCGTGTGGCGACCGGCCAATTTGGGGCTGATATGAAAGTTGAAATTCATAATGATGGCCCGGTCACACTTATGCTAGAAAAAGAGGCAGGTGAATAATGGGGATTAGGGAAAACAGCCTTGAAATCATTGAAAAACTGAATGCTGCAGCAAAACGTGCCGGAAGAGATCCGGCCGATGTGACGCTCGTTGCCGTAACAAAAACGCACCCACCAGAAGTTTTGGCAGAAGCCTGGGAAGCAGGCTTGCGCCACTTTGGTGAAAATCGAGCACATGAGCTTGAAGAGAAAGTGCCGTGGCTGGCTGAAAAATTTGGGGCCGACAATGGGATTGTGTGGCACTACGTCGGCCATTTGCAAACTCGGCAAAGCCAGCCAATAGCAGACTTTGCCCATATGTTCCATGCAGCTGACCGGTCGAAAATTGTTAATCGCTTGGCCCGACAGCTTAAAGAAAACGGCCGTACGCTTGAGACATTACTTGAAGTTAATGTAAGCGGTGAAGCGTCTAAGGGTGGGTTTAACTGTTCAGATTGGGAAAATAGTCTCGATCAGAAAAATAATATTTTAGCCGCTGCTAAGCTATTAGCGGCCGAAGAATCCCATCAAACTCCGGCCGGACTCATGACGATGGCCCCATGGGACGCGGAACCGAAAATTATTCGAGCCGTTTTTGAACGCACTCGTAATCTTAGAGACTGGTTAAGCCAAGAACTAGATTGCGACCTTCCCGTACTGTCAATGGGGATGACCAACGATTTTGAAATTGCTATAGAAGAAGGGGCGACCCACGTTCGCGTCGGCCGGGCCCTTTTTGGAGAAAGACACTAAGATGATTGGATTTATCATTTATCAAATACTTCGCGTTTATATGTTTATCTTGATCGCCCGAGCGATCATATCCTTTTTACCCATGTTCAATGTACAGGTCAGTCGAGACAATCCCGTTGTAGACGCAATCTACCAGATGACGGAACCACCCATTGCCATGATTCGGCAGTATGTCCCCCCAGCAGGTGGAATGGATCTAGGGTTCTTAATCCTTTATATTATACTTATCATCCTGCAAAGGCTGGCGCTTGGCTTGCCATTCTAATTCCTAAAATTAAAGAAATAAAAAAGGGATGATGTTTTTCAACATCATCCCTTTTTTTGTACTTAGAACTTCGCACCCCGAACTTATCAGGGTGAATTTTTAACGCAATCCGGTCAAATTCCGTGAGATGACCATCCGCTGTACTTCGCTGGTACCTTCATAGATCTGGGTAATCTTTGCATCGCGGAAATAACGCTCAAGCGGCATTTCTTTTGAATATCCCATACCACCGTGAACCTGAATCGCTTCTGTTGTCACCCACATCGCGGTTTCACTTGCTTTCAATTTAGCCGCACTCGCTGGGAGCGTAAACCGGCCGCCTGTCTTTTTCGCTTTGGCCGATTCTAAAGCAGCGTGATAGGTGAGCATCCGACTCGATTCAACATCAACGTACATGTCTGCCAGTTTCGATTGGATCATTTGGAATTGGCCGATTTTTTGACCAAAGGCCTCACGCTCTTTGGCATATGCAACGCTAGCCTCGTAGGCGGCCGCTGCAATACCCAACGCCTGGGCCGCGATTCCAATCCGGCCGTGATCAAGGATCGTCATCGCAACCTTGAACCCTTTGCCCACTTCGCCCAACACGTTTTCAACAGGCACTTCATAATTATCGAAGTGGATCTCACAGGTTGCGCTTGCTCGAATGCCTAATTTCGGTTCAGTCTTACCGACTGTAAAGCCCGGCTTATCTGTTTCGATCATAAACGCCGTAATCCCATTGTGCCCGTTCTCCGGCTCTGTCATGGTAAACACCACAATATAGTTTGCCACAGGTCCATTGGTCACCCAAGATTTAACGCCGTTGAGCACATAGTGAGTCCCGGCCGCATTTAGCACCGCGCGACTTTTCATCGTACCAGAGTCGCTACCGCTCATCGGTTCAGTCAATGAATAAGCGCCTAGCTTTTCACCACGAGCAACCGGTGCTAAATATTTTTTCTTTTGCTCGTCGGTCCCAAACAATAGTAGCCCTTTGCCGTATAGCGAATTATTCACTGAAACAATCGTTCCGTGGCTTGCGTCCGCTTTTGAGATTTCTTCCATCACAATCGCATACGCAAGTGGGTCCATTTCAGCTCCGTCATATTCCATTGGCACTTCAATTCCCATGAAGCCCAACTGCCCCATTTTTTTGACAGTTTCCATTGGGAATTCACCCGTATGGTCAAAGTGTTCTGCAATAGGTGCGATTTGATCTTGGGCAAATTGGCGAGCCATCGCCTGAATTTCACGATGTTCATCGGTTAAAAAGTCGTAGCTAAACATGTTTTTCTCCGTGTGGGCAAAGTTTTAAGCAATCTAAATTATTTTGATAGTTAATTCTACCAGGTGTTTGATTAGTATGCAGTTGGCTTATACAGTTTTGATATCTGAGACAGTGCTTCATCAATCAAATTAAGCTTCCGGCCGATTTTCTTGACTGTCTACCGCCTCAATGACCGCATTCGAACCGAACAAACGAAGATAAGACCTACCCAAAAGCTCTGTTTGTTTTAACCACCCGCTGCTATCAGCTCCGCCATCGCTATTTGCTTTCAGCACTCGGGTATTAGCTTGATACCAAGCTGGTATATATCGCACCGCTTTGGGCAAAGATCGGTTAAGAAACGAGATTTTCTGGGCCAACTTTTCATGCGCTTCTTGATCCGCATCGCTCCACGGAATCTGATAAAGCTCCCTTACAGCCGGAGGTAACAAACCATAAGTGATTCTCTCGTCTAAGCTTCCCGGAGTAACACCAAATAAATCTTTAACGATTCCGCTCGCGACATCAGCAACGACCAGTTCATCGCCTGCAAATATCTCATCGCGTAAAACAATCTGCGACTCTAAGGTCTGATGATGATATTCAGGGGGCAATCCACACAAAAGCGCCAACGTATGCCCTTCCTGGGCAAGCTGTTCTTTTTCAACTGAAGATAAGGGACGCACAAACTTTTCAAAATAGATGATTACAGTGTCAAAAGTCGTAAGGCCTACCCAATTTTTGAGATCAAGGGCATTGGCCCGAAACCTTTGTCCCGCCCATGACGAGTCAATTCCATCTGGCACAACCCCCTTCACTTGATGATGAATATGATGCATGATCGTTGCAGCTTTCAAGGCCTGCTCTTTTGATCCAAAGATTAGGCTGTTCATCGCCTGAATTGTGCGCCGAGCTCGGCCGATCATATCATTCCGAAATGAACTACTCTGCTCAACCCCCTGAGCCACGGCCGGATGGGCCATCTGCAACATAATCGCTCGATACCCTCCCAGCAAAATACAAGGCTCTCTAAATATCTTCCAAACGACGCTTTCAGGGCCAAAGTAGCCCGCTTCATCACTTATTAGTTTATCTTCCGCAATTAATAGGCAGGCCTCAAATACAGCATTATCAGCTTCAATAATTGGATCGTCTAATTCTAGAACTTCTAATTTCATATCCAGTGGTGTGGTCTTGTACAGATGCCCCAGCATCTAAAAGTAGGTGATGTAAAAAGGGTCCATACAAGAAATAGCTTAACAACCGACCAATAAAGATCAATCGTACTACCCTCTTCGACGAGACAATAGTAGGATGGTTTACTTAACAAGTGATATTCTAAACAAGGTAATAAATTTCAACTTCTAACTTGAGCGTTTTATGACAAATATGATAATTTTTGGTGCAAGTCGTGGATTAGGTCGCGCATTTGCAACCGGTCTACCCGAATCAGGTGATTCAGTTTGGTTAATTAGTCGCAACAAGCCTGAGTTTTTGAGTCAACCGTCGGCCGGAGTCACCTATCATTGGATTCAAGCCGATCTCACTCAGCCAGATACAGCAGCCAAAATTGCAAAGGCCGTTGGCGAAAACCATATCGATTTGCTTCTTTACAACGCTGGCATATGGGAATCAACCGCTTTTAGCCAAGAGTATGACTTTGAAAAGCTAGATCCGGCCGAAAACCAGCGCGTCATTGCCGTCAACCTCACGGCCGCAATTGATTGCGTTCAAAAACTATTGCCAAAGGTGCGCCAAGCACAGCATGGAAAAATCGTAGTAATCGGCTCAACATCTTCGCTCCCAAATATCGGTGGCCCAGAGATCGCCTATACCGCTTCAAAGTTTGGCATTTTAGGCATGGTCCACGCCCTGCGTGAAATCACACGCAAAGACGGTATTGCTGTAACCTGTATCAATCCGGGGCTAATCGCAACTGAAATTAAATTGGAAGATGAAGCAGAAAGACTCAAAAACTATAATGGAGAGTTTGGGCTACCGGTTGGAGACTTGGTCAAAGTTGTTCAAATGGTTCTGTCTCTCTCCCCATTTGCGTGTGTCAAAGAGATCAATATCCCCGACATGAAAGCTATGGAAGCTTAAGAACGAAGTTGTGATTTAACCACTGTTGACAAAACAATCATGGTGCTCGTTTCCCCAAGCGCAGCAAACCGCTCTAGCACTTCATCCAGTTCGGCAATCGAGGCCAATGCCATCTCAACTAAAAATGCCTTTTCACCAGTTACATTTACACATCTAATAACTTCCAGCTGTTGTTTTACAAAATCCATAAACATCGGCTCCCGGCCGTGAAACACCTTCATCAAAACAAATACCGAAATTGGGAAGCCCAATGCGGCTTGATCTACTTGAACTTGGTAACCGGTAATGACTCCTTCAATTTCCATTTTACGAACCCGTTCAGACACGGCCGGGGCTGACAAATGCACCACTTTACCAATCTCAGCAAATGAAAGTCGTGCGTTTTCCCTTAATAATCCTAATATTTTCTGGTTTATCTGATCAAGTGACATCTATATGCAATTCCTTTGGTATCAAAGCTATTTTCCTCTAAAAACCTTTGACATCCTATTTTCTAAATAGAGTCGAACTATAAAATAGATGGAAAATCAGACAAAACTTTGGTGCTGGGCGACAAATACCATTCGTGAGAAGATAAAGCCCCGGCCGAAATTCGTTCAAAAATTACAATCTAACACTTGAGAATCCACATGTCTTTTACACCTTTTGACCTTGAATATACCCAATCTGTTTGGGAGCAAATTGTAGACTTTAACCTAACTGAAAGTGGCGTCCACCCGATAACGCTAGAAGACCTGCTAGACGGCGATCAGGATAAGCTAGCTAAATTATTAGCAACTGAAATCAACTATCCTCACGTCAACGGGAACCCCGAACTACGGCAAAATATTGCTCGTTTATATAACGGGGCTGAATGGGACAAAAACGTACTGGTCACTGTGGGTGCGGCCGAAGCCAATTACATTATTGCCCAAACGTTGCTTGAAAATGGGGACGAGATGGCGGTAATGACCCCGACCTATAAGCAGGTCTGGGGTATCGCTGAAAACAAAGGGCACACCGTTCGGCCGTTTCATCTTCGGCCGGAAAACGGCTGGGCACTCGACATTGATAATTTAAATAGCCAAGTAACTGACAAAACGAAAATCATTAGCATCGTCAATCCAAACAATCCTAGCGGCTACATTCTAAAAGAAGCTGAAATGGATGCGATTGTGCAAGCGGCTGATCGTGTAGGCGCGTGGATTTTGGCAGATGAGGTTTACAGAGGAGCTGAACGACTTCAAGAAGAAGAAACCCCATCTTTCTATGGAAAGTATGACAAGGTTTTAGCTCTGGGCAGCACCAGCAAAGCTTACGGGCTACCCGGCTTACGGGTCGGCTGGATTGTTGGCCCGGCCGATATGATCGAAAATATTTGGCGCAGACATGAATACACGACAATTACAGCGACCATGATCAGCAACCATTTAGCCGCGCATGCACTTTCGGCCGAAGTACGGCCGCGCCTGATCAAACGCACAAGAGACTATATTCGCAAAGGGTATCCGATCCTTGAAGCTTGGATGGAAGAGCAAGAAGGGTTATTTAGCTATACTCCCCCAATGGCATCAGCCGTCACTTTTGTTAAATACCATCTTGATATCAACTCAACTGAGCTGATGGAAAAACTGTGTCGTGACGCGAGTGTCTTTGTAGGAGCAGGCGACTCTTTCGGAATGGATCATCATCTCCGGATCGCTTTTGGACAAGATAAAGCGGTTCTTGATGAAGCGTTCAGCCGTATCAGCAAAACAATCGAAAGCTTGAAATAAATAATTATCGCACAAGAACCGGCCTAAATGGATTCAGAGGTTCAACTTCCAGCGCTTGTTCTAAAAGCTGCCGATAATCGGCCGCCGCCACATTTGCAATGCCCAATGTATTCAAATGTGGCGTTTCAAATTGCACGTCTAACAAAGTAAATCCTCTTTCGCGCATATGATGCACAAGCCAGGCTAAGGCCACCTTACTCGCGTCACTCTTGTGGCTAAACATACTTTCCCCTGCAAAGAGTCCTCTAACAGCCACCCCATATAAGCCACCTACTAAACGTCCATCTTGCCAAGTCTCAACACTATGAGCCCATCCTAAATCATGCAAATGGGTATACGCCCGAATAATCTGATCATCTATCCAGCTCCCTTTACGGTTTGGGTCAGCACAAGCCAGCATCACTCCAGCAAAATCAGAATCAACTCGAATCTCAAAGCCAGGTTTTTTCGAACGTCGCTCTTGATCTATGTCCGTGAAATAGTTTGCCTCACCATCGGCCGATCTAAACTTTGTCCGCTTAAGCGTGCGCCGCAGTGAGTTTGAAACATGAAATTGATCCAACGGCAAAATCGCCCGGGGGTCAGGATCATACCAATAAATCTCTCCTTCATGAGACATCGGAAAGTAGCCTTGGCAGTAGGCATTTAGCAATAGTTGAGGTGTCAATTCCATAGATAAGTGGTTTCTCTTGACGCAGTTAACTCACCCTGATATTATGCCTGCATGAAACAGTTCAAGCATGTTTTCTATTATTACTATCCAGACAAAACAACACGTCGCCAAAGTATTGGAGGCTTGGTTGGATATTGATGCATGCCAACCAACCAGATAAATACTCTACGCGGCTTAAGCCGCGTTTTTTTTTGCCTCAAATTATTTCAAAGTAAATTTTCTTAGTTATGACAAACACAATCTTAGATGAACTCAAATGGCGTGATTCCCTATTTGACTTCACCGAACACGTTCCAGAATTAGTAAAAAACGAAAAAATCAGCCTCTACAATGGATTTGACCCCACGGCCGATTCTCTACATGTAGGCAATCTAATCCCAATGGTAGCCTTGGCCCGCTTTCAACGCTTTGGACATTCACCCATCGCACTCGCAGGTGGCGGTACCGGCATGATTGGTGATCCGAGCGGCCGAAGCTCTGAACGCAACCTACTTTCTCGCGACCAGCTACAACATAATCTCGATAAGATTCGCACCCAACTCGCGATGTTGCTCGACTTCGACGTCAAAAGCAACCCAGCCAAACTGGTTAACAACGGCGATTGGCTTGAAAAGCTCAACCTGATCGACTTTTTACGCGACATTGGCAAGCAGTTTAGCGTCAATGCGATGCTCCAAAAAGACTCTGTAAAAGGGCGGATGGATGGGGGTATTTCGTACACCGAATTCAGCTACATGCTGCTACAGTCTTATGACTTCCTTCATCTATACAGAGAACACAATTGTGTCATGCAAACGGGTGGAAGTGATCAGTGGGGAAATATTACGGCCGGAACTGACTTAATCAGACGCGAAGGCGGCCGGGCACATGCGCTCGTCTTTCCGCTCATTACAAAAGCAGATGGCTCCAAATTTGGGAAAACAGCATCCGGCGCAGTTTGGCTCGATGCAGAAAAAACGTCTCCATACCGCTTTTACCAGTTCTGGGTAAATGCTGATGACCGAGATATCGCTCCTTACCTCAAAAAGTTCACCTTTTTGGATCAGGAGACCGTCAATGAACTCATCGCATCCCATGAAGAAGCACCCCATCAACGGGTCGCACACAAAAGACTCGCCCAGGAAGTGACTCGCTTGATTCATGGTGACACCGCGCTGGCAAATGCGGAAAAAGCGACCGCCGTTCTCTTTGGTGGATCGATAGATGGATTGGGCGCAGCCGAAATTAACGACATCTTCGCTGAAGTTGCCTCGACTGAAATCCCAGGCCACGAGCTAGATGGTGGCAAATCCCTTGTCGATATTCTGGCAGAAAGTGGTGTAGCCAGTGGAAAGAAAGATGCTCGCAGGTCAATTGAAGGTGGTGGCATCTATGTAAATAACATCAAATCTAACAGCACTGATCAAACGGTCAGTCGGTCCGATGCGATCGAAGGGCAATTTATAGTCTTGCGTAAAGGCAAGAAGAAATATCATTTGCTAAAAATTCTCAATTAAGCAAGGTCGATATTTATTGAACTTACGGCACCTATTTACGGCCGAAGGTTCGTTAAAAACCGACTTTTACAGTCTGGAAAAAACCGGTTATTGACCAAATCGCATAATTGACAAGATTTTAACAAAATCGATAGGAACTCTCAGGCCGAGGTTGAAAATTTCTTCAATCTTAGCCTTTTTTTCTCTCGCGGTAGCTAAGTCAATCATTTAATTGGAGATTCCTGCAAAAATAGTTGAATATCTGGGTCTCATGCCCTGAAAAAAATTCTAATAGTACCAATGTCTTACACGAAACCTTACAAAAAAAGGGAATACAGTAATATTCACCGCTCTTTTTTGTCAATTCATCTTTGGTCACGATATAATCAGCAATTAGTATATGCACCTAAATAAGGAAGTATCACGTAGGCGCAAACCTGTATTTGGGGGGTCAATCATCCTCTTGGGTAGATGAGACCGAATACGTGGGCAGCGAAACAAATAGAGCAAAAAGGTTTTTATAAATTTTATGAATGAAGAACAGTCGGCTGATTTATCCAGCCACCCCATGGCGTTTTTATTAGAGGGAGATTTCGGACTCCGGGTGCCTAAAGCCGGAGAAATATGCAACGGTCACATCGTTTCAGTTTCTGGAAATCACATACTCGTAGACATCGGCGCTAAATCGGAAGGTTTAGTTGATCCACGTGAAATCGATCAAATGTCGGCAGATGAGAAAGAAGCACTTGAAATGGGTGCTGAAGTCAAAGTTTTAGTTACAAATCCTGAAGATAGCCGGGGCACAATTAGCCTCTCAATTGCTCAAGCACTCACGGCTGAAGAGTGGGCCAATGCCAAGGCATTACTTGAGTCAGGCGAAGAAATCGAAATTGTAATTAGCGGCCGCAATCGTGGCGGACTACTGACTCAAATTGGTCATTTGCGTGCCTTTGTTCCAGCATCTCAGTTGGGCTTAGCACATCATGAAGTCCGAAACGATCAAACGTTGGCTCAATTCCAAGGTCAAACGATTCGTGCAAAAGTAATCGAAGTTGATTCAGAGCGCAATCGCCTAATCCTTTCTTCAAAAGATGCGGCCGGAAAAGCCAAAAAGGCCAAACGCTTAGAAAAAATATCTAACATCGAAGAAGGCAAAATTTTGCCTGGTCACATCGTCAACATTGAACGGTTTGGCGTTTTTGTTGACATTGGTGGGATTCAAGGGCTTGTCCATCTTTCAGAATTGAGTTGGAGCCGTATTTCAAATCCGGAAGAACTTTATTCTGTAGGCGATGCAGTTGAAGTTTTTGTACTCAATATTGATGAAGAGAAAGCTCGAATCGCATTGAGCATCAAACGTCTGTTGGATGATCCATGGAAAGAGGCTGACGGAATCTACACCGAAGGGGAATTCGTCCCGGCCGTCATCACCAAATTAGAAAAGTATGGTGCTTTTGCTGAAATACAAGGTGCAGCTCCCATTGAAGGTCTAATCCATCTCTCTGAGATTTCTGAAGAAGAAAGAATTGAGCATCCCTCTCAAATTATTGATCGGGGAGATAAAATGATGGTGAAAATCATCAAAATTGACATGAAAAAACGTCAATTAGGGCTTAGTCTAATCGGTGTTCCAGAAGATCTGATGGTACCTGAAGACGAGGATGAGGAAGAAGAGCCGCTGGAAGACCAAGAAGAAGTTTCATTATCATTAGATGAGATTGAATAGGCTCTAGACCATCGATTTTCATTTAAAATGGCTATTTAAGCCAAATACAGGCAATTTAAACGCCCCTAACGAAACTCTAACTGGTGTTAGTAGGTAATCCATCTTAAAATTATTCCTAGATTTGAACTTAACCCGCTATTGTCTGCTACACTGACAATTATTATTTTAAGCGGAAAGAATTGAACGAATTGCTTGATTCAACGATCAAGAATAATCAAAGAAGAAGATTGTACCAACCTATGACACAGACTAACATTCTACTGTCAGGCATAACGAGGCATTATTCATGAATTCCAAGAACTGGGAACGTTTCACACAACGTGCACGGCGAGTTCTCAGCCTTGCTCAGGAAGAAGCAGAGCGGCTCAACCACAATTATATTGGAAGTGAGCATCTGCTAATCGGTTTACTTCGCGAAGAAGGCGGTGTTGCAGGACGTGTCCTGCGGGATGTTGGCCTAGAAGTCGGCCGGGTACAAGCAATGGTTGAGAGAATGGTAGGGACCGGTACACGGACACCATTCACTAAAATTGAGCTTGCCCCCACTACCAAAAGAGTCCTTGAGTTGGCTGTAGAAGAAGCTCGACGGATGGGGCAACACTATATTTCTACAGAGCATCTATTGTTAGGGTTAGCCCGACAAAACGATGGAACTGTGGTTGATATCCTCAAAAAATTCGGCGTTACTACAGAGCAGATCCGCCGTCAGACCCGGCGTATGCTAAAAGAAAGCCCTGTCCCAGCGGCTGAACGGCAAAATCGTCGACGCCCACGCAACAAACAACCAAAAGATAAATCTAAAACACCTTTAATGGACCAGTTGGCAACTGACCTCACCTCTCAGGCTGAGGAAGGTAAGCTGGACCCCGTTATCGGCCGGCAAATGGAAATCGAACGGGTTATCCAAATTTTAGCCCGCCGTAGCAAAAACAATCCGGCACTCATTGGTGAACCGGGTGTGGGTAAAACCGCAATCGTTGAAGGGTTAGCCCAACGAGTTGTAGACGGCAAAGTTCCAGAAATTTTGCAAGACAAACGTGTTCTTCAATTAGACGTTGGAAGCTTGGTTGCTGGCACGATGTATCGCGGTCAGTTTGAGGAAAGACTCAAACGGATCATCGATGAACTTAAATCCAGCGATGCAATTCTATTTATCGACGAAGTGCACATGTTAGTAGGTGCTGGTTCAGCTGGGTCATCTGTAGATGCAGCAAATATTTTGAAGCCAGCATTAGCTCGTGGTGAACTCCAAACTATTGGTGCAACCACGCTTGAAGAATATCGCAAACACATCGAAAGTGATGCGGCTCTTGAACGTCGCTTCCAACCCATCCATGTAGAAGAACCCTCTCCAGAAGAAGCGGTTCAAATTTTGCATGGTGTGAAAGGGGCTTATGAACAACATCATAACCTTGAAATCACTGAGGAAGCGGTTGAAGCAGCGGTAAAACTATCTACTCGCTATGTCACTGAAAGATTTTTACCCGACAAGGCGATTGACCTAATCGATGAAGGTGCAAGTCGTGTCCGCATGTATCGTGCGCCTCAAATGGCTGACATTAATGAGGTTTACGACAATTTACGTGACCTACGGACCAAACGTGAAGTTGCCTTAGATGAAGGACGCTTTGAAGATGCGGCCGGATTGCGCGAAGAAGAAGAAAAACTTCAGCGCAGTTTGGACGATATGCGTGCCGGAAAACAAGGGTATAACCTTCAGGTTACGGCCGAAGATATCGCTGAGGTTTTGGCGATGTGGACCGGCATTCCTGTAATGCAGCTAACTGAAAAAGAATCGGCCCGCTTGTTACGCATGGAAGAGGCTCTAACTGATACTATTGTTGGCCAAAATGAAGCGATTGTATCTATAGCGAAAGCGGTTCGCCGTGCACGGGCTGGACTAAAAGATCCACGTCGGCCGATCGGTTCATTCATTTTCTTAGGACCAACCGGTGTTGGTAAAACCCAGTTAACCAAGTCGCTGGCTGAATTCTTGTTTGGCACCGAAGAGGCTCTCATTCAACTTGACATGTCAGAATTTATGGAGCGTCACAGTGTAAGCCGCTTGGTAGGTTCACCTCCAGGATATGTTGGGTACGAAGATGCTGGTCAGCTAACAGAAGCGATTCGTCGCCGCCCTTATTCGATTGTTGTTTTTGACGAAATTGAAAAAGCGCATCCAGAAACCTTTAACATTTTGCTCCAGATTATGGAAGAAGGTCAGCTATCAGATGCCAAAGGGCAGAAGGTTGACTTCCGGAATGCGATTATCATCATGACCTCTAACGTGGGTGCAGATGCGATCAAACGCCAACCGAATCTAGGATTTGCCTTCCAGCAAGACTCAGTGACCGCAGAGGCTGCGGACCATGCTGATATGCAAAAGAAGCTGATGGACGAGCTCAAACGTGCATTCCGGCCGGAATTTATCAATCGTGTTGACTCAGTTGTTGTCTTCCGTCAATTGACGAAAGAACACATCCGTACGATTGTTAATATTCAGCTTGAAGAAGTAAACGATCGTTTAGCTGAAAATGAAATTCGAGTAACTGCAACAGAAGCGGCGAAAGACTGGATTGCTGAAGAAGGGTATGATCCAGAATATGGTGCACGACCATTACGCCGCGTTATCCAAATGGAAATCGAAGACAGAATGTCTGATGAAGTTCTTGCTGGAAAAATTGTGGATGGTTCAACCGTTTTAGTTGATTATGTAGACGGTGAAGTTATTTTGACGGTTGAAGAACCTGAAAACAGCGAGCTTGAAACAGAAGCGGAGCCAATCGCTTAACGCATAAGGTCATTCAAGTAGAAACCAAAAGGGTCATCGATTTCTCGATGACCCTTTTTTATTTCTTTATTTTGTCCAATGTTTTAAAAACCAAATGACTATTCTGGGATTTGGAGAACCCAGCCCACTTCAATCAAATCACGGTCAGTAACCAGATCAAGATTTGCACTGTAAAGTTCATCAGGTGTTACCCCGAACTGCTCAGCCAGCTCATTTAGTGTGTCCCCATCAACGACTGTATAGGTATCGCCAGATAAGGTGACCTCAACTACTTGGAGTGGTGGCTGAGAAGAACTTGAGCCTGATCCTGATGTGGAAGGACCGGCGCCTGTTAAGATGGGCCCGTCAGGGGCGGGCGTAAATGTGGGAATAAGAGTTGGCTGTGGGGTGCGAGTAGCTGTTGCAGTTGCTGCGCCTTCTGGGGTTGGAGTACGAGTATCACCAATCCCTAAATCTTCTTGAACGTCGTCTACAAAGTTTTCAACTTCACCTGTATCAACGCCTAATCCGCCCAAGTCCACAGATCCACAAGCTGATAGTAATATTGCACAAAATAGGATAAAAATTGTTTGCTCTAATTTTCTCATAACGCTAGAAGGGTAACACACCCCTTTAAAAATTAAAACAGGAAGACAAACCCAAATGATTACAAATAAACAGCTTAAAGTCGCCGTTGTTCAAGCAGCACCACAATTATTCGATAAAGCGGGAACGACTGATAAAACGGTTGAACTTATTAAGGATGCGGCCGGTAATGAGGCTAATCTGATTCTATTTCCAGAAGCATTTATTCCTTGCTATCCACGCGGCCTCAGTTTCGGAATGGTAGTCGGCAGCCGAACGGGTGACGGCAGGTCTGTATGGCAACGGTATTGGGAAAATTCAGTAGATGTACCGGGAAAAGAAACGGAAATCATTGGAGAAGCTGCAAAAGCGGCTGGAGCTTATGTGGTCATTGGTGTCATGGAACGTGATGGTGGCACTCTATATTGCTCAATGCTTTACTTTGGTCCAGATGGGCAGCTTTTAGGCAATCACCGCAAACTCAAGCCAACAGGGAGCGAACGGCTAATTTGGGGTGAAGGGAATGGGTCAGGCTTAATCACAGTCGAGTCAGAATATGGGACGATGGGTGGCCTAATCTGCTGGGAAAATTATATGCCGCTTGCGAGAATGGCAATGTACAAACAAGGGGTTGACATCTATTTAGCACCCACGGCCGACAGTCGTGACACTTGGCAGGCTACGATGCAGCACATCGCACAGGAAGGGCGTTGTTTTGTCTTAGGCTGCAATCAATTTATGACAAAGGATATGTATCCAAAAGATTTAGCGATGATAGAGGAATTGGAATCGCAACCAGATGTCATGTGCCGTGGCGGTAGCGTGATCGTCAATCCGATGGGGCATGTCATAGCTGGGCCATTATTTGATAAAGAGGGGATTTTATACGCAGATCTAAATATGGATGAGGTGATTCGAGGCAAACTCGATTTCGATGTAGCAGGACATTACAACCGGCCGGATGTATTTAAATTTGAAGTCCAAAATAGCAAGTAAGTCAGCTATAGCTCAAAATCACTTGGGGGAGCCGAAATCTCTTGAGCTAAATTAGTCATCGGATTTATGAAATTATATTTCCAGCAGTGCAACGCATGTCGATGAAAGCCTAAATCAGGGAACCGTTCAGGCTCATCACACCAAGTCAGGTAATCTTCATCAGATAGTTGATAAAGCGCATCACCAGCCAATGGGTGGCCGATCGCTGCCATGTGGACGCGCAACTGATGTGTCCGGCCGGTTTTAGGCTTCAGCTCGATTAATGCACAATCATTTTCTAGCGGCCGAACAAGCTGCCAATGTGACTCTGCCTCTTTTAGTTTTTCAGCATCTTCAGCAAAGCCATAACGATAGACACCATCAGCCGATGGCAGTTTGCCAATAGGTTGAGTAACAACTCCACCCTTTTCTGTTGGGGTTCCTTTAATGATGGCAAGGTAGGTTTTTTCGATTTGCCGGTTTTGAAACAAACGCTGCATGGCGACCAGCATTTCTTGATTTTTAGAGAGCAATACCAGCCCAGTTGTATTCGCATCAATCCGATTGATCAGGCTGGACTCAGGATAGCCATCTTCCCGTACATGACGGATATGATGGATCAGGTTAGCATGAATGTACCGCCCACGGCCGTGTACACGCAGATTAGACGGCTTATTAACCGCCAACAGGTTTTCATCCTCGTAAACAATTGAATAATCGTAATTGGCATCAGGTGGATCGAAATCAGGGATTTTTGTAGTGATCGTGTCCCCTGCAGAAACCAACGTCTCAGCATCAGCTAATCCCCCCTCAAATTGTACATTTCCATCCGCGATAAATTGGGCCCACGTTTCACGCGGCCGATAGGTAAACCGGCCGGACATATAGTCTAGCAATGGGACGTTTTTTGCAGGTGGCTTAACTTTTGTTGAAATCCGCATCCAAGTTTCGAGTTGAGACAAATTAACTAATTTTTGGATTCCGTATATGAATCGTCAATCCAAAATCATAAATCGTAAATCAATAGTCATGCATTCGACGGCCATCTGTGCCAAAATACGACACGATGGCTATCGAGACGATACAACTGTATCCTGACGACGACATAAATTCCATGAGAGATCGGCTTGATTGGGCAAAAACAGAGCGAGTTCTGTTTGTTTTGCCCGATCCAGATGCCGGGAGCGACTTGCTTACTCAAGAAACAGAGTTGGCTCTACTGGCACGTCACGCAGACGGCCGACGGGTTCAATTAGGCCTGATCACATCTGACCCAGCTGTACGCATCAAAGCAAATGCATTGGGCTTTCCTACTTTTTTAACTTTAGATTTGGCCGAAACTTCAGGCCGTGAGTGGCGGAAGCATCGAGTCAGGCCGGACGGCAGTGGATACAGTCGGCCGGAGCTTGAGGATGCGTATGAATCAGTTGCACTGCGGCGTATGGCAGAGCTTGAGGAAAGTAATCGTCCGGAGTGGCAAAATTGGGTGAAACAATCAGTCTTTATGCTACTGGGTGCTACCTGCTTAACTTTTTTGATTGCTGGAATCGGCTTTGTTACCCCCTCAGCAACCGTCACACTAACCCCTGCACGGGAAAAAATCACAGTTCAACGTGAGGTCACAGCCGGAATATACCCGGCGGACGGGGCACAAATCAACGGCCGAGCCTCTAGCATTCTTGTGAATTGGCAATCTGAACTCGTCCCCACAGGGCAAGCGGAGTTAGGTGCCAATGCAGCAAGGGGCAAAATTGTTTTTGCGAACCTAACCGGTTCGGCCGTTGTTATTCCGGCCGGGGTGCGCTTAGGCACAAACGGTGATCCCTCGGTTGAGTTTCAGACCATTGCACCCGCAGAACTACCGAGCGCAGTTGGCGGCACGATCGAAGTTGATATTCTGGCACTAGACGTCGGGCCACAAGGCAATCTTCCGGCCGGAAGCATTCTTAACATCGAAGGCGACTGGCCTAATTTAATCGAAGTCCGTCAGCCGCTACCGACCAGCGGCGGAGATATTCAACCAGTTCCAGTTGTGACAGAAGCAGACCATCTCACATTACGTACAGAGGTGATACAGCAGCTGCAATCTCTAGCAGGTAGCGAGATCGAAGCCACGCTGTCCAGCAATGAGTTTTTATCGGCCGAAAGCTTGACGATCAATCAGATTATTAGTGAAGAATGGTCACACGCGATTGGTGAAAAGAGTGAGCGTTTAACGCTGACAGTACAGGCGGAAATCGGTGGCATTGTCGTTGATTTAAGCCAGGCTACCGATGTCGTTTATACCGATCTTGTCAGTGCGGTCCGGCCGGGATTTTCTTTAACCCCTGACAGCTTTCGTTTTTACAAAGCCGGTACGACTCGCTTCGACGAGCAAGGGCGCGTTGTTTTTGAGATGGTGGGTGAAGGGACAATGACGGCTGTGTCAGATACGGCCGCAGTACTTGAACAAATTGCAGGGAAAAGTGAATCTGAAACGATTGAGATTTTACGCACTGAACTCAATTTAGAAGGTGAACCGGTAATTCGGATCATTCCAAACTGGTTCGGCCGCATGCCCAATTTGCCAGATCGGATCGAGATAATTGAAAATGAATAATACAGATCAACAAGATTCAGAAAACGATTTTCTACCCTGGTTGGGCATCGATTTAGGTGAAAAACGAATTGGCATCGCCCTCAGCGACGGGCTAAAAATCGCTGCTCAGCCGCACAGCACAATTCAACGCACCTCACGCAAAGCGGACTTCGAGAAGTTCGGCAAACTTGCCAAAGAACACAATGTCAGTCTGCTAGTGATAGGCCTGCCGCTTCATTTAAATGGTGACGAGGGGGCAATGGCAAAATGGGCCCGCGATTATGGTGGCGCGTTGGGCGAAGCGCTTGGCGTGCCAGTTGTCTTTCAAGATGAAAGCCTAACCAGCGAAATGGCGGCCGGAGCAATGGCAGAAGCCGGATACAGCCGCAAAAAGATGAAAGGCAAATTGGATGCGGTCGCGGCCGCATTGATTTTGCAAAGCTATATGGATGCTATAAAAAACGATTGGTAGGTCGTCAATTCAAAACCTGAAATCGAATATCGGAGAGAGTTATTAGCGAAGAAGAACCAAAACCACGCAAAAAACGCAAACGTCGCGGCTGTTTACCCGCACTGCTTATCGTTTCACTTTTTGGAATCGCCCTATTTTTGATCGGTGTTGCCCCCGTCTTGCAAACGATCCGGGGAAGCCGAATTGCACGAGATGGCGGGGCCGATTATCTGTCTCCTGTCGAAAAAGTATATTTGCAATATCTGCTGACTCAACAGACCGATGTGCTTTACAGCTCGGCCGGAAACATCACAGAGCCGGTTGTTTTTGAGATCGCATCGGGCCAAGGAGCGGGGCAAATCGCATCTAACTTGCAGGCGGCCGGATTGCTCAATAACAGCGAACTTTTTCTCAATTACGCACATTATTACGGATATGATCGGCAGTTTGAGGCCGGACGTTTCCTGATCGAGCCAAAAACGACAGTTGCAGAGCTGGCTGAACAGCTCACGAATGCTAAGCCATTTGAAATCACGCTACGCTTTTTAGAGGGGTGGCGGCTTGAAGAAATGGCGCAAAACTTCGATTTACTCGATGCGCCAAACATGTCCACGGCCGACTTTCTACGGCTGACGCAAAATCCAAAAACTGAATGGCTGACTCAGTTTCCAGCTTTGGCTAGTCTCCCACCAGGGGGTGCTCTTGAAGGCTATTTATTCCCCGATACCTATGTGTTTTTTCCAACAGATTCAACAGAAGATGTCATTGAAGCGATGCTGGCAAACTTTGAAGCAAAAGTAACGCCAGAGATGCGTCAAGCGTGGGGAGCGGCCGGACTTTCGATCCATGAAGCGGTTACGATTGCGTCGATTGTGCAGCGTGAGGCGGTAGTAACGGCCGAAAAGCCAACGATTGGCGGTGTGTTTCTCAATCGGGTCGCTATCGATATGAAGCTTGAAGCTGATCCGACAGTGCAATATGCATTGGGTTATGATGACCGCTGGGGCAACTATTGGAAATCTCCATTAAGCCTCGATGATCTTAGAACCGATCACCCTTGGAACACCTATGTTTATCCTGGAATTCCACCCAGCCCCATCGCATCTCCTGGTTTAGACTCATTATTAGGTGTGGCGAATCCTGTAGAAAGCGACTATCTATTTTTTGTGGCGGACTGTAATCCAGAAGCGCCGAGCACCCATATATTTGCGACTAATTTTGACGATCACCTCGTAAACGTGAATAAATGTCGATAAAAAGAAGCACTCTACGGCTGCGGGTTATTAGCTTTATATTTCTACTTTTTCTTATGGGCTGCAGCCGCACGCCACAAGTCGTTAAGGTTGGCTTGGTTGCCCCATTTGAAGGGGAACAGCGTGAGCTGGGTTATGACGGAATCTATGCAGCGCGATTGGCTGTACGGGAGTTCAATGCCAATCAAGACGATAACGGTGTCAAACTTTCATTGGTTGCCTTAGATGACAGCAGCGAAGCAAAGTTAGCGGCCGGCAATGCACAGGCTTTGGCCATTGACCCCGCCATTGTCGCAATCGTTGGTATGGGGGGTAATGAGACAAGGTTGGCGACGGCTGAGAATATAGCTGAATCGAGCATCTCTTTTATACACATTGGTGTTCCACCATTTGAAACCACCGATCCGGCTGATTACCCGGCCGATTTTCGTCAGGCATATGCTGAGGTCACCCCGTTCGATGAAGAAGCTGGTGAATGGGCCGGTTCAGTATACGAAGCCTTTGAGCTCATTATCTTTAGCATTCAGGCACTAGAAAAAGAAAACCAACCCATAACGGCCGAATCTATGGCAGAAATTTTAAAGTCGGCCAAAATAAAGGGAGTAACAGGAAAGGAAATATTTCAATCAAAGTAATGCAGGTGGCAAGTCGCAAACACCAGAAATGAAAGATGGTGCAAGCTGATAGGCTAACTAGCTAACATACTGAAAGTTTCAGGAGTGAACCGATGAGAATCATACGGATGTTTTTTGGAGCAATCATCATCATTGCAGCATTAGTCGGATTAGCACTGAGTGCGGGAATAGTCTATGCAGGTGGCGTTCTTCTCGACTCGATTGACGAGCAGGCCAAAGGGGTCGTTAGTCTCGTATCAGAGAACCTCGATACAACGGCGGAAGCGTTGGTATCAGTTAAAGGGACAGTTGAAGAGGTCAACGATTCAGTTAGCACCTTATCGGACACGGCCGCAGCCTTGTCTGATTCAGTGGGCAGCACAGAGCCGCTTTTTGAACAGATAAAAACGGTCACAACCGAAGATGTTCCCAATGCGTTAACAACGGTGCAAGAGACGATTCCTAACATCGTGACCGTCGCAGGGACAATTGATGACACTTTAACCGCATTAAGCGGATTTGGTTTTGAGCAAAAGTTTTTCGGCCGGGAAATAAACATCGACTTGGGCATCGATTATGATCCCACTCAACGCTTCGATGAGTCGATGCAGGCTTTAGGTGACAGCTTAGACGGATTGCCTGAATCGTTAACCGGGTTAAGCGATGATCTAGACACAACCTATGCTAGCTTAGAGGCTGTCAGTACAAACATCGATACGCTCTCAACAGATCTTGCTGGAATTAACACGCAGGTTGAGACGATCCCTCCCCTATTAGACGAATACCTTGAGTCAGTGAATTCTATCAACGACCAATTAAAAGAGAGTGAGAGTACATTAAGCGTACAGCTTGAACAGGGTAAAACGGTGATAATAATGATCGCCGTTTGGTTTGGCTTGCTTCAATTAGCTCCCCTAGCCTTGGGCATACAGCTTTTACGGCCGCGCATGAGCCGGTTGAATGAAACCAATTTAGTTCGAATTCGTGAGGAAGTTCGGGCTGAATGGGCTCAAATACAAACTGAAACTGACTTAGTCCAGGACAATACGCTTGAGTTCCCGAAATAGTAAGTTACAAGGAATAACTTATCTGCAAGTTTTTGCAAAAAAAACAGGTTGGGTAGCCTGCATCATTGGAATATTAATCCTTTTAGGATGTGGCAATCAGCCAAGTCCACCTGCTACGGCAGTCGCTGTCACAAATTTAGATGAAGCACCAGCGCTTGACTCAGTCACAAGCTTACCGCCTACGCCCACTTTAAATCCGGCAGTTGCGGCCGACTTAGATCAATTTGAAGCGGTTCCTGACCAGTCAGCCTTAGTTGCTGCAACCCCAACGCCCCTAGTTTCACCCACCCCACTACCGACTCCTACCCCAACGCGGGTGCTGCCCCCCAACGAACTATTAGATGCTGGCTTGCGTCAAATCGAATTAGGAAACACAGCATTGGCTGCCAGCTATTTCCAACAGCTTTTAGACAGCCCTACGGGTGAGCCCGAGCTTGTTGAAATCGCCAAATACAATATGGGCATCGCCTTGGTCACAGATGATTTCATTGATGAGGCCAGAGCGATATGGATTGACTACACGCAGAATTCAGCGAGCATTGACCCGGCCGTCTGGTACCGCTTGGCTGAGATTGAACAAGATCCAGCCACGGCCGAACAATATTTACTCACGTTCGTAGAAAGCCATCCAGAGCTAGGCCCATATGTTTATCCCAAGCTAGCCAAACTCAACCCGGCCCAGGCAGAAAGCTACTATCTTTCCGGCTTAAACGAGGTCGCATGGTATCGTCAGACGATTGCTATTCGGAGGCAGCTGGCCGATTTGTATTTACGCGAGCAGCGCTATGAAGAAGCGATTGTTCAGTTTGAGGCGATCCGGGCGGCCGCGTTTACAGACAATACAAAAGGGGAAATGACTTGGCGCATCGGCGAAACATGGTCACTCGCGGACAACAATCAGATGGCGGTCGACACTTGGCAGTTCGGCCTCAATGAATACCCCACCGCATACGAAAGCTATTTAGGACTTGTTGAGCTGGTTGACAATGAGGTCCCAGTCGATGCATTTCAACGTGGCTTGGTTGACTATAACGTTGGGGTATATGGGCCAGCCATCGATGTTTTTAACGGCTACATCGCCGCTAATCCTGAGAATTACAGAGCCGATACACATCTGTTTTTGGC
The DNA here is from genome assembly GCA_045105475.1 of Anaerolineae bacterium. Lineage (GTDB taxonomy): Bacteria > Chloroflexota > Anaerolineae > Promineifilales > Promineifilaceae > WTJY01. The sequence continues at coordinate 24,205 of JBGCDP010000303.1, forward strand.
GTGGAGCCTAGAGCAAACCAATCAGACCGGCTTAGCATTAGCTGAATTAGATACATACTTAAGACTTGCACCTGAAGACGTTGATGTCATCGGCCGATATTACATAGAGAAGGCGGCGCTTGAAACACGTTCGATCTCAACAGAACAGGCGGTTGAAACGCTCACTGATTTCATTAGCAACTATCCAGATCATCCCGAAATGCCCTTTGCGCGCTGGCGCAGAGCGATTTTAGCCGACCGCTTTATGCTCCGGTCCGATTTGGCCATTCCGTTTTACGAAGAGTTTGTGACTTTTCACCCTCAGGACGAAAATGCATCTGCCTCACTATTGAGGTTAGGGGTTTTACAGGATGCGGTTGGAAACGGACCAGCGGCCGTAGATGCATGGAAACGTGCAGCCAAATCCCCTGATCAAAACGGCCGGGCAGGATTGGTATGGCTCATACGCAACAATCAACCGATCAGCCCGACCCTACCAGCCCTAGCAAGCGTAGCGGCCGCACCCAGCAATTACTACAGCCTGCGGGTACAGGCACTGCAAACTGATCAGGTTGATGTGCCTTACAGCACGGCCGATCTGAATCTAAACATTGACCCAGTTGCTGAACAAGCAGAAACGGAGCAGTGGCTAGCTCAGACGTTTGGGCGTGAGTCGGTCAGCAGCACATTGCCTCCCAACATTGCGGGAGACGGCCGATTGATTCGCGGCCGAAACCTGTGGCGCATTGGCGAGTATGATGCTGCAAAGTGGGAGCTCGAATCTTTGCGACAGTCTTACTCAGAAGACCCGATTACAAGTTATCAGCTGGCTATTGCGTTTCGAGACATCGGTCTATACCGTAGCTCGATTTTGGCGGCGAATAATGTGCTCATTCGTGCAGGCGAGTCGGCATTTTCTGCCCCAAAAGGGATCGGCCGACTCGTGTACCCGATCTATTATGGCGACCTTATACTCCCGTTGGCCGATGAATATGGATACGATCCACTGCTTTATTTTGCACTCGTTAGGCAAGAAAGCCTCTTTGAGGGGTTCGCAACCTCGTCCGCCTATGCGCAAGGGCTAGGCCAAATTATTCCGGACACCGGCAATTTTGTGGCTCAGCGTTTAGCCTGGGAAGGGTATGAGAATGCGGATCTCTATCGGCCGTATGTCAACTTAACCTTTGGGGCCTACTATTTTGATCAGCAGCTAGATCTATTTGATGGCTTCTACCCGGCCGCATTAGCCGCTTACAACGGCGGGCCGGGCAATGCAATTCGTTGGTATGACGAGGCTGGCCCAGATTTTGATCTGTTTTTAGAAACGATCAATTTTTCAGAGACCCGTCTCTATTTGCGAACCATTTATCCGAACTATCAAGTGTATCGGTACTTATACGGACCAGAGAGTTAACCCAATGTGCAGAAACATAAAAACGCTTTATAACTTCGAACCTCCAGCCACAGATGAAGAAATTCGGGCGGCCGCCGTCCAGTTTGTACGCAAAATTAGCGGCTACAAAGCTCCTTCTAAAGTAAATGAGCAAGCGTTCGAGCTGGCGATTCAGGAGATCGCGTTAGCATCAAGCAAGCTCATGGGCTCTTTGGAAACCACAGCCAAACCGAAAAATCGAGAAGAAGAGCAGGCCAAAGCCAAAGCACGTTCGGCCGCTCGCTTTGGCCCCCGGGCATAAAACAAAAAGCCCCGCCATTTGGCGGGGCCTTAGATTAAATTTCAGGATTTTGTCCTAATCAAGCAATCGCTGACAGAATCTCGTTAAAGGTTTCACTAGGCCGCATAGCCGCTGCGCCTGCAGCATTGTTCGGCCGATAATAGCCACCAATGTCCATCGCCTGCCCCTGAACCTCATTAAGTTCGCCTACGATCTTATCTTCGTTGACAGACAATTTCGCCGCAATCGGAGCAAATGCCTTTTGCAATTCAGCATCATCACTCTGTTCAGCCAAAGCTTGCGCCCAATAAAGTGACAGGTAGAAATGGCTACCACGGTTATCAAGCTCGTTGACTTTACGAGATGGAGATTTGCGGTTTAAAAGCAGTTTTCCAGTTGCTCCGTCCAGAGCATCAGCCAAAATTTGAGCTTTTCGGTTCTCAAACGTATTCGCTAAATGCTCAAGTGAAACAGCCAAAGCCAAAAATTCACCCAGTGAATCCCAACGCAAGTGATTTTCTTGCTCAAACTGCTGAACGTGTTTCGGAGCCGAACCACCGGCACCTGTTTCAAACAAACCACCACCGTTCATGAGTGGCACGATTGAAAGCATTTTTGCGCTGGTTCCTAATTCTAAAATCGGGAACAAGTCGGTCAAATAGTCGCGCAACACGTTGCCGGTTACAGAGATTGTGTCATTACCATCTTTGGTCCGCTCTAAAGTAAAGTGCATCGCTTCAACCGGTGGCAAGATGTGAATCTCAAGGCCGCTTGTATCGTGATCTGGTAGGTAAGCATCTACTTTTTTAATCAGCTCAGCGTCATGAGCACGGTTTTTATCGAGCCAGAAAACGGCCGGTGATCCTGTCGCGCGAGCACGGCTAACGGCCAATTTGACCCAATCCTGAACCGGAGCGTCTTTAACTTGGCACATACGGAAAATGTCGCCCGTTTCCACAGATTGTTCGATTAGCGTATTACCTGCGCTGTCTACAACCCGGACTGTGCCAGCACCGCCCATTTCAAACGTTTTATCGTGTGAACCATACTCTTCGGCCTTCTGCGCCATGAGGCCGACATTAGGCACAGTTCCCATCGTTGTAGGATCAAACGCCCCATGCTTTTTACAGAAATCAACCGTCTCACGATAGATACCTGCATATGAGCGATCTGGGATGACATACTTGGTGTCTTTTGGATTGCCATCTGGCCCCCACATTTTGCCCGATGTGCGAATCGCGGCCGGCATCGACGCATCGATGATTACGTCGCTAGGTACATGCAAGTTGGTGATGCCTTTATCTGAGTTAACCATCGCCAATTCAGGACGGTTTGCATAGCAAGCTTTGATGTCCGCCTGAATTTCACTAAGCTGTGCTTCAGGTAATGCGCTGATTTTCGCTTCAAGGTCACCCATCCCGTTATTTGGGTTGATGCCCAGCTCTTCGAAAACGGCCGCATGTTTTTCAAACACATCTGCGAAAAAGACTGAAACAACATGCCCAAAAATGATCGGGTCAGACACTTTCATCATGGTTGCTTTTAAATGCACTGAAAACAGAACATCTTGAGCTTTTGCATCTTCGATTTCTCTTTTCAGAAAAGTCCGCAACGATTTGGCTCGCATAACGGCCGCGTCGATAATTTCACCGGCCTGTAAAGCAACTTTATCTTTTAAGACAGTTACATCCCCGTTTGAAGCCATAAATTCGATTTTGGCATCGCCCGCTTCAGCAATAGTGGCTGACTTTTCACTGGTGTAAAAATCATCATCCTGCATGCTGGCAACGTGTGATTTTGAGTCTGCGCTCCAAGCACCCATCGAATGTGGGTTATTCCGCGCGTATTCTTTTACAGCGCGTGGTGCACGACGGTCAGAGTTACCTTCACGTAAAACCGGATTCACAGCACTCCCCTTGATGCGATCATAACGAGCTTTGATCTCTTTTTCAGCGTCTGTTTCAGGATCTTCAGGGTAGTCGGGTAAGTTGTAGCCTTTGGCCTGCAACTCACTCACGGCCGCACTTAGCTGTGGAATTGAAGCACTAATATTTGGCAGTTTAATGATGTTGGCTTCAGGTTTTTTCGCCAATTCACCTAATTCAGCTAGGTCATCAGACTGACGCTGTTCCTCTGTCAAGAAGTCAGGGAAAACTGCAAGAATCCGGCCGGCAAGCGAGATGTCACGCGTTTCAACGGCAACGCCAGCCGCATCAGTAAATGCTTTGACGATAGGCAAAAACGAGTAGGTTGCCAATGCTGGAGCTTCGTCCGTGATGGTATAAATGATTTTTGATTTTTGATTGGTCATATTCTTTCTAAGGATTTAAGTTTCTAAAAATTTTGCAAAGGCGATGCGCTTGAACTGAGAACGTTCAACCGTTAGGCGACTTCAAACATTAATTTATTACGGTGGGAAGGCCATTTATTATACCACCCATTTAGTTTAAGGCGGGTTTGCTGATCAAAAGTTTGCAAAGGCTCAAAACGATAATGCTAAGAAGATAAGGATTGACGATTAAATAAAACAAGGAGCTGAATCGTCAGTTTAGAAGGAACAGAGGATACAACTAAGTTGTATTATTTAATTTCCGTTCCCAAACGTATCTGCTGTGGGGATTTTTTCGGAATCCGTTCAATTGTTCCACGCGCTTCTAAATCGAGCTTTACACTGGTGGTGTACCAAGCGATTGACCCTTCGAAGGTATCATCTACCCGACGGCCGACTTCCTCCATCAAATTCGTAAATGTAATCACTTGATGCTCTTCAACGGCTGACAAAATAGCCTCGCGCACCATATCGTATTTCCACTGATCAATGTTTACACCTTGTTTTCCATCCGGGTGCAGGGTTAAGATTCTTTCAGCCATCATTCCTCCAATTAATTTAAGATCAAGGCCTATTTCAAAACAGCTACTGCTATTTTGCATGTTTGGTAAAATCTGACAACACTTTTTTAAATCACCCCCAAACATAACCATGAACAACAATATAATTCCTTTAGAAGACATTCAAGCAGCTCAAAAACGGATAGCAGATTCAGTGCTCCGCACGCCGTTGATTCGCCTAAACGTTGATGATGCCCCGGCCGACATTTATCTCAAGCTCGAAAACCTCCAGCCAATCGGCTCATTCAAGCTACGTGGCGCAGGAAATGCGATCGGGCTAGCAACCGAGGCACAATTAGAAAAAGGAGTTTATACCGCCAGTGCGGGGAACATGGCGCAAGGGGTGGCGTGGAACGCCAAACGGCTGGGCATCACATGCACCGTCATCGTGCCGAACCATGCACCGCAAACCAAGCTTGACGCGATTGAACGTTTGGGCGGCAAAGTCATCAAAGTCACGTTTGACGAATGGTGGCAAATTATCCTGACTCATCAATATCCAGGGCAAGATGGGTTGTTCATCCATCCGGTAAGTGAACCGGCGGTGATGGCTGGTAATGGGACGATTGGGCTTGAAATTTTGGAAGATTTGCCCGACGTCGATGCGGTGATTACGCCGTATGGCGGCGGTGGGTTAAGCTGCGGCGTTGCGTCGGCCGTCCGTGCCCTGAAGCCAGACACGAAACTATATGCGGTTGAAGTCGATACGGCCGCCCCACTGGCCGCATCATTTGCGGCCGGTTCTCCTCAAGATTTTGACTATCAGCCAACCTTTATCGACGGCATGGGTGGCAAATCGATTTTGCCTGAGATGTGGCCTCGTGCCAGCACCCTGCTCGATGGCTCATTGGTGATGACGGTCAAAGAAATCGCAAATGCCGTAAAGCTGCTCTTAGACAGAAATAGCGTTCTAGCAGAAGGGGCAGGCGCAGCGCCAGTGGCGGCGGCGATAGCGGGCAAAGCAGGCAGCGGCAAAGTCGTCTGTGTCATTTCTGGTGGGAACATAGACGGCAGCAAAATCAGGAAAATCCTGAACGACGAAATCGAATAAACCCTTTATTCGGCCGATGTGGTATACATATCGGCCGTCATTTTATTTAACAAGATTGGAGACGATTATGGTGCGTGGAATGTTAACGATTGAGCAACTGACCAACATGGTTGCCAACGAAGAAATTGAAACAGTGATTGTCGGTTTTACTGACCACATCGGCCGCATGATGGGCAAGCGGTTTGACGCAGAATTCTTCGTCGAAGACGCTTTGGAAAATGGGACACACGGTTGCAACTATTTAATGACAACCGATATGGAAATGGAACCGGTACCCGGATATGCATTTGCCAATTGGGAGCTAGGTTATGGGGATTTCCATCTTGTCCCAGACATGAGCACCTTACGCGTTGCTAGCTGGCTAGAAAAGTCGGCCCTTGTTCTGTGTGATGTTGAAAATGACCAAACCCATCAGCTTATTTCAGTCGCGCCACGCTCGCTACTACGCGCTCAGCTCGCTAAAGCTGAAAAGCTGGGCTTTACCGCGATGGCCGCATCAGAACTCGAATATTATATTTTTGAAGACTCGTACAAAGCGGCCGCCCAGAAGAAGTATGATGGGCTAGATCCGGCCGGATGGTATATCGAAGATTATCATATGATGCAGGGGACTCGGGAAGAAAAATTTACGGCCGCCGCGCGTCGCCATCTCAAAAAGTCAGGCATTCCGGTTGAAAACTCAAAAGGAGAATGGGGCTTGGGCCAGCACGAGCTCAATGTGCGCTATTCAGAGGCCCTTAGCATGGCGGACAACCATACGATCTTTAAACAGTGTCTAAAAGAGGTCGCAGACCAGATCGGCATGAGCCTAACATTCATGGCAAAGCCGTTTGCCGGGCAAGCGGGCAGCAGCAGCCACGTCCATTTCTCTCTCTGGAAAGATGGCGAAAACGCCTTTGTTGGTGACAAAACTTTAGGCCCTGTTGCATGCTCCGATGAGTTTCGCTGGTTTTTGGGCGGCTGGATGAAGCATGCGGCCGACATGATGGTTTTCTATGCGCCGACAATCAATTCGTACAAACGCTTTGAAGATGGCTCTTGGGCGCCCACGCGCATCGCGTGGTGCTACGACAACCGTACGGCCGGATTTCGAGTGGTCGGCAAAGGGAAAAGCCTGCGCATTGAATGCCGCATTCCAGGAGCTGACTGCAACCCCTACTTAGCCTATGCAGCCGTGATGGCATCTGGGCTCGACGGTATCGCCAATAAAATTGAGCCGCCTGAACTGTTTGAAGGTGACATTTACGCAGCCCAACATCTGCCTAGAGTCCCCTACACCCTAAAAGAAGCAACTGATTTATTTGAGAACAGCGCGTTCGCGAAACAAATGTTTGGGGAAGATGTGGTCAACCACTATGTCCACTATTTCCGCACAGAACAAAAGGCATATGACACGGCCGTCACCGATTGGGAACGCCAACGGTATTTTGAAAGGATTTGATCCGAGGGCAAGCTTCGCTTCACATACTAAACAAGCGGCAAACACCATTTGCCGAAAATAAATTAAAGCTGAAAGGCTAATGAAGGAAAGATTATGAGATTAGAAAACAAAGTAGCGATTATTACAGGTGCTAGCAGCGGCATCGGCCGGGAAACGGCGCTTTTATTTGGCAGAGAAGGGGCGAAGGTTGTGTGTGTTGACATCAATGACGAGGGTGGTCAAGAGACGCTCGATATGATTACCCAAGCGGGCGGCACAGCAATCTATGTCCATGCAGACCAATCGAAGGCGGCCGATGTTGAGGCGATGGTCAAAACGACTGAAGAGACTTACGGCCGTTTAGACGTGTTGTTCAACAATGCAGGCATCAGCCATGCGGCCGATGACGATGCGCTCAACACAACAGAAGAAGTTTGGGACATCACCTTTGACGTCAATGTAAAAGGGGTCTTCCTATGCTGTAAGTATGGGATTCCGGCTCTAAGAAGAGCAGGCGGTGGCTCGATCATTAACACAGCTTCTTTTGTGGCTCACTTGGGAGCAGCCACACCTCAGCTAGCGTATACCGCCAGCAAAGGGGCAGTTTTATCGATGACGCGTGAACTGGCGACGATTCATGCCCGTGAAAACATTCGGGTCAACGCCTTATGCCCGGGGCCACTACGGACTGAATTGTTGATGAAATACTTGGACACACCGGAGAAGAAAAACCGGCGTTTGGTGCATGTCCCGATGGGGCGTTTTGGTGAAGCGGAAGAAATTGCAAAGGCTGTGCTTTATTTGGCAAGTGATGATTCGTCATTTGTGACAGGCACATCGTTTATGGTAGATGGTGGCATCACGGCCGCCTACGTAACGCCAGAGTAAAAACTGCTCGTGAGTTAGTTTGATCGTCTGTAGCTCCCTACTCGTTTATCAAACTAACTCACCAACTTATCTCAGATCATTAATTAGATGATTACGTGGCTCCGCCACCTCTGAATGGTCAGAAAGTAAAGTTTTACCTTCCACCGGATGATAAAAAACACGCTGGGTGGGATAGGCGAAATCCAGCTCTTTTTCTTGAGAGAACAAAACCAAAACCTCTTCCCAGATCGATTGCTCGCTGTTGCGTCGTCTGCGAGGCTTACACAGATATCGTAGCGTCAGCACAACGCCTGAAGCGGAAACTTTGGTGTAGACAACCGGGGTCATGGTCGGCACCTTGACGTTATTCCGTTTGGCGGCCGCTTTAATGACAGCCTCTTCTTCGGCCGTTGGGCGTAACGAATGTCGATCTGCAATCTCTTGCAGCAGCTTTTTGGCCCGCTGCCAATCGCTTTCAAACGTCATTGGAATCGGGATTTCATTCCAGATATGGGGAACGCCACTTGTGTAATTTGCCAAAGAATGGGTAAAGATAAATCGATTGGGTACATGAATCACTCGGCCGGTCGATTGATCCGCATCAACCCAATTCCCAATTTCTAACAGAGAAAATTTAAATAGCTGAATATCGATGACGTCACCGGCTACCCCGTTCACTTCAATTCGATCCCCTACTTCAAACGGATGGCGTGCGATGATAAAAATCCATCCAACTAAATTGCTTAACGAATCTTGCAAAGAGATAGCGACGCCGGCCGACAATAGGCCTAAATACGTCCCCATGTTGCTAAAGCCATCAATCCAAATGCCTGCAATACTAATCACGCCTAAAAAGAGAAAGATATATTCTGTCCCTTTGCGCCACGTATAAACTTGATCCGGATTATCAACACGCTGAATAATCGTCCGCATTAATAATCTTCGCAAAACAAATAAGACAAAGATAACCGTAGCACTGAGTAAAATACGCGTGCTGTTTAATTCACTATGAAACAGGAATTCTTGGATTTGTTCGAACATGGTCTTTATTATGAGTTGCTTATTTGAAAAATCAACAGCCAGATAACCCCCTTATTACGCATTTATTTTGCCTATAGCAATCCTTGGGCCGTTCCCGGCCTTATCGGCCAACTATTCACTTAATTCCTGCATTGATTACCAAGCTTTGTCGAAGCTAAAATTTCAAATTTAAATTATGTTTAGACCGTGATCCAAGCTAAAATGATGGAATGAAGCACTCACGGTATATCCTCCTCATCGTCTATTCAATTCTCATCCTGCTACCAACAGGCACAGCATTTGCAAACCATTCTGACCCGCCCGAAACGGTTCAGATTACGAGCACGTTTCTCGATGAGATCGGCTGTGTGGAAGATTGGTCGGCCGACTGTGAATCAGCATTGCTAACGTTTGATGAAACCCATCAAAAATGGATTGGTACCATCGAAATCCCGGCCGGAGAATACGAATACAAAGCGATACTCAACGGTACATTTGACGAACCAATCAGTGCAGCTGGGGCCAGTGACTGGCCCAATATTGCCTTAGAGCTTGAGACAGATACGGCCGTGACCTTCATCTATAACCACGAGACTCACTATCTAGCCGATGATGTCAACACAATCTTTGCCAACATCCCTGGAAGCTTTAACGCTGAAATCGGCTGCCCTGACACCAGCTTTGACGACAGCGGAAATCCAGGAGATTGGGCCCCAGACTGTTGGCAAACACTGCTTGAAGATTTAGACCGAGACGGAATTTACACCTACACAACCAGCCAAATTCCAGTAGGCGACTATGAAGCCAAGGTGGCCGTGGGGGGCAGTTGGGGAGGGAACTATGGCGATGGTGGTGCTAGCGGTGGGGCCAACTATGGCTTTTCAGTCACAAAACCAAATGCTGAAGTAAATTTTGAATGGGATGGGGAAACGAAAGTTATGAAAATCACGGCCGCTGGTGCGCCAAAAGGCAATCTCAAAGAAGCCGCCGCCTATTGGGTGGCATCTGACACCATTTTGACTCCTGAAGATGGGGCTAATCGGTTTGAACTGTTCTACTCGGCCGATGGTTCGCTAACCGTGGGTGAAGATGGGCTGACCGGCGGAGAGCGTTTTTCGCTTGAAGTCGTTGACACCATTAGCGAGGATGTACGCAGCAAGTTCCCCCATCTATCACAGTTAACCGCATTGCGCATACCAGATGAGGCGATTGCACGGACCGATGAGCTACTGCGTGGCCAACTTGCTCTAAACGTTAAGAATCCTGGCGATCAACCGGTTACAGCCACTGGCCTGCAGCTGCCTGGTGTCATCGATGAACTGTATAGCTATTCTGGGCCGCTAGGGGTAGAGTTTGGAGCCGAAACCAACACGTATCGTCTGTGGGCACCTACCGCCAAGAGCATAACAATGCGTGTCCCTGACCCTATTGAGATGATGCGCGACGATACTACTGGGGTCTGGTCGGTGACGATTCCGGCGACATCCAACGCGATCTATAAATATGAGGTTGAGGTGTTTGTCCCCAGTGAGGGAAGTGTGGTTAAAAATTTAGTTACTGACCCCTATTCACTGGCACTTACTACAAACAGTGAGTCGAGCATTGCAACCAACTTGCAGGCTAATGACCTGAAACCGGCCGGCTGGGACAGCCTCGCCAAGCCGGAACTCAACGCCTTTGAAGATGTCGTACTCTATGAGCTACACGTGCGTGATTTCAGCATCATCGACGAAAGCGTCCCTGAAGATGAACGGGGTACCTACAAAGCATTTACCCATTCTGACAGCAACGGCATGAAACATTTAGCCCGACTGTCGGCCGCAGGGTTGACCCATGTGCACCTGTTGCCTGTCTTTGACATCGCCACCATCAACGAAAACCGTGACGAGCAACGCGCACCGATCCAAAAATTCTTAACCAATTTTGACGGCGATTCAGAACAGCAGCAGCAGGCGATCTTTAATCTGCGTGATGAAGATGGCTTCAATTGGGGATACGATCCATTCCATTACACCGTACCTGAAGGCAGTTACGCCACGCAGCCCAACGGCTCTGAGCGTACCCTTGAATTCCGTGAGATGGTGCAGGCTCTGAATCAGGCTGATCTGCGGGTTGTGATGGACGTTGTCTATAACCATACCAACGCCTCCGGCCAGCATGAAAAATCGGTCCTCGACCAGATTGTACCTGGTTACTATCATCGCCTAAATAAAAAAGGGAAAGTCGAAAATAGCACCTGCTGTTCAAACACAGCGACCGAACATAACATGATGCGCAAGCTGATGATCGACTCTTTGGTTACTTGGGCTATCGAATACAAAGTCGACGGCTTCCGCTTTGATCTAATGGGACACCACATGAAAGCGGATATGCTCGCAGTACGAGCGGCTTTAGACGCACTCACGCTTGAAGAACATGGAGTAAACGGCAAAGCGATTCTATTGTACGGGGAAGGGTGGGATTTTGGCGAAGTTGCTAGTGGGGCACGCGGCATCAATGCAACCCAAACATCGATGCAGGGCAGCGGGATCGGCACGTTTAACGATCGCATTCGGGATGCTGTGCGGGGTGGCACCCCATTTGGAGGTGAACAGGAGCAGGGATTTGCAACCGGCTTGCTCACGTACCCAAATGGTGTCACCAATGATAGTGAAACCGTGATGGCAAACACTCTCACAACGTTTGCTGATCAAATTCGGGTAGGACTAACGGGGAACGCGGCCGACTATGAGTTTGTTGACCGCAAGGGTGATGTCCGCCTCGGTCGCCTGATCGATTACAACGGGTCAGCGACAGGCTATACGGCTGACCCACAAGAGGTAATTAACTATGTTTCGGCCCATGACAATGAAACACTCTTTGACGGAATTCAACTCAAACTCCCGGCCGATGCTGACATGGCCACCCGGGTCCGGTATCAAAACTTTGCGCTCTCGATTCCGATGCTAGGGCAAGGGATCCCGTTCTTCCATGCCGGAAGCGAAATCTTGCGTTCAAAATCTATGGACCGTGATAGCTACAATTCGGGGGACTGGTTCAACGCCATCGATTGGACTTACAACGACAATAATTGGGGAAAAGGGCTGCCAGTTGCAGATAAAAATGAAGGGAAATGGGACCTCATGCGGCCGCTATTGGCCGACCCAAATCTCAAGCCAGATCAAGATGCAATACTCACTAACTTGATCAACTTTGAGACGATGCTGAAAGTTCGGGCCAGTTCACCACTGTTCCGATTGCGCACGGCCGAAGACGTGGCCGAACGGGTCACATTCCACAACACAGGGCCAGATCAACTGCCGGGTGTAATTGTAATGAGCATCGATGACAGTGGTGCAGAACGAATTGACCCAAACTATGATCGCATTGTAGTCATTTTTAACGGGCAAAATAAAGAAGTCATCTTTGGGATAAGTGAACTGGCAAGTGTTGAAATGATGTTGCATCCTGAAATGGCATTGTCTTCTGGTTCGACTTGGGTCGGTGCAGGCTATACGGATGGCAAGTTCGTGGTTCCAGGGGTATCAACAACTGTCTTTGTTCAGGCGGGTGATGCAAATACGACGCTCGAAGCGGAGTTTGGAGAAACGGCTGTTAGTATGATTGAAGATGCAACCGCAGAAGAAGTAGAAGTGATTGAGGAAGTAGTCCCTATAGAAGAAACAGGAGATGAAGTGGCAGAAATCCCTGCCGATACCACAATTGAGGCTACCAGAGATGTTGTTGAATATGAACCAATCGAACCACTTGAGCCGGTTGAACTTCCAGCTAGCCGCTCAGCGCCGCTCACCTTAGCCGGGTTCGCTGTTGTTGTAGCGAGCATCTTGGCTCTTTTCGGCTTTAGCAGACGAAAGAGCGTCTAAAGCCAGCGTCGGCTTTCTATTCAAGATTATTTTGATGCTGACTGGGCGACACAACGGTTTCGAGCAGATGGGTTTGTAAAGACCCCAATAAGCAATCTTTGGTCATTGGGGCTGTGGTGGGAATCGCAGCAGCCTTTCTAAACGTATTTCTTTTAGGGCCTAGTATTAAGTTTTAATACCTTTTGCGTTTTTTAGAAAATAAAGACAAAAGCTCTCGTCGATTTTTCGCTTTTCTGGCTTCCATCATACGCGTTTGCTCCTCCCTCTCGTTGGAAGCTTGATTTAAGTTTGCGATCCTTCTTAAACGTCTGGCTTCTGGGCTACTGCCAGGAGGTCGCCAATTTTCTAAACGTACTTCCAACTGATCAAAATCGATTAAATCAAAAGGAACAATCAGACTGACATCTTTGTCAGAAACTTCAATTCCTGAATGAATATCCTCAATTTCTGTGACATGGTCGCGAAAAATTTCGGCCGTTTTTTTCATTATTCCGCAACTCAAAAATGACCTTGTTTTCATACCCGATTTTGTAGTTGCCCCAATGTTTCAGCCGTTGCTTCCGAATCAAGTAGGTACCGGATTCAATAAAAAGCCAAAGAAATATCAATCCACCAATGAGATATGGCCATCGAAACGGAACCTCTAAGAACAAGAGGCTCAAAAAAATCAAGATTCCAAGGGCAAGAATCGAATAGCCAACGAATTTCTCGCCACCCCGAATCCTCTTTTTTAGTGCCTCATCACTGAGTTGAAAATAGAGAATATCTTCATCCATCTCTACCACAGCTCCATTGTCCGACGCAATATGCCCAGCTCGCCTGTGTGATACGCATTGTGCGCAGCGACAATATTGATCTCACGTAAAATGCTGTGTTTATGCTCGCCGCTATTAGGCAACGGCGCAAACAAATCCCTTTCAGCGTCGTTGATAATATCAACCAATGCCTGCCGGTCTGCGTAGAAGTTCTCAATCGTGGCTTTCCATCCGGCCAGATCGGTTTCGGCCGTTTTATCAGGCCATAAATCGTCAGGGAAATTGGGCCATACATAGTTCGGCTTGATGATGTACTCGAGAATATCGAGCTGGCAAATTCGAATGTGCTCAAGTAATTGCCAAAATGTATAGTCGCAATTGGGCGGCCGGGTATTGATGTGTTTCTCAGGAAAGCCAGCTACCGCATCTTCAAAGTCCATATGTGCTTGCCGTACCATCAACATCCGAATTAACTGATTTCTAAGCTCTGCATTTGGTTCCATCAAAAATCCTCACTTTTTGTGATTTTGGAAGGTAGCTCTAATTTATAAAGTCGCAACATTTCCTTAACAAGTTTAGATAATAATTTTATCTTACCTAAGTACTATGTGAGAGAAAGGGCATAAACCCTTAATCCAACGTACTTATGACTAGAGTACCAACAAGAATGATGAAATTTAGACAAATCATCATTAACTACAAACTCGTTTTAAAAGCGGTGGCTTCGCCAAAATCAGCATCATATATCGCTAATTTAAAACACTAGGAATAGTTTAAAAAGAAAAAAGAATTTAAAGAAGATATGACATATATCCAGAATAATAATATTGACCGAGTTACATTTGCACATTGTGGTGCAAACAAATGGGATAGGGTCAATTTGCAAGATACAAGCAAGGCAAATAAAGTTTTACTCAAACAGTTATTTTCTGCCTTCATAGTTCTGATCCTTATGGCGCTCCTTGTCGTATGGATAATGAATTAACATTGCTATTACATACAAATTATTTAATTCAATCCATCCCACTTTCCTTCTTAAAAGACCCTACATTTTTCGATATTGATTAAGTTTTTAGTACATACCAAATTGCAATGATGGGTGGGCGTAAATTGATATCGTTCGGCCGGAGCTTATATTCTTATTAAACGACGTATAAATCAGAAATTTTTTATCAGTACGGGCTTCCCATTGGTACTACTGTTTTCAACTGTCATTTAGGCTGGAATATGAACAAAAATTCTCAACTTACTTAGAGTTTGCTCATCACTGTTTAAGGTATTCTATTTTAGCGGAACATTCACTTAAGCAGTACCGATTCAGCACATATTTAACCCAAGCATAACACCGCTACCTCTGGTGATCGGTCAAAATAGAGCTACTGCATAAGTAAATACATTTGATCACAAACTCCGTAAATCTATTAACAATTTACAAGAATGAATGGTCTAACATTATGTTCACGTACCACCAAGCAGTTGCAAATGTAACCTAAGTATGATTATCCACGTACTATGGACAAAAGGGGGTCTAAAAATCATATTTATGACTATATCAAGACGCAGGTCTTTCACTCAGAAAATAAATACGAGAGTTGATACGGCACAATAAATTTCGGTCGCATCAATTACCGCTTTTCAACAGCGAAAGGAATAGAAAAAATATCACTTTCTTTTATTCCCTGCGCTGATCATTCGTCACTAGGCAGCTCAATTGGATGGAAAAACCAATTTTTGCTCCCCGCTGACAGACAGGTAAGGATAATTCTACCCATGGAACAAACCATTATTCCAGTCGTCCCCATTCGTGGAGGGGCGGTTTTCCCAGGTGTCACAACCACCATCTCAATCGGCCGACGTAGGTCACTGGCTGCAGCCCAAGCTGCATCTCGTGGAGACGGCCAACTCTTAATCACCGTTCAGTACAACCCCGAAGTTGAAATTCCAGGCGAAGCTGATTTAACGCCAATCGGTATCCTGGCCAATGTCCGGGACGTGTTGCGTGCGCCTCAGGCTGGCGGTGTGCAAATGCTGGTTGAGCTAAAAGAGCGTGTGCATTTCACAAGCATCTTACAAACAGACCCCTACTTAACTGGTACATATACGCCGATTGAAGAAACAAATAAACGCCTAAATGACGCTGACATTCAGCTGATGGCAGACGCAATTGCCCATTTAGAAACATATGCTGATTCGATGGGTGAAATCAATCAGCAGGTGCTAACAGCGACCCGAAGCAGACGAAACATTGGAGATTTGGCCGACTATCTGGCCGGATTGCTCAACTTGCCATTTGGCTTAGAAATCGAACTATTCTCAGAATTAGATGGCTCTAAACGACTTGATAAAATCCGAAATTACTTAGAGCAAGAGCTACGCATTGCACAAATTCGCTCTGACTTAGAAGGTGAAGCGCGAGACGGCGCAAACAAAGCCCAACGTGAGTTCTTACTTCGTGAGCAAATGAAAGCGATTCGACGAGAATTGGGCGAAGAGCCTGAATCGGCCGCCGATGAGCTGCGTGAAAAAGTTGACGCAGCTGGCATGCCCGAAGAAGTTTATGCTCGGGTAAACAAAGAGCTTAAACGCTTGAACGGACAAAACCCGCAGTCGGCCGAGGCCGGTGTGATCCGCAATTGGGTTGAAACCCTTGCCGACCTCCCTTGGAGTGCCAGCACAGAAGATAACTTCGACCTAAAGCATGTCCGCCAAGTTCTGGACGACGACCACTATGGTTTGGACGAAGTCAAAGAGCGCATCGTTGAATTTGTAGCCGTGCGCAAACTTGCTGGCAACAACATGAAAGGGGCGATTATTAATCTAAACGGCCCCCCCGGAGTCGGTAAAACCTCAATCGCACAATCAGTTGCTAAAGCGATGGGACGCAAAATGGTACGTATCAGCCTCGGGGGGGTGCGCGATGAAGCAGAAATTCGTGGACACCGACGGACATACATCGGTGCGTTACCAGGTCGTTTGATTAGAGCATTACGTGACGTTAAAACAAACAATCCTGTGATTGTGCTAGACGAAATTGACAAAGTTGGCTCAGACTTTCGAGGCGACCCCAGTTCAGCTTTACTAGAAGTGCTTGATCCTGAACAAAACAGCAAATTCCAAGACCACTATTTGGAACTACCGTTTGATCTAAGCCAGGTGATATTTATCACGACTTCAAATGAAGCTGGCCGCATTTCAGCCCCACTTTATGATCGGATGGAAACAATCGACATGGCAGGCTACATCGAAGATGAAAAGCTCGAAATCTCGAAAAACCATCTGATTAAGAAGCAGGTTGCTGGACACGGAATCGAAGAAGATCAAGTTAAAATTGAAGATGAAGCGCTACGGCTCGTGATTCGTCGCTACACACGTGAAGCAGGTGTACGCCAGCTAGAGCGTCGCATCGGCTCATTGGTTCGCAAAGTGGCTGTCAAAGTCGCGGCCGAAGAAGAAGGTCCATTCACGGTCACGGCCGACGATGTACGCAACTACTTAGGGCCAGAAAAGTTCCGTCATGGCAAAGCTGAAGAGCAAGACGAAGTTGGGGTTTCAACCGGCTTGGCCGTTAGCTCAGTCGGTGGCGACGTGCTCGCAATCGAAGTTAGTTTGTCGGAAGGCAATGGCAAGGTTCAGCTCACCGGGTCATTAGGTGACGTGATGCGTGAATCGGCTCAAGCAGCCCTCACATACGCACGAACCAACGCCCGTAGTTTGGGTCTCGACCCGGCCGTATTCGATAAAGCGAACATTCATATTCATGTCCCAGATGGTGCGACCCCGAAAGATGGACCAAGTGCAGGCATTGCGCTTTCAACAGCGATCATCTCAGCATTCACCAACCGGCCGATTCGGCGCGACGTGGCGATGACGGGTGAAGTAACACTGCGCGGTAAGGTGCTCGAAATCGGCGGCTTAAAAGGCAAAACGATTGCGGCTCACCGGGCTGGTATCAAAACAGTCTTGTTACCACGTGACAATGCTCGTGATATTCCTGAACTGCCTGATACGGTGCGTGAAGAGCTTGATTTGATCCCAGTCAGCCATTTGGACCAAGTCCTTGAAGTTGCACTTCTTGAACCGATTGGACCCGCATTTGCAGTTGTACATGCGGTACCAAATAATCAGGTTGAAGGGGATGGGATACCGGCCGCAAATACTGAACCGGCCGTACCAATGATGGCGCAGGATATGGCAACAAACCAAGATTTACAGCCAAAGCTAGCACTCAGAGAAACTCTGTTTGATTAGTTTGATTAACCAGTAAATTAATAGATAGACAAAATTAGAGACCTGATTGGCTAACAGCCTGATCAGGTCTTTTTTTTCGCAAGGAGCATGAGCCTGCCCCGAGAAAATTTAAACCCACACTAAGGAGTGATATACAATAGCCATGGAGAATATGCACACATTAGCCAAACCTTTACCCTTATATAAAACAACCTTGAACTTATTATTACCAGCCTTAATTGAAACCTGTTGCCTACTTTTGCTCGCCTTTAGCATCATAGGTTTTTTCGCCCAATTCAATTGGATAATCGACCTGATCAATCATACACGGCCGTACCTGTTTTTAGCGGCCGTTGTTGGAGCCATCTTTGCACTCCTCTTTCAACAACAGATTGGTCTGTATGCCGCATTAATTGCATGTATGATCAACGGCGTCATTGTGGTTCCATATGTTATCCCCAAGCTACAGCGCAACCCGACGCCAGACAGTGCACTTACACTGATGACGATCAATGTACTATATGGCAATCGATCACCCGAAAAGCTACTGGCAACCATTCAAGACGTTGATCCTGATATTTTGATCGTGCAAGAGATGTCGGCAAGCAATCAACAAAAAGCGGAAAAGCTGTGGGAACTATTTCCACACGCCTCTGATCAGCCGAACAATGGTTCAAGAGAAGTGCTTGTATTCAGTAAAATCCCCCTAGATTCAGTAAATTATATTTTAGGAGATAAACCGTGGCGGGCTGAAGCTGAGGTCCAAATCACCATTGATAATCAGCCTTTCACCGTGCTAGGCATTCACCCAAAGGCACCTATGTCAGCAAATCGTTTTGCGCGGCGTAATGCAGAATTAGATCTTATCGCGGAACGGGTCAATATAACTGATGTGCCCATTATTGTCGCTGGCGATATGAATATCACCCCGTGGACTCCGATCTTCCGTCGATTTTTGCGGGAGTCGAATCTCAATGACGGCCGTAAACGAAATGGCTTCAACTTTACATGGGCACCTGGCTCACTTCCCAAAATGATCCCCATCGACCATGTGCTGTATCGTGGCGTCAATATTCACTCATTCACCAGCGGTCCAGATACAGGATCAGACCATTTGCCAATTATCGTTGAATTTTCACTCCCATCGAAAGATAATCGGATCAATGGATGATCTTGAAATGAATGAACTCGAAAAGTTACATGCCACCATGCGTCATTGCCAGCTGTGTCTTGATGCCGGTCATGATATCGTCCCGGGTGCAGTCATCCGAGGCAATATCACAGCCAAGGCGATGCTAATTGGTCAAGCACCGGGCATCACAGAGGTGCAGGTAAAACGGCCGTTTAATGCCGGCTCAGGCAAGCGTTTGTTTAAATGGCTTCAAGACGCAGAGTGGGATGAAGATGACTTTCGGGACAATCAATATATGACGGCCGTGACCAAGTGTTACCCCGGCCGTCATCCTAATGGCAAAGGAGATCGGGTCCCCAGCCGGCCGGAGCAAGCATTGTGTCGGCCGTTTCTCGAAACAGAGATTCGGCTTGTACAGCCCAAGCTCATGCTGCTAGTTGGCAAGCTTTCTATTCAGCTGTTATTTCCTAAAAAATTAAAGCTCACTGAAATGATCGGTACAGCTGTCTATTTCTCACCTGACACCTTGACTGATCCGGCCACATTTGATTTTACCCAAGGTGAAGTCGTAACACATTACCGGGGCGAAAAAGACGGCCGATATGTTGTGCCCATTCCTCACCCATCAGGGGCCAGCCTATGGCCCAACAAGTTAGAAAATAAAGCTCTCATTCGTAATGCGATGCACCTAATCCGAGACATACGGCACGGAATGCTCAACTGATTACCACCTCTTTGGTCTAAAGAATGTTTAATTACGGTACGCAAAGCATCTAAAGTGGTAAAATAACGAAATCATGCGAAAACTAAAGCCCAGAAAAAAGAAAGCTGGATTCCTCAAACGTAGACGGCCGCCCGTTGAAGAATCATTTATCATCAAAACCCCGGCCGAAATCGAAAAACTCGCCGCTTCCGGCAGCCTCGTTGCAGACTGCTTTGACATGCTCCGTGAGTCTATTCAGCCAGGAGCAAAACTCAGCGACCTCGACCGAATGGTTGAAGCAAACATCATTAAAAATGGTGCCAAATCACTCTACAAAGGATATCGGGGGAACCCGCCTACCCATCCACCATTCCCTGGCACAATCTGTGCAGCTGTCAACAAAGAAATCTGTCACGGCTTTCCAGACGAGCGCATCCTAAATGATGGGGACATCGTCGGCATCGATATCGGGCTGTTGCTAGATGGCTATTGCGGTGACGCATGTGTGACCTTTGCTGTCGGCGAAGTTCCAGAAGAGACACAGCAATTTATGAAGGTGTCAGAAGAATGTCTCTATATCGGCATTGCAATGGCACAGGTCGGTAATCGCTTAGGTCAGATCGGAGATGCCATTGAAAAGCATGCGAAAAAACATCGCTACAGCGTTGTGCATGAATGGGGTGGTCACGGAATTGGCAAAAATTTGCATGAGCCGATTTCAGTCCCGCATCATGGTCCGGCCGGGTATGGGCCGCTTTTGGCTCCTGGCATGACATTTACCATCGAACCGATGATCAATATGGGACGCGCAGCGTGCAAAATGATGCCAGACGGTTGGTCTGTTGAAACGCAGGATGGGTCGCTTTCAGCTCAATACGAGCACACGATTGCAATTACAGAGAATGGGCCGCGCATTTTGAGCACGAATAAAAAATAATTCAGGGTGTTCGTTTTTAATTCAAAAGACCAGATTAGCTAAATGGCCAATCTGGTCTTTTTTTGTTCCCGAATCTATATCAGAGCAGTTGCTGCAGAATTTCTTCTTCCCACGCGGAAAAAGAAGTATGTCGGCCGGGATGCTCCTCAAGTGGGCAGCTTGTTCCGCCGATAATATAGATCAATCCATCCTCACTTTCTGGATCAAACAGCAAACCAGACAACAGCCCATATGCATCTCCCAGATGGCCAACTAAATTTCGATTTGTGATACCTAAACCTGCAAGTTGGTCTTCAAACAGGTGTGTTCCTAGTCCCCAAGCTTGCATTAGTCCAGCGTAATTGTTCCCATTCGAGCCATCATGCCGCCAAATCGGGTTTAGCATCGTGCGTGTCCAAGCGGCCCCAGCTTGATAAGATTCCGAAAAATAGCGAAAGATCACAAACAGCTCATCGGCCGAAATGCGCAACCCACCTTGGGGTGAAAAAATCGTCCCGTTGCTGCCCAATTCATAGCCAGCAAGGTCTAAAGACGGCCGGATGTTGCCAAATCTCTCCACATATTTTTCTTGTACATCAGGATTTTCAATCACGCTTAATGGAGGCGGCACAATCCCACGATGATCATCAACCTGCGGCCGCCAAGCCCCATCTTGCAGACGCACAATCGGGGCCAAATCAGCTATTTCGGCCGGGGTGAAAAGCGACACGTTATACGATGGTCGAATCCCCAATGGCTCAAATATCTTCTCACGCATGTATAAATCAAAACGCTGCCCCGTCACTTTTTCCAATACAGAGGCAGCCACACCATAGTTCAGATTGCAGTAGGCGAAAAAGCGGCCGGGTGGCCCCTCATCCTCTGGCGAAAAGTGATCCCCGTCTTCAAACCATGGGGTGCCAGGTTCAAAAAACTCCTGAATTTTGTGCGGCAACGGCATCGAATAGGCGGTTGCATCGCGCAGGGTTGAGGTGTGGCTCAGTAGATGAGTCAGCGTAATCGGGCTGGTTGGATAAGCCGGATGGCGCAGTTTAAATCCAAGTAGCTTGCTGACATCAGCATCCAAGTCGAGCAAACCAGCTTCGGCCGCCTGGGCAACCGCCATCGTCATGACAAACTTACTGATTGATGCGATGCGAAAGCGAGTGGAGGGAGAACCATGCAGACCATATCCAGCGCGGTGGGTTATTTCGCCACCTTTAAACTGGATGACCGCCAGACCAGAAACAGGTTTTTCGGGGTGATTTAGAAGCGATTCGAACATAACCTATACAACAGAAAACCGCCAAACCCCGTCGGTTTCTTCGCGGCCAATCTTCCCCTGCCCTTCAAGCAGGTCAAGGTGAGCCAGCGTTTCTGCAATCGCAAACCGGGATTGATGATAGTTTAGTTCACCCAAGCGAAAAACCGCTTGGCTAACCCCATCGACCGATATTCCTGACGACTGTTGCACAGCCGTCAGCGTCGTATCTAAACGCTCTTCATGGTGAGCAAACATCTCATCAATCCGTTGCTGCCAGTCACCAACGAGCCATTTATGGCCCGGAAAGCCCATGCGCACATCATAGCTGCGCAGCTGTTCCAGTGAATCAAGATAACGCTGTAACACACCCGCCTCGGTTTGGTCCCAATAACCGATGTTTGGCGTGATCTTCATCAAAATTTGATCGCCACTCAGAAACAACCGATCGGCCGGATCGTAAAAGATAATCTGCCCGTCTGCATGCCCTGGTGCATGAATTACATCCCACGTGCGGTTCCCCATTTGAAGCGTTCCTTCAGCCACGATGGGGGTAAATACCGGATGCGGAAAAGTTTTCGTCCCGGTACTCATCGTTCCTTCAGTCACAGCTTGAGC
>JBGCDP010000304.1:0-6668 GCA_045105475.1 Anaerolineae bacterium
GCCGCATGAATGACCCCATCTAACCGGCCATATTTTTCAAGGATTTGGCTGATCAGCTGATCAACTTGAGCTGCATCAGAGACATCAGCCGCGATGTAATCGGCCGTGGCCCCTGCCCAACGTAGCTTGCCCAAAAAGTCGGCCCGCTCGAGTGCGTCTGAGAGGGATTTGCGGCCGACGAGGATCAGCGTAGGGGCAACGTCGAGAGCTAATCCTTTGGCGATGGCGGCTCCCACGCCGGAGCCACCGCCGGTGATGAGGTAGACCCCATCTTTGGAAATAGGTGTTGTGCTAGCCGCTTGATCGGCCGGGAGTGGCACAACTTTGCGGACGAAGCGAGCATCTTTGTGCCACCAAACGGTGCTAGTCGCAGTCGGCCGAATTAGCTCAGCCAAAAGCGGTGCGTTTGATAACTCACCACCAAAACCAATGAACTGAACAGGGATGTGAAGCTCGTCATTCAAGGCGTGACTAAATCCAGCAATCAGTGCGGCGTCAGGCTCTAAAGGATCCTGGTGACTAATGATTGAGATTGAATCAACCGACCCTTGGGAGAGCTGTGTTAAGACTTTTGCCGTTGACCGGACAAATTCATAGTCGGCCGCAACCAGCAATAGACGAAAGCTATTTTGTTGTTGAGTCAATTGATGGGGCTGACAAAATTCACAATCTAACCCCTGATTTTTTAGCAGATTGGCAAGTCTAAACCCAGCTTCACCATCGGCCGCTGTGATGACTGTGGGCAAGGGAGTGTCTAATATTGTTGAATCGATAGCGGGGAGCGGGGTGGGTTGCCAGACAACCCGATGTAGCCATGAAGAAAGCTCTTTGCTGGGTCTCGTGAGTTTTGCATAGCCAGGTGGGGCTTGTGGTGATATGCGCAAATGTTGACGCGTAAAAACTGGTGGTGGTAACGGCTGTCTTTCTGGTTGATCGGTCGCTTCTTGCAGAATCACATGGGCATTTGTGCCACCAAATGCAAACGCATTGATTCCGGCCAGCCGTGCTTTGCCTTTACCTGTTTCCCACAAGATCGGTTGATCGTTAATAATCAATCCGACCTGACCTAAACGAAGTTTTTTTCGCGGTTGTTGGCAGTTGAGGCTTGGGGGAATCTGCTTGTGGTGGAGGGCCAAAACCACTTTGATTAAGCTGGCAATCCCAGCCGCGCTCAGTAGATGTCCGACGTTGGGCTTCATCGAGCCGACATAGCGTGTTGGGGGATCGATTTCCTTTAATCGGCCGAAAAAGCGGTTTAACGTGCGGGCTTCAACGACATCACCAATCGGTGTGCCCGTCCCGTGGGCTTCAATGTAGCCAAGGTCGGCCGGATTTATGCCGCTTGTCTCGTAGGCCGCTTGCATAACCTGCTGCTGTCCGGCGGTGTTTGGGGTCATCGGTCCGTGCGACTGACCGTCGTTATTGACCGCGCTCCCTTTGAGAATAGCCAAGATCGGCCGGTCAGCTGCGTGTGCAGGTGTGAGTAGCAGCATTCCAGCCCCTTCGCCAAGCAGAATGCCATGATTGCGCTCATCGAACAGATAGCTTTTTGCGCTAGGTGAAAGTGCCCCTGCATTGCTAAACGCCAAAAAGGAAGTTGGGCCGATGTTGAGGTTGACTCCGCCAACTAGCGCAAAATCACAATCACCATTTTGTAAGCTGAGTCGCGCATAATGCATGGCGATTAAAGCGGAAGAACAGGCGCTGTCGATGGCGAATGTGGGCCCTTTTAAGTTGAGTGAGTCGGCGATTCTGCCAGCGGCGAGGCTGCGTAAATTGTTGGCTAGCGTTGTAGCCGGGGATTTTTGATCCGAGAAAAGATGGGCGATGGCATCATTTTTGTAATCTTCCTGAGCGATGGCGATAAACACGCCGACCCGCTTGCCGTTAAATGCTTCGGCCGTGTAGCCGCTTTCAGCCAGCGTTTCGTAGGCTAACTCAAGCAAAATGCGATGCTGAGGATCGATAAAGAGGGATTCTTCTTTTGTTAGGTTAAAGAATTCTGGATCAAACCCCCAAATGTCATCGAGAAAACAGCCCCATTTCGAGATTGATTTTCCGGCCGTGCCCGGCTGTGGATCAAAGTGATCGTTGGTTTGCCAGCGATCGGCCGGAATTAATCTGGCCGTTTCCGCACCGCTTATTAAATTCTGCCAATATTGTTGAATATTTTTGGCCCGTGGGAAACGACAAGCCATACCGATTATTGCGATGTCATGCGGTTTTTGTTTATTCATACTTTTCCTCTTCTATTTCTTCCGTGTGTTGGCATGATGATGCCAAAAAGTGATCAAAGTAAGCAAATACAAGATCACGGAAATTCGATTTTATGTAGCTTATTTGTTAGGAGTTTGTTTGCGCAGGAGTGAGGCTCCGTATTCAAGGAGAAGAAGAAGTTAAAAGTGCGTTTCTCTCGAGTAAAGAGCGGTGTTTTTAAGTTAAATTCGGCCGTCTTTTTAAGACTATTTTGTATACTTACTCTCTAAATAGACACGTTGTTGGTGCAACTTTTTTGATTTAGTTGAAGATGGATATTCATCATCTTCACGGCCGAACTGCGATAGCTGAGACCATATGCAAAATAAATTTACTCCCTTTTCAGACATGTTTAAATTGAATCGGCACGCCCTGCATCATTGGCTTTTGAGAATAGGCATATTTTTTATTTTTGCTGGATTGGTCGCATTGTTATTCAATGTAGAAAATCGGCTGGATATTTGGTTCATTATTGTAGGGTTGGGATTGTCAGCTTTAGGGCTAGTGCGTTGGTTTGCATCGGGCAGACCTCATTGGAACTGGATCGCGATTACCTTTTTCAGCTTGTCAGGCCTGATTGGCATCTTTATCTACTTGGTTTTGATTGGGGTGCTGCTGCCTTTGCCTGCGGCTGAGCCAGCGGCCGTTGCCGCCGGGCAAACATCTGTTGAGCCAGCCGCAATCGCTGAATCTGATGCCACGGCCGTTTTTCAGACGCCAACCACAGCATCCTTGGCACAGACATCGACTGCTATTCCAACCGGTGTGCCTACTAAGAAAAAAACGAAATCTTCGGCTCAACCGACGGAGACTATTAGACCAACGCTAGAGCCTACAGTGGAAATATTGGCTGAACCAGCCTTGACCGCGCAGCCCACGCTTATGGTTGTGGTCGGGCCAACAATCACTCCAACCCCTGAGGTTGTAAAAACACGCTATTTGCACTTTGTTCAGCCGGATGAGAACTTAACCTGCATCGCGATTAACTATTTAGGCTCTGATCGTTATGTCCCTCAGATTTGCAAATTTAGTCAGGAATTTGGTTTGATAGGTGACGACTGTGGTGAATTTCTCGCCCCCGGCCGCCGGATTGTTATACCAACGTCGCTGGTTCCGGGCTATGAGGCGATCCCTAAAGCTTCATTGCCGCCGCATAATCCGAATGCTTGTCTAACGGAAGATGAAAAATCAGAATAGTCCGTAACTTGCGCTAACTTTCTAGACTCCAACCGATCCCCGGCCGGTCTGGAATCACGATCTGCCCATCACTAATCTCAAATGGTTCTTGACATAACTCAGTTCGCAACCGGTTCTCGTTAATATCCAGCTCAACCCATCTTGCCTTGCAACCGGCCGCAAATTGCAGCGACGCCGCTTGCCCAGGACCAGATCCCAAGATATGAGGAATCACCGATTTCCCAATTTCTTCAGCCCGCTCTTTCAAGCCTAGAGCCACATGCAGAGGGGTGTATTTCGTTAAGTCTGGTTGCAGAATGTCAAACGGAGATTGTGCTAACTGAACTGAGTCAGAATGTGGAGGCATAAGCACATTTTCCCCCCCAGAAAGCGGCACACTGGTCCGTTCCCGAAGCTTTGGCAACTGATGTTCATCTTCAACGTTCAGAGGCTCTTCGAGCCATTTGATATTGTGGTGGGCCAAAATCGGGAGCCATTTCTTCGCTGTTTTAAAGCTCCAACCACGATTCACATCAACGGCGAGGTCAGCCTTATCCCCTAAATGTTTTTTTAAGGCGATCAGGTTTGCACGATCTTCCCTGTCGCTAAACCCTAGCTTGAGTTTGAAAAGCTTCACCCCTTTGTCAAGATGTTGATTGATCAAATCATACGGGAGCGGGCTGTTAATGCCGCTGGCATACACTTGGATGTGGCTGTGCGGCTGCTTATAAAGCAGATGGCTAAGTGGCTTGCCCTCAACCCGGCCGGCTAAATCCCACAAAGCCAATTCAACTGCGCAAATCGCTTGCAGCAGTGGCCCCACCGTGCCGGATTGCAGCGCTGGCCCTTTGAGCAAATCATACAATTCCCGAATCGTGTTAGGGACGTGGGCCACTTCCCGGCCGATCAAAAACGGCACAATCGCTTCCTCAAAATCATGAATACGATTAAGATGCCCCCACACCGGAAAGTTGATCCAGCTTTCACCCACACCCGCCTGTCCGGCCTCATTTTCAACGATAAGGAACACAGCATGTCGAGCCGTCATCGTGCCAAAAGCGGTTTTAACCGGATGGGTAATTGGTGTTTGCTCATGGCGAACAGAGGCATTTGAAATTGTAAATGGCTGGTGCGATAAATTCATAGTCTATCTCTAATTTAGAGCATAATCTTAATTGGAAAACGATGGGCCAAATGAGATTTATGCACTAAAGCTTTTCACTTAAAGGGTACGATTAGAAGGTGAGATAAGCAATAGAGGGATTGGTGATATAATGGATTATCTTATCAACATTGATCTATCAAAAACTGTTATGCAGCCCATCCGAATTCAAGAAGGATTCCACAATCAGCAGCTCTATCGATTACCTCAGCCTATTTTGGAGAAGTGGGGCAATCATCCTTTGCTGCAGTCATTAATCCCGACCGATGTCGGTTGGTTTCCAAACGCTCAATATCACTATTGCCAGCGCAAAGAGGGACTGCCAGGAATGATATTGATATTTTGCGTTAAAGGGGAAGGATGGTTCAAAATCGGTGATGGGCCCCAGCAACGTTTAAACACGAATGAAGCTTTGTTTATCCCATCAGGGGTGCCCCATGTCTACGGCTCTAGCGAACAATCACCTTGGTCTATTCATTGGATTCATTTGTCTGGTTTAGAGAGTATTAGCTATGCAACGCAATTTCAGCAAGGCAAATTCAAATTGCGGGTAGACAAAGAAAGCAGTAAACGCGCGGTTCAGCTTTTTAGACAATGTTATGATATTTTGGCTGAAGGCTTTGTGTTGAATCGGTTGATTTACGCGGCGAAAGTTTCCCATAATTTGTTGGGAGAACTATTTTTTAATAACTCAGCATTTTCAGCTTATCAGCGAAGCAATCGTTTACACAGTATCGAATCAACTTTAAACTATTTGCGTCAAAATATGAGTGACCGTCTATCATTGACTGAAATGGCTCAACACGCCAATCTTTCGGTCCCACATTTTTCCCGTTTGTTTAGAGAGCAGACCGGTTATGCACCGGTTGATTATTTTATCCATCTAAAACTACAGAAAGCCTCTTCGTTGCTCAATCTAACTGATATGAGTGTCCGTGAAATCGCATCTTCAGTTGGTTACGAAGACCCCTATTATTTTTCACGACTGTTTAAAAAGGTGATAGGGATCTCGCCAACGGCCGCCCGTAACCAATTGATCTAAACACTATGCCTATGACCGTTTCCGAATCATATCGGCCGCTTTTTCCCCGATCATGATCGACGGCGCATTTGTATTTCCTGATACCACGTCGGGCATTATCGATGCATCAACCACTCGCAACCCATCGATCCCATAAACCTTGAGTTCAGGGTCAACAACCGACATCTGATCAAGACCCATCTTGCAGGTGCCGACCTGATGGTGATAGGTGACAACCGTCTGCCGAATATAATCTTGGATCTCTTGCTTAGATGTGAGCTTCGCACCAGGCAAAACCTCACGACTCGGCCATTCATCCATTTCATTGATGATGTCTCGACACATGTGAAACCCGGCTTCAAGCGCATCGACATCATACTGTTCGGCAAGATAATTTGGATCGATAATGAGTTCAGCTTTGGGATCGGCCGAGCTTAACTTGAGAAAGCCACGGCTCACCGGCCGAATATGACCGGTAAAAATCGTATAGGCGTTTTCGATCCCGTCTAAACGGGGTTCATTGACCGGCACATGGTAGAAAAGGGGTTGCAGATCTGGCACGAGTAAGCGTTCGTCCGTGTACCAGAAAAACTGGGCGTGCATCGCTTGGTGACCAGGTAAAGTGGGCGGGATCGGTTTGTCTGTGGCGAAATGGAGCGGTGCACGGGTATGGTCGTGCAAATTCCGGCCGACCCCAGGCAAATCAACCACCGTTTTGATCCCCAACGGCCGTAAGTCCGCATCGTCCCCGATGCCCGAAAGGAGCAACAGCTTGGGGGACTCAATGACACCGGCCGACAGAATTACCTCTTCGTCAGCATTTGCGGTTGTGATCACCCCATCTTTCAAAAACTCAACCCCTAAACAGCGGTCGTTTTCAATAATTAGCTTGCAAGCTGGGGCATGGGTATAAACGGTCAGATTCGGCCGATTCAATGCTGGAACCAAAAAAGCTTGAGCCGTACTGTGCCGTTTCCCATCTTTCAACGTGCACTGAATATAGCCAACCCCTTCCAATTGTTCGCCGTTAAAATCGGCCGTATACGGAATCCC
>JBGCDP010000305.1:0-3160 GCA_045105475.1 Anaerolineae bacterium
GTTCCTTATGCACTTATCCAGCTTTTACTCAACGGGGTGCTAGAAGAAAGAGATTGTTCTTCGATGCGCTGGGTGCTGTACGGTGGAGAACCGTTTCCACCCAAACATATGCGCGGATTACAGTTGGCATGGCCCAATGCAACGTTTAGCAATGTTTACGGCCCGGCCGAAGTCAATCAATGTACCGCGTTTCTAATTCCACCCATTGCTGAAAATGATGAAACGCCAATCCCTATCGGCCGGATGTGGTTCAACACCCATGGCCTTATCGTTGATAGTGATGATCAGTCTGTTGAACCGGGTGATATTGGCGAACTTATTGTTCGTGCTCCCACGATGATGCAGGGGTATTGGAAACGGCCGGACCTCAACAAAAAAGCGTTTTACTTCGATAAAAAAGAGGGCGGTATTAAACACCGTTACTATCGCACCGGTGACCTTGTGCAAGAATTACCAGGTGGTGAACTTGTCTTTTTAGGGCGCAAAGATCGTCAAATCAAACTGCGTGGTTATCGGGTTGAACTCGATGAAGTAGAGGCCGGACTCGTATCGCACGAAGCGGTGGCAGAAGTAGCCGCCTATATGGTACAAAAAACAGATGACGATAAAATGATCCAAGCCGCCATCATCTTAAAAGAATCAGCCACAGCTGATATTCAATTAGATGAGTTTAAGCGGCATCTCCAAAACAAGGTCCCCAAGTATGCAATCCCAGAATCATTCGTGATTTTTAAAGATTTCCCGCGCACAGGCAGCGGAAAAGTTGATCGGCGCAAATTGCAGGCCAATGCAAGTTTAACCTTAATCGCTTAGCTCAAGATGTGGTTAGGCCCGTCTAAAAATCTAACGTTTAACATCCCTTATTTATTCTCATGACTCAAACAAAAACCCTTGAACATTACATCACGACAACCTTCGTAACAGATCCTGCGGCCAATCCCGTTGCACCTGATGACAATTTACTACTGAGCGGGTTAATCGACTCATTAGGTGTGATGCAATTGGTCGCATTTATCCAATCTGAAAATGGCATCAAAGTTGAACCTCGTGAAATCACGTTGAAAAACTTCAAAACTATCAATTCAATTGTCGGCTTCATCGAACGTAAAAAGACAGCCTAAACATTTACGATTTATGATTTTGGATTTACGATTAAGTAGGATCGTGAATAACCAATAATCGAAAATCGTCATTCGTAAATCGAAAAATCAATGGCCCTTCTCACAAATCAATCCAACCTGACCCAAAGCCAATTCCTCCTTTGGATGGGTCAGCAAATCAACCCTGATTTTCCAGTCTACAACATGGCCCATGCCTACCGAATTATGGGTGAGATTGATCCACAAGCGCTTGATCAAGCATTCCAAAAAGTCGTGGCCAGCAGTGATGCCCTACGGTCAGTAGTACGTATCGTAGATGGGGTGCCGAAACGCCAAGAAAACCCAGCGATTCAAGGTCTTGTTGAGCTGTTTGATTTTTCCGATGCTTCGAACCCAAATCAATCGTATCAACAATGGGTCGATGAACGGATCACCCGTATTCTTGATCTTGAAAATCAGCTGTTTGATACCGCTTTAATCAAACTGGCTCAAGACCGCTGGATTTGGTACCTCAACCAGCACCATGTCATCACCGATGCGATTGCAACTGGATTGGTCTATCAGGCGACGGCCGAATTCTACGAGCTCGCCGTGGCAGGAAAGTTGGATGAATCACCTGCCCTTCCCCAATTTTCAACGTTTGTTGACGCCGAAAAAGATCACAAGCAATCGGACCGGTATAAAAATGCGGCCGCTTATTGGGCGGAAAAAATCGGCGGCGAGCCAACAGAATTAAACTTTTACGGCAAAAAAGTGCCAGAAAAAGCGGGGACGGCCAAACGGGTCGCACTCCCGCTGGGAGCCGCACGGTCAGCAAAACTCAAAGAGATTGCGATGGAAGATGGCTTTGCTTCGCTAAGCATGGACATGTCACTATCGACATTGTTCGGCTCCGTTTTGGCAACCACCATTCACCGGATCACCGGCGAAAAGCAGATTCGGATCGGCACCCCGTTCCATGGCCGACAGTCGGCCGCCTTCAAGAAAACCATCGGCGTTTTTATTGAAATCGGCATGATGCAGATCGACATCGAAGCGGGTGACACATTTGCAACGATTGGTGAAAAAGTGCTAGACGAAACCTTCACCAACATGATGCAGATCCAGCCCGGCATCAGCACCCCCGAGGTTAACCAATCGTTCAACGTCATCCTCAACTACATCAACGGGACATCGGGGGATTTTGGCGGTCATCAAGTCTCGACCGACTGGATTCATTCCGGCTATTGTGACGCAAATCAGGCGTTTCGTTTGCAGATCACCGACTTTGACCAGACGGGTGAGCTCACCTGCCTGTTTGACTTAGCCACGGCCGTTTTTGGCCCGGCCGAGAGCCGATGGCTGACTGAACAATTCCTAGTCGTCATCGATCAACTGATTGCTGATCACGAGCAACCGATTGGCGGGTTCAGCCTTCTTACCAGTGACCAGCACCAATCTCACTTTGTTGAGTTCAATCAAACTGACACCCCCTACCCATCTGACAAAACAGTTGTTGACCTGTTTGCTGAACAAGTCGCTAAACACCCTAATGCGATTGCGGCCCAACGCGGCGACACGACGCTCACTTATGCACAACTAGACCAACAATCTAACCAACTCGCCAACCAGCTAATCGAGCTTGGCGCTGTGCCTGAAACAACTGTTGCGATTTGCATGCAACGATCGCTTGAGGTGTTGGTAGCGATTTGGGGCGTCCTCAAATCAGGGGCCGCTTACGTCCCTATCGACCCATCATACCCGGCCGAACGGCGTAACATGATGCTGGCCGACGCTGAGCCATTGGCTGTATTGGTCAACTCATCTGAAATAGCTGAACTCGTCGAGACTAATCAACCGATCATCATCATCGATGCTACCGCGCCACTCGAACCCTCCCTATCCGCTATCCCCGCCTCTCTATCCCCCATCTCCCTCGCCTACATGATCTACACCTCTGGCTCAACCGGCACGCCAAAAGGGACGATGTTGACCCACCAAGGGTTAACCAACTATGCGGTTTGGGCGCAAAAAGTTTACCAAAACGGCGACGTGTTCGACTTCCCGCTTTACTCATCGCT
>JBGCDP010000306.1:0-4376 GCA_045105475.1 Anaerolineae bacterium
TTTAGACTGTGGAATAGGACTTTTTATATGGCTCTCTGATTGATCTTAACCTCTTGCTTGGTGCAACCTTTAGTCGGCGCTTTCGGCCGTTGCAAACCGGTTGGCGGTCAACGATGTAAGCTTCCCCTCTCCTCCTTCAGCGAACAGCTCGATTCCAGAACTGCTTTCAGCTGGAAAAATAAGTTCCGTTAGCACCAACCGGCCGTCATCGACAAACACCTCAATTGATTCCCGGTCAATTAAAATATGGAATTTAATGGTGTTCCCTGGTAGATTGTATGGGGCCGATGCACCAGGGGTAAATAGATCGGAAAATTCAGTTTCCCCCGATTGTTTGCGGGTTACAAAAACTTTCCGTGCTTTCAACGCATAACCGATCAGCGTTTCCTCTCCATCACCCACACGGACTTTGACCCCCACCTGATTGGCTTGATTGATATCATCAATCTCGAATTCAGCGATGATTTCCCCCTGCACCATTTCAATGCCGGTATCAACAACATCATTACTCGGGATGGGGGTTTCACCAAGCTCTATCGGCTCGCTCCGCAAAAGTGCCATCTCCCCGATCGGGTTTTGAGTCAAGCGAATCCCATCGGCCGTTTGGGTCAACCCCAACTTGCGCGGAACCGTCATCTGCCCCCGCCACTCTTTCCCATCAGCACCACCTGTCGGAATATCTTGAGCATAGGTCCAGTTATTCATCCACCCCAACATAATGCGTCGGCCGTCTGGTGTGTCGCTCCATGACTGGCCAGCGTAAAAATCCGCTCCATAATCGGCCCACAAGACAGTTTTTTTGTCGTTTTCATTTGTGAAATCGAATCCGTCAAATTCCCCGACAAAATATTGAGTGCCACTGCCCCCGGCCGGTGCGCAATTATTAATCCCTACGGTTAAAACCCAGCGGGTTTCACCCCCATCATCTAACGGCAATTCAAACAGATCAGGTGTTTCCCATACGCCGCACGTTGCCCCTTCTGTGATGCCAAAGCCGCCTGAACTTTCCCAATGAATTAGGTCGGGAGAGGTATAAAACAGGATCACACTGCCGGCCGCCAACGCCATCACCCAATGCTCTGTTTGGCCATCTTCTGATTCAAACCAAAAGACCTTGGGGTCACGGAAATTACGTATCCCGTTGGGGGGCTTAAGCACCGGATTACCGGCGTATTTGGTCCAGGTGCGTCCCTGATCGGTGCTGTAGGCTAAGCTTTGCATTTGCGTTGGGCTTTTGAAATGGGTAAATATGGCGACCAACGCTTCTTCCCCAAACCCGGCCGTGTTTTCCCAATCAACGACCGCGCTCCCAGAAAAAATTGTACCGAGATCGTCAGGTGCGAGGGCGATGGGCAGATGCTCCCATTCTAAAAGGTTTGGACTCAAAGCGTGCCCCCAATGCATCGGCCCCCAAGTTAAACCATCGGGATGATATTGGTAGAAAAGGTGATATTCGCCTGCGTAATAGACAAGGCCGTTGGGATCATTCATCCAGCCAAAAGGGGGAGTAAAATGGAACCGCTCTACTCTCAACGCAGGTTCTTGTGGCAAGATGGCCGGCTGGCTTTCTGGGCTAGATAGTTCGGGAATATCTGCACAACCTAGCAAGATCAGAAACAGACCGCCCAAAACAAAAAGCCGTTTAAACATCTTTCATTGTCTCTATTCTTTTGTCTTGCACACGGCCGATAAAACCTGAATCTCACCACCAGTTGCAAATAACTCAAAGCCGATGTTCTCAGCCAGCGGATAGTTTAATTCAGTCAAATAGACCTCCCCATCATTAGCCCATACCTCAACCGACTCATGATCAACGATGACGTTCAAGGTGATTGACTGGCTGATGGCAGAATTGACCGGTGCCTGATGCACACTGCTATGGGTCATTTTTGACGCCTCAACGCCCATTTTGCTTCGGTCTACATAGACAGAGCCTTCTGCAACCGAATAGCCGATGGTCGTGTGATTCCCATTGCCACAGCGCACGCGCAGGCCAAAAGAGTCGGCCGATGTTTTTTGATCCATTTCAAATGTGACCTTGTATTCAGCTATATCGGCGGCAAATGTTTCTATTGGATGGGTCCCATCAACTTGAACGTTTGCTAACTTAATTGATTTGCTCAAATGCTCATCCAATTCACGAACCGGCCGTTGGTTCAGCACTAACCCGTCGGCACCTTTAGTCAGCGTTAGCTCACGTGGGAAGCTTTGCATGCCCCGCCACTGCTCAGCCGGGATGTCGTGCGAGTAAGACCAGTTGTTCATCCAGCCAACCAAAATGCGTCGGCCGTCAGGAGCATTGTTATAGGTCACGGCCGCGTAAAAGTCAGGACCGTAATCAACCCATCGGGTTTTAGACCGGTCTTCGGCCGGGGTAAACGTTTTGCCATCAAAGTGGCCCAAAAAGTATTGGACCCCATTGCCACCGGCCGGAGCACCCCTCTCAACAGAGACAATCATTACCCATAACCGTTCGTCGCCCCCTTCAATTGGCAGTTCAAACAAGTCCGGACACTCCCAAACCCCATCGTGACAGCCATATCCTCGGCCGAATGTGCTGGCCAATTCCCAGTTTTTTAGATCAGGCGACGTATAGAGCCAAACCTCATCATGTACGGTCAAAATCATCGTCCAGTGGCCGTCTTCTGGGGTGCCATACCAGCTCACGTTAGGGTCACGGAAGTTGTTGTGATTTTCAAACGCTGGCATTTGAATGATTGGGTTATTTGAGTATTTGGTCCACGTCCGGCCGTCATCAAGGCTGAATGCTATCCCTTGATTTTGAATCGCTTTGTCATCTTCAAGCGGGATGAAGAGCGTATAAATGGCGATCATCGCCCCAGCCCCAAAACCGGCCGTGTTGTGTGTGTCAACCACCGTGCTGCCAGAAAATATCGTCCCATCCTCGCCTGGATATAGCGCGATTGGCAAATGCTCCCAATCGATCAGGTTGGTGCTAACCGCATGTCCCCAGTGCATGGGGCCCCACTTCAAATCATGTGGATGGTGCTGATAAAAAAGATGGTATTCACCGTTGTGAAAAACCAATCCATTTGGATCATTCATCCAACCTACAGGCGGGGTAAAGTGAAGACACGGCCGTGTCTGGGTAATAACTTTATTCATCATTTGCTCTTTTGGTCTAGGGCCATCTTCAAAAAATAGTTATCCAGACATGGGATTTTGAAGATGGCTGTGTCAGACAAGTTGACGTTGTAAGGCGATTTCTGAAGTTCTTGGATGGAGGATTTAAATTTGCAAATCGCCCAGTTAACCTTTGACACCGCTGTTGGCAATGCTCTCAATAAATGCTCGCTGTAGCGATAAGAAGAACAGGAGCACAGGTAGCGTGATAATGGTTAGATACGCCATGATTTCCCCCCAGGCGACATCAAGCTGGAAGAAATATGAAACCCCAACCATAATCGGCCGGAGCTCTTCACTTTGCACCACCATAATCGGCCACAAATAGTCGTTCCACTTTGGTAAAAAGGTCAGGATTGCGACTGTGGCAAACACAGGGCCAGAAAGTGGAATCACGATGCGAGTATAAATCTGAAACCAGCTTGCCCCATCAATACGGGCCGCTTCAAATAGATCTTTGGGAAGCGAGCTAAAAAATTGGACAAACAAAAAGATCGAAAAGGCGCCAGCCAAGAATGGGATAATTTGTACATGGTATGTATTCATCCAGCTCCAGCGCAGCAGTTCGTCACCTTCCCCATAGGCCAGAAAATCTAGCATTGGTAGCTTACTCACAATCAGCAAAAGGGGGATGGCGATCGTTTCAAATGGGACAATCAGCGTCGCAATAATAACCGATAGGATAAAGCTTTTGCCTTTCCAGCGTAAAACCGAGAGCGCAAATCCAGCCATCGAATTAATCACCAATCCAAATGCCACTGTGATTGCGGTGATGATCAGCGAGTTCGATATAAAGCGTAGAACCGGTACCCGAATAAACGCTTCACGATAATTATCAAAAGATATATCCCCATAAGGGACAAATGCCAGCAGAGACTGAGTATCACGTAAAAGCTGACCGTCCGGTTTAAAGGAGGACACGATCATAAAAACGATGGGGAAAAGAAAGAGTAAGGCCAGAATGATCATGGCCACATAGCTGCTCACGAGGCGGAGTCTGTGGAACCGCCCTAATCTATTTTCTCCAAACATAATTAATCTCTCTCCCGGGTTAGAAAACGTTGAAGTAACGCGACGGCTAGAACCATCACGAAGAAAAATACGGAGATAGCTGACCCATATGCGATATCTTGTTTGGCATAGCCACGTTGGATCATTTGGTGAATGACAGTTGTTGTTGAATCAAGCGGACCACCACGAGTCATGATGTCTGGTTGAACAAACAGGCCAAA
>JBGCDP010000307.1:0-19678 GCA_045105475.1 Anaerolineae bacterium
ATTGAAAGAAGCTGAAGCACGCGAAGAAAAACGCAAAGCAGCCGCAGAGCGTCAAGCAGCAGCAGCAGAACGCCGTCGCAAACGGATGGCTGAAAAAGCAGCCGCAGAGCGCCAAGCAGCAGCAGCGGCACGCCGTGAAGAACGTGCAGCAGAAGCTCAGGCAGCGGCCGAGGCAGCTGAAGCGGCAAAAACTTATACAGTTTTAGCCGGAGACAGTCTGTGGAAAATTGCTGAAGCGCAATTGGGTAACGGCAACCGTTATATGGAAATTGCTAAACTCAATAATATCAAAAACCCAAGCGTTATCTTCCCAGGTACCGAATTGGAAATGCCAGAAAAATAGTGGGTGAACTGAGGCAAGCTACTCGGGATCAATATCTCTAACAGCTTGCTCCTTCATTTCATCTAAAAGAGGCCTCACGCATTATGCGTGAGGCCTCTTTTTTTTGGTAAACTCCTAACTTCTATTTTTAAGGTTGAACATATTATGGAAATTTTAGGTGGACCACTTTTTGGTGTGGCGGGTGCGGGTGAATCACATGGGCCAGGGATTACAACGATAATTTTCGGCTGTCCGGCTGGGGTGAAGATAAGCCGGGATGAAGTTCAAGGCTATCTAGATCGTAGACGGCCGGGGGGGAATAAACATGGCACCCCGCGCAATGAAAAAGATCGAGTTGTATTTACGGCCGGCATTTTCGATGATAATGATCATGCTAGACTTTTATCTGGCCCAAACATCGGTATTGCACAAAATGATCAGATGAGCGCCACCCCGACCTATGAAGTTGGCTATTCAACCGGGGAACCAATCGCTGCCATGGTGCTCTCGACATCAAGCAAATCACGCCATTACAAACAATTTTCTGGTGAGACAGGCGCTGTGCGGCCGGGGCATACTGATCTTGTCAAACATCACAAAAGCAAGGGGTTTATCGACTATCGGGGTGGCGGCCGTTCAAGCTATCGTTCAACTATCACCGATGTCATAGGTGGTTCAATCGCCCGCATTTTTCTACAACAAACATTTGGAACCGTGTTTCTCTCGTCAATTACCCAAGTCGGTGAACTGAAAAGTGAAAAGCGCTTGAGCGACCTCTTTGACGACGCCAAAGCAAGCCAAAAAGAAATTAGTCTGGCAGAGGCTTTATTGGCTCAAGCAGAAATTCCATCGATAGATGTTGAGTTCGCAGCAGAGGCGGCCGAACATATTAAACAAACCCGAATTAAAGGGGATTCCGTTGGCGCCGTCGTCGAAGTGGTTGGGTTGAATATGCCTGCTCTCATCGGTGAGCCGCTTTACAACAGTCTAAAAAGTCGATTAATGGGTGCACTAGGTGGATTACACGCAGTACGTGCTTGTGAAGTAGGCGCAGGGGCCGCCGTTGCTGGTCGATTAGGGAGCCAAAATAATGACCCAATTCGGGCCGATGGCTACCAATCAAATAATCATGGAGGAATGCTGGGGGGCATTTCTACCGGTATGCCCTTGGTGGCTCAAGTTGCATTCAAACCAACATCTACCATTACACATAAACAACAGTCTGTGCGTAAAAACCTGGAAGAGATCGATTTTGAATTACAGAAAGGGCGCCATGACCCATGTGTAGGGGTGCGGGCGGGTGTTACGTTGGAGAGTCGAATGGCAATTGAAGTTATGAATGGGGTGCTGCTACAACAAAGCGGCCGGGTAGACTCCTCAAATTTCAATCTTTTTTAGCAACCAGATGCCAGGGACCAACACTGGTGTGCACAACCGATCACTGCTGAAACATTTCAGGCTGGTCACTGGCAACTAGCCGCTAAAAAGAGCCAATTACCACCATTGGTCTTTTAACCATTCGCCTAAATCTTGGTCCATTTTGTTCATCGCCTCTAATACGGTAACAAAGGGTCCATCTTCCCATACAGTATTTTCTAACAGAAAACCAGCTTTTTTAGCTTCTGCAACAACACCACTTTTGTCCTGATGCAACTGAATCGTTCCATATTTATCGGTAAATTCTTGGATGTTGGAATAATTATATGTTTTCATTTTGCCCTCCTCGCCGATCACTACCAGTGTAGTGATAGACGAAAACTTCATGTATAAACTTCCAAAGTTATTCGTCTAAATAAACTAGACCCTGTTTCGTGTATAGCTTTTCCAACAGGTAATCTAATTTACTGTGTATGACAGTATTATTGTCATTGTTTAAATTTTGGGTTGATGCATTTTGGCTATTGCAACTTTCTGGCGTTTGTAGTATGTAGATTTTAATCATTTATGGTCGTTTTGAACGCCAATAGAGTTTGAATAATTTGATCAGTACGGACGGGCTTCTGCAATGTCATGTCCATACCAGCAGCCACACAAGCGTTAGTGACTTCCGGATTAATTTCGGCTGACAAAGCCACAATTCTCGGCTGTAATATTTGATTACCTAAGTCACGTATCACCTTTGTGGCTCCCATTCCATCTAAATTCGGCATCTGAATATCCATAAAAACGATATCATAGGCCTGTCGGCCAACGCACTCTACAGCCTCTGCTCCATCTGAGGCAAGGTCGGTGACATAGCCTAGTTTATCTAAAATCCGGCTGAATACTTTTTGATTAACAACGTTATCTTCAGCAAGTAATACTCTGATTTTCCGATTCGGATCAAATTGGTCAGGGTGTAGAATTTTGGCCGGGCTTTCTGGCACAGCTAAAAAGTTTTGCAATGTCTGAGCAATCGTTTTCTTTAGCCGGTCTGGTTTGACCGGCTTGTACAGCAAGTTGGTAATCGTCTTCGGCCGTATAAAGTTGGAAACATCAAATCTGCTGCTCAACATAATCACCGGAATTTCTATCCCCCGCTTGAACATTGTGCATCCCAACCCTAACCCGTCCATCTCGCCCGGCATATGATAATCGAGCAAGGCAAAGTCAAAAGCTTGATCAGTTTCTAGAATTTTGAGCGTCTCTGTCACGGAGCTCGCAGATATAAATGTAACTTGCCAATCTTCTAGGATGTAGGAAAGCACTTGTAAACTTGTTTTATTATCATCAACAATCAGCGCTCGTTTACCCACCAAATGTTCAGCAATATTTATTTCTTCTATCGACTGTATGCTTTTGGGGGCGGGTTGGGCGATAATGTCGAAAGAGAATGTTGATCCCTCTCCTTCCGTACTTTCAACCAATATTTCTCCACCCATAAGATTTGCCAAGCGACGGCAAATAACGAGCCCTAAACCTGTCCCACCATATTTTCGAGTGGTTGATGAATCAACTTGGCTAAATGCTTGGAACAATCGTCCAATTTTATCTTTTGGGATACCGATCCCTGAATCCTTCACTGAAAAGTTTATTTGCACGTTGCCATCGTCTAAATAGTCAGCCTTTACTTGAACAAAGATTTCGCCTTCAACCGTAAATTTAACCGCATTCGACAACAAATTAACCAATATCTGGCTGATCCGTGTCGAGTCCGAAACAATCATCCGCGGGACATTATGTTCAATCAGACTGATAAGCTCAACCCCATTTTCAGAGGTTTTTTGCACAAGTAAATCTAATGCGCTTTCAACCGCTGCGTACAGATCAAATACATGCTCTTCTAAATCAAGTTGGCCTGCTTCAATCTTTGAGAAGTCTAAAATGTCGTTGATAATCGTCAGCAATGAATCACCGCTGTTGCGAATTGTTTCGACAAAATCAACCTGCTCTTCATCCAGATCCGTGCCTTTTAGCAAGCTCGACATCCCGATAATACCGTTCATTGGGGTACGGATTTCATGACTCATAACAGCGAGGAATTCACTTTTGGCCTGATTTGCCACCTCAGCTTCGTTTTTAGCAATTTCTAGCTCGGCCGTGCGCTCATTAACTGTCTTTTCCAACGTATCTCTATGTTGGCTTAACTCGTAATAAGCAGCCTCGGTCTCTTTTTGTGCAAACATCAACTCTTCTGAAAGAAGTTCGACCCGCTTAAACGCATTCGCAAATCGCATGGCCAAAATAATCGACTGCATAAAGATAAAGAAAATAAGACCAAAAGTAATCGT
Organism: Anaerolineae bacterium; assembly: GCA_045105475.1. Taxonomy (GTDB): domain Bacteria; phylum Chloroflexota; class Anaerolineae; order Promineifilales; family Promineifilaceae; genus WTJY01. The sequence goes on from JBGCDP010000307.1 coordinate 4,033, forward strand.
CCCAGTAAAGGGGCTAAGCCCATTCGCAAACAAGATATCGTTTAAGGAAGTAACAATTAAGGCCACAACCCCGAACAATACTAAACGAGCACCATCTTCCTGATGCTTGATAGAACGCCCAACAACAAACAGACTATATAGGGCGCATCCTATGAAAAAAAGTTGGTATGCTCGCAATACGCCGTCAAATACTGAAGTCGGGAAAAATATTGCGAGAAAAGAAACAAAGCCACTGACGGCTAAAACAATCCACAATGCCCACTTATCAAACCTTTTGGGGTAAAGGGCGTTCATAAATAAGCAAAATATTGGCAAGCCAAGATAAAAGGTCAAATAATTGAGCCTCATAACTAAGACCCAAGGTACTTTTGGCACAAGCTCAAATATTGCGAAGTTTCCAGTTACCAAAACCCGCAATGAGATAATAATTGCAAACAAGCCAAAAAAGAGAGGTGAGTTTGTTTTGTTTTTTCGGGTGAAGTAAAGGCCAAAGTGATAAAGGCCCATAATCAAACAAGCACCAATTAACCAAAATTCTAAAATGATCGTCCGCTCTTTAGCTTCAAATAATTGACTATAGTAGCCTAATTGAACGTTCTTTTGAAAACCACCCTGCTTAAATTCATGATTTACAATTTGAAGAGCAATCTCAACCGATTTATTATCTTCTGGTGAAATGATAATGATTTCAGGGAAGGCACCCGGCTCATACGCTTCAGTATTGGCGGTAACGACCCCTCTTTGTATCAAAGACTCTCCATCTAAATACAGATGATAGGCTGAGTTAAAGGCAGGTAGCCTCAAACCGAAAGGCTCTTTGGCATCTGGAAGCTGAAACTTTAGGATATAGGTAGCAAAACCATGGGGTGGGTATAATTTGGGATCAATATAATTCCAAGCTCCAGGAGCCTGTATCAAAACCCCATTGGCTCCTTGGTTTTCGGCGTCTTGGCTAGACGTAAGTAGTTCATTCCAATAAAAATCCCACTCGCCGTTTAGCTCGATAATTCCATCGTCTTCAAAGCTCCAATTCGATAGATCTATATAACCTTTTTCACTCAGCGGTTGCTGAGTGACCGAATCAGTTCCTGCACAACCCAGTGAAAAAAGAACGGTTAATAGGATAAAAACCCACAAAATAATGAGTGTTACCTTTTGGCTGACACATAGATTTACCCCGCATTTGCTCATACCTTAATCATAACAAGAAACAGGCGTAGATCTGGTAGCCCATAAGACCTAGACGGCTGCAGTTTACTAGAGTCCTTATCCTATAACTGATAACTGAACGGAAAAAATGACGATATCGTAGAAAAAGCGAACAGTTGCAAATTGGAGCAACGAGTCTATAATTCAAACGGGCGTTTGAATTTATCAAACTATTATTTATATAATCATTCCACTCATGACCGACCGCAAAAAATCCCGCCAAGACGAAGTCTACGCAACGGCAGCAAAACTGTTTGCCACACGCGGCTACCATGCCACGCGCATGCAAGACATCGCCGATGAATTGGGGATGCTTAAAGGTAGCCTCTACTATTATTTTGACTCAAAAGAAGATTTAATCGTCAAAATCACCAGCGGCCGGATTGAAGAGCTGTACGATGCGATTCAAGCCATCGTTGAAACCGGCCATACCCCCACTCAAAAGCTTACACTCGCCATCGATGAGCATATCCGTTTCTTTCAAGACCATGTTCACATCTACACAATTTTTGTGCGCGAACAGCTGGCAAACATCAATGACGGTACAGCAAATTCGGCCGATGTCATGAATAAAAAATACCAGAACCTCTTCCGTCAAATCTTGCAAGAAGGGATCGATGCGGGGGAATTTTCGGCCGACATCGACACCCAGATCGTTATGCGTGCCATTCTAGGTATGTGTAATTACACATGGTCATGGTACGACCCTGACGGGCGCATTCCGGTCCGTGAATTGGCCCGCATGTTTACACAGATGGTGCTTGGTGGCATAAAGCCGGCGAATCAGTGACCAGCAGATAAGTCAGTGACTCACCGAAAATGGAGTAATTAAAAATGAATTTCGATTTAACTGAAGAACAACGGGAATTTCGCCATGTAGTGCAAAACTTCATGAAGAATGAAGTTGCCCCAATGGCAAATCACACCGATGAAACGGGCGAATACAATTGGACAGCAACCAAAAAGATGGCCGACCTCGGCATGAAAGGGTTGCAGATTCCAGAAGAGTATGGCGGTGCTGATATGGACACCGTCAGTGCCACAATCGCTACTGAAGAACTGGCCCGTGCCTGTGGATCAACCTCCCTCGCGATTTCGGCCCACAATTGTTTAGGGATGGGGCCGATCAATGACTTCGGCACCCCAGAACAAAAAGAGAAATGGCTCCCGTTGCTCACCTCGAAAGAAGGGCGACTAGGCTGCTTGACCCTTACAGAGCCAGGAGCTGGCTCTGATCTACGTAATATCAAAACAAAAGCGGAACTCATCGGCGATGAGTGGGTGTTCAACGGGTCAAAAATGTGGGCGACCAACGCTGGCATTGCTGAAACGATGGTCGTTCTTTGCCGCACAGACGGTGATTCAGGTTCGGCCGCACTTAGCCACATTTTGGTGCCAACCGACACTCCAGGGGTCATCATCGGCCCACCTGAAAAGAAAATGGGATTAAATGGCTCACCCACCCACTTAGTCACCTTTGAAGATGCACGGGTCCCGGCCGGAAATTTAATCGGAGAACGGGGCAAAGGGCTTACCCAAACATTGGCCACCCTCACAAAGGGGCGGATTTCAATCGGTTCATTGGCACTGGGATTGGCCCAAGCTGGCTATGACCATTCGATTCGATATGCACACGAGCGTGAAACGATGGGCAAACCGATTGGACAACATCAAGCGGTGGCATTTATGCTGGCTGATATGGCAACCTATATTCAAGGGACACGTCACATGATTTATTGGTCAGCTTGGCTCAAAGATCAAGGTCGGCCGTATGCGAAAGAAGCCAGCATGGCAAAACTGATGGCGACAGAGACGGCCGAAAAAGTTTGCTACAACGCCATTCAAATTCATGGTGGCTTCGGTTACTCGCGAGAATTCCCCGTTGAACGTATTTACCGGGACCAGCGCCTAATGGCGATTGGTGAGGGTACTAGCGAAATTTTGCGCATGGTGATTGGGCGGCATTTAATGTCAGCTTAAAAGTCCTTAGCAGCTACGAACAAATGGAATACTTTAAACCAACTGCTGAAATCAGATCTACTCGAAATATCATTCGAATTTTGATGGTCGTCAGTTATCTAGTAGGGATCGGGCTATGGGTATTCTTTCTAAACCAAGTATTTGGTTATGATCAAGGTGAACCATCAGGAAACTTAGATGGGCTTGTTTATTTACCAGCTTTGTTTGCCTCCCCCATCATCGCGCTGCTGTTCGTACCTCCATTTGTTTGGCTCGGAAGCCTATGGCAAACAAGAAAGATAAGTGAAGGCTTAAACGAACCCCATTTAAAGATTTGGTTCCATACCCAGCCTCTGTTCAGCTTAATTCTTTCTGCCATCTCTCTATTTGTTTACTTCATACTTGGCGTTATCGCATTGCTGTTTATGTGATGCCCGACAGGATGTAGCTTTGAATAAAGAAGAACAGCTAAACAACATCATTCAAAGACTTATCAGCAGCACTGATAATAGTGAAACCCAACGGCTCTATGCTGAGTGGGCCGCCACGTACGATGGTGATCTTGATGGCTTTGGGTACGTTGCCCCGCAATTAGGCACAGCAATGTTTTCAGAGCTGATGCCAGACAAAAACGGGCTAATTTACGATGCAGGATGTGGCACAGGGTTGGTCGGACAGCATTTAGCAGAGTTGGGTTATATACAACTGCATGGGGCAGATTTTTCCCCCGACATGCAGGCAAAAGCCCGCACGCTCAACGTTTACGAAAAGCTAATGACGGCCGACTTTTGCGCCCTGCTCGAAACAGAAACAAATAGCTATGATGGATTGATCTCAATTGGGGTCTATTCATCTCGATTTAAAACACACTTCCTGCCAGAAATGGTCCGCATCCTTAAACAAGGCGCCCCGATGCTATTTTCTTGTCGGCCGCACTATTTTGAGGATGACGTAAAAATTCAATTGGATAAAATGGAGTCAGACCAATCAATTCGTGATCTAACAATTATCGAAAAACCATACATGCAGGCACAAGATGCACATGCATATTACATATCGTTTAGGAAAAGGTAAAAATGTCAGAACTTAACCAACTCATTTCTCACTTCTATACAAACGCTCCCGCTTTTAAAGCACGCCTAGACGATGCGGGGCTTACCCCGGCCGACATTCAAAATCGAGACGATCTAGTTAAAATTCCAATCATGCGGAAAGATGATTTGATCGCTAAGCAAGCGGAGAATCCACCATTTGGCGGATTTTTAGCTTGCGACATGAGCGATCTTCAAGCGGTCTACCAGTCGCCCGGCCCCATCCATGAACCGATGCCACATGGCAAGGATCTAGGAAACTGGGGTGTGGCTTTGAAAGGGGCTGGATGGAAAAAAGGGGAAGTTTCCATCGTTGCATTGGGGTATCACATGACTCCGGCCGGAGCTTCACTCCATAGCGCCGTCAACTCAACAGGTGGCGTGGTCATCCCAGGCGGAATCGGTAATCAAGAACAACAGCTTCAAGCGATGGTTGCTTTTGGTTGTACCGGCTACTTGGGCTTGGGCAGCTATCTCAACGCACTGCTCGACAAAGCAGCCGAACTTGGGTACGAGCTTAAACTCAATAAAGCGTTTTTACTTGCTGAACCTCTGCCGCCAGCTCTTCGTACTAAGCTTGAGGGAATGGGGATCAGCGTTTTTCAAGCCTACGGCACGGCCGAATGTGGCAACTTGGGGTATGACACTGCTGAAATGAATGGTTGGCATGTACCTGATAATGTCATTCTCGATATCTGCGACATCAGCACTGGCGAGCCACTCCCAGACGGTGAAACGGGTGAAGTTGTTGTCACCCTCTTCAACGAAAAATACGCCGCAACGGTACGATTTGGTGTAGGCGACCTCTCAGCTGTCATTCCTGAATCTCGTACCGACGGTGGGCCATTGCGCATCGCTGGCTGGCAAGGGCGCTTAGAAGGATCAGCGACAAAGGTTCGCGGCATGTTCTTGCATCCGGTTCAACTTTCAACGTTTATGAAACGATTCGAGCAGGAGATCATCAAGTTCCAAGCTGTCATTACTCGTGACAACCATCGTGACAATTTGGCAATCGAATATGTCCCATCTCGCGGCATGCAGCCAGACTTGGCTAGCCGGATTCAAACGGCCGCGCGCGAAAACATCAAGTTCAAGCTGACTGTCAATGAAGTCACCGAAATTGAAGCTGATGGGCCCATTCGTGATGAGCGTGACTGGAGCGAGTAGCGGATAGTCCCTCTTTTATGTCTTATAACCCCGACCTAATCTCAACGACATGGTGGTTCGCGGCCGAAGCACACGGTGACCAAAAAGTCCCCAGCTCCGAGCTGCCCTATCTCACCCATATCGGCAATGTCATGCTGGAAGTAATGGGTGCTTGCGAAAATAGCTATGTTGAACGGCCCGATTTGGCCGTTCAATGTGCCATCCTGCATGATGTGATTGAAGATACGCCAACGGCCGTCGATAATGTTGAAGCGCTGTTTGGTCCACAAGTGACGGCCGGTGTGCTCGCCCTAACCAAAGACAAGTCGATGCCGACCAAGCAAGAGCAGATGATCGATAGTTTAAATCGCATCCAAAAACAGCCCCATGAAGTATGGATGGTCAAGATGGCAGATCGCATCAGCAACTTACGCTATCCTCCGAGCCATTGGAGCGTTGAAAAAGCGGCCGCCTATCGTACTGAAGCCCAGCTCATTTGGGATGCGTTACACGAGGCAAATGATTTTTTGGCAGATCGCTTAGCCGACAAAATCGAAGCGTATCAACAATGGCTGGCATAATCAGTAGCCTTCGGCCAAGTATTCAGTGCGCTTTGCGCCAGTGACCCGTGCATGCTCCCTTCTGAATTCACCTTCATCCAGCGTGGCTGGCTCAACTGCAACAGCATTCTGATTCAAGGTGATGGCCCCCCGGCCCTAGTTGATAGCGGCCACCTACGATATGTCGATGAAACGCTCAGCCTCATCCGCCAAGCGGGCGTTGAACCGGAAACGATCAAGCAAATTGCAACCACCCACTGTCACTGTGATCATCACGGGGCGAATAAAACCATCAAAGCACTTTCTGGCGCAACAGTTGGGATGGGGCCGCTCACGGCCGAATGGTTTGCAACCAATGAAATGCGCCTGACCTGGTTTGATCAGCTTTCGCAAGATGCGGACACAATTCCGGCCGATGAAATTTACAATGAAGGGGATATCGTTTCGCTTTCCGGCGTCCCTTTTGAGATCGTGTCACTCCCTGGCCATGCGCCCGATTCAATCGGCTTTTTCCAACCAGATACGCGCGTTCTAATCGGCGCAGATGCGATGTGGGAAAATGATTTAGGCGTGTTACACACGGCCGTACATGGCCCCAGCATCCTAGACGATGCGGAATTGGCAGTACGCAAAATCATGCAGCTAGACCCGGCCATCGTCATTCCCGGGCATGGCAACTTGATCACGAACGTTCAAGAAAACGGTGAAAAAGTGCTCAAACGAATCACCAGCTTTCGGCAAGAGCCGAGCCGGGCCGCTTGGCACATCGCCCGCCGCTTTATGATGTATGGCATTTTGACGCTACAACCGCTCAGCCGAAATGATTACATTCGCATGGTGATCAAAGATGGCTGGGTGTTTGATTATTTAGATGACATCAATTTGCATCAAGAAAAGCGATATACACGGGAAAATATCGAAGCACTTTTTCACGACATGGCTGATGAATTTATCAGCAGAGGGTTGGTGGTCGAAAAAGATGGCATATTGACCTCTTTGGTTCCAAAATAAATTTATGCACACGAAATTACCCAACTTCACCCATATCGTCGGCTGGCACTGTTCATCCACCAGCATTTCAAATGCGGCCAAATTTGATGGCGTCCCGATGTCTGAGGCGATGGCGTTTGGCTTGGGAGCTGGACTAGGCTTTCAATATTGGGACATCCCGGCCAACTCTCCCCGCTACAGTTTCAACGGCCGTTCGTCGGGCCTTGAACGAAAATTCTTTAATCATATCGGTCAACCGGCTGTGTGGGCGGCCGAATGGTCCCCTGAAAAGATGGCAGACGCGCTGGCGAACGGTCGGCCGATTTTGTGTGTGACCGACATTTACGGACTCCCCTATTATCAGCCCCAAGTTCATTTCCCTGGGCACGGGGTCGTCGTGGCCGGAATCAACACCGACACCGAAGAAGTTGATCTCGCCGACATCGCCTCACCAGAGCTACTCACTGTCCATTGGGACCATTTAAAAGCGTCAATGAGCGAAAACCGGCCGCCGATGATTGAACCGTTCCAATGGATGCCAGCCCCCGTGCTCGATGCGTCTGTTATCAACGAAAAAAGTATACGAGCCGCGATCAAAACAGCGGCCGACTTCATGCTGCGCTCTGACCATCCGGAAGAAGGGCTGCACGTCATGCCGAAAATGATCGAGGAAATGGGAACTAAATGGGCGAAAGAAGAATCATTTGCTTGGACCGCCCGCTTTGGCTATCAGGCGATTGAAAAACGGGGTTCGGGCGGCGGAGGTTTTCGGAAGCTATACGCCCACTTCCTCGAAGAAGCGGCCGAATTTATTCCGACACTCAGCACAAGCGGCGCAATTGCAGAAGCATTCGCCGCCGCCGAACTTTGGACGGTTTACTCCGGCACGCTCAAACAAATCTTTATTCAAAACGACCCCAGTCTATTTACGACAGCGGCGCAAGAGCAGCTCAGCGATATTTTAGCGGCCGAAACTGCGCTTTTAGAAAAACTAGACCAACTCGTATGACACAAAAAAAATGGAAAGGCAATTTTACTCAGGGCAGTTTTTTTGGCGTTAGCCCCCAAAATCCAGGTGGATTGCATTTATACTTTAAACCGATCGAAACAGATTCAGGGTTTATTATGGTGCGAGCCGAAACAAGTGTGAGTGCCACCTTTGAAGGGCCGCCGGGTCATGTGCATGGAGGAATTACATCCGCCATTCTCGATGAAGCGATGGGGAATACGTGCTTTAAAAACGATTTTTTCTGCGTCTCAGCCACCCAAACAACAGATTGGCATCGGCCAACCCCGCTCAACACCCCATTAGTGATCGAAGCCCACATCAAAAAAGTTAAAGGGGATAAAATAATGCCAGAATCAAAATTAATGTTAGAAGATGGAACAATCCTAGTTACAGCTCATGGGGTTTATGTCAATCGGCCTGATCTGTTTAAAAAGTTTGCGGCCGACTTAGGCTTGTCATTCGAAGATCATTTTAATCACAAAATAGGAGACTAACGGATGCGTAAACCAAGAATTTTAATCGCAAAGCCTGGGCTAGATGGGCATGATCGTGGCGCGAAAGTTATCGCTAGAGCATTACGTGATGCCGGTATGGAAGTCATCTACACCGGCCTGCGCCAAACGCCTGAAATGGTTGTTGAAGCAGCCTTGCAAGAAGATGTCGATGCGGTGGGGTTAAGTATTTTGTCGGGTGCCCACACCGCGTTGGTTCCCCGCATTATTTCGCTGATGGCTGAGAATGAAATGGCAGATGTACCGATCTTTTTAGGCGGCATCATTCCAGAAGATGATATCGTCACAATGAAAGAAGCCGGAGTCTCAGCCGTGTTTGGGCCAGGGTCAAGTATCGACGAAATCTCAAAATTCATCTTAGCCCAGCTGGCTTAACCTTATTCAATATTTTCTTTAAGCTATTTAGCAGTAAATTTTATTACCCCCAGTTTGATAAGAGGTGTTGAACCGATTCGAGCAATTCAGGATAATGGGTGAGCGAAGCTGGCCCAGTCCCCTGCTGGTCAAACAGCGATTCATCCAATAACTCCGCCTAAACGATCATGAAAATTCTCGAAGTTCTGACCTACTATCGGCCGCACGTGAGCGGCCTCACCATTTCCGTTGAACGCTTATGTGCAGCCTTAGCCGCACAAGGGCACGAAGTGACCGTGCTCACGTCTCGGTTCGATGAGTCGCTCCCTCTTGAAGAAACCGTTCGTGGGGTAAAAATCATTCGAGTCCCCGTCGCATTCCGCATTTCAAAAGGGGTCATCATGCCCACATTTGGAATCAAGGCGACCCGTTGGGCACGCTGGGCCGATGTCATGCATCTGCATTTGCCGCAGTTTGACGCCCCAGGGCTAGCCATTCGCGGCCGAATGTTAGGGCGGCCGGTTATCCTCACCTATCACTGCGATCTGCAACTACCGACTGGCGGATTCAATCGGGCCGTTGACACCGTTGTCAAAACCATGAATCAAATCGCCGGGTCCCTCTCAAACGCAGTTGTGACCTACACCCGCGATTACGGCACAAACACCCCATTTTTAAACCAATACCTTGGCAAAAAGCTCCACATCATCCCACCCCCAGTTTCATTAGCCGACTGTTCAGATGAACAATCGGCCGCATTTCGTGAGAAACACCATTTGCAAGGGCGCAAAGTCATTGGCATTTCCGCCCGACTCGCTACAGAAAAAGGGGTCGAGATCTTACTCAATGCGCTACCAACTATTTTGGCAGAGCATCCTGACGCCGTTGTGCTACATGCTGGCCCCTATCAAAACGTCCTGGGCGAAGAAGCCTATGCTGAACGCTTGGCTCCATTGTTTGAAAAATTTCAAAAAAACTATTTCCGATTAGGCACCTTGCATGGAGCAGAGCTAACCGCCTTCTATAAAAATCTCGACTGTCTCGTAATTTGCAGCCTCAACAGCACCGAAAGCTTTGGACTCGTACAAATTGAAGCGATGAAGCACGGCGTTCCGTCAGTTGCCAGCAATTTACCCGGTGTACGCCAGTCGGTCACCATGACCGGCATGGGTGAGGTCGTCCCAATCGGTGACGCGGCCGCTTTAGGACAGGCAGTTAGCCGTGTTCTGGCGGATAAAGAAGCGTATCAACGGGATGCAGCGCTCATCGGCCACACGTTTAGCCCCGATCAAACAGCACATGAATATCTAAAATTGTTTGACTCACTGATAGCCGGAGCCAGTGGCAGCACCACGCCAGAACCGGAGCCTTACGAAAACCTACGCAAAATGCGGGACAATTGGGCGGCAGAAAATAGCGGATAGAGATAGTTGATAGCAAAAAGCTCTCCACATCATGTAAAATCTGTTATTCATAACATCTGCAATTAACTATTCCAATCTCATTTAGATTTAACTCCCATTTAGAACCAACTTCTATATGCAACCAAACTCCGATCTCCTTTGGCAACATCTCAAAACCCTGCCCGCTTTCCGTGCGCTATTACGCGCCATTGAAGCCCGTTTTTACCTGCAGTTTGACATCCCCGGCCCGATCTTAGACTTAGGCTGTGGTGATGGAGACTTTGCCATCCACACGTTTAACGAATTCGGCCGTCAAATAGACGTTGGCTTTGATCCGTGGCTCCAACCGCTGACAGAATCGGTAGCAAACCGTGTGTATAAAGATGGAGCATTGCAAGCGATGGGAGACAGAATGCCGTTCCCCTCGAACCATTTCGAGGCGATGATCAGCAATTCCGTTTTAGAGCACATTCCAGACATCACTCCGGTCCTCGTCGAAGCGGGGCGCGTGCTCAAACCAGGCGGCATCTTCATCATGACCATGCCCAATCACCGTTTTACGGAAATGCTGTGGGGGGCACAGTTTTTTGAAAGATGGGGCATGGATGGGATGGCGGATCGCTATCGAAAATTCTTTAACTTTGTGTCACGCCACCAGCACACTGAGCCGGTTGAATGGTGGGCCGACCAGCTGGCTCAAGCCGGAATGGCGGTTGAACGCTGGCAATATTATTTTTCTCCGGCCGCCTTGCATACGCTTGAGTTTGGCCATGTCCAAGGGTTACCATCGCTCGTTACCCACGCATTGACTGGGAAATGGGTGTTGGCCCCCATCCCAGAAAGCCTTGGGGTTACAGACAGATGGGTGCGCCCGTACTATTTGGAACAAGCGGACGAAGACGGCTGCTACCAATTTATTCTGGCGCGCAAAGTCAGTGATCGGCCGATACAGACGCCAGAGCTGCCTGCATCTGATCCGTTTGAAGTTCTGCCCGATGGATCACTAAAAGGGAGCCCGTTGGCCCACCCCACCCCAACCGTCGACGTATTGCCGCTCGAATCTGACGGCAATTTGTCAGACACGCTGCTTTTCCCACATGACACCAGCGATGTTCAAGTCCGGCCGCAAGAAGAACAGGCACCCGAAAGCTTTCGGTTCCCCGGAATTCCGGCCGTTTCTGGTGTATTAGGTGGCTTTTTATTGGCCATCATCGCCATCTTTTTAACCGACGGACGGGGTACAGATCGGCCGTGGCCCAGTATCATCTTTTGGCTTTTGTCGATAGCCGCAGCCGGAACCGGATTGGCATGGTCATCTCCATTCTTTAAACGATTACCCTCTAAAATCACTAGAAAAATGGCGCCGAATAGGGTGCTTATTCCGGCCGCGTTATTTATAACAGCTTGGCTAGTCCGGGCATGGAACTTAAGTGGCCATCCGTGGATTATCAGCGGCACAGAAGCGGCCATTGGCATAGAAAGAAACTTGGCTCTGAGCGGCTTTGCCCAAAACCCATTTGGCACCGATGGCTTGACCAATCCACTACTGCCTTATTTTTTAACCAGCTTTACTGAGGTCCTTTTTGGCCCTTCTGTATTAGCCCTGCGCGTTCTATCTCCACTGGTTGGGGCGGCTACGGTGGTGCTTGTCTACGCGGTTGGCAAACGGTTTTGGGGCGAACTGGCCGGATTGGGTGCGGCCGTCTTACTGCTAGGCAACCATACCCACATCCACTACAGCCGCATCGGGCTAACCAATATCTGGGACCCACTTTTGATGCTGGCTTCAACCGCTTTGGTTGTGATTGCTTGGAAAAAACGTGGACGCTTGGGCTGGCTGGCGGCCGGGTTAATCAGTGGGCTCAGTTTTTATTTTTTTACGGCCGGACATTTGCTGCCGGCCGTCGTCCCGCTGCTTTTACTGACGCTGCTATTCACAGAAGAGCTTCGCCGCATCTGGCAGCTTGAAAGCGAAAAACGTTCGTTGCGCAATGTGATCCGTTCAGCGACGGCCGCCCTAGTGCTTAGCGTGATCGTCATGCTTCCCCTGCTGGCCCACTACAATCGCACTCCCGGCCGTTTTACCGACCGCTTGATTCGCCAAGGTGTTATCCAAACCAACTGGATCGAATATCAGGGAGCAGTTACCGGTCAAACATCGGCCGCTGTTTGGCGCGGGCAAATTCTCGACTCACTCTCACTTTTATCTTTATCTGGTGTTCCTGACCTGTCAACCTACTATGGCAGCGATTTAGGGCTGATCACCCTCATGCCGACCCTGCTATTTTTAGGTGGATTTATACTCATCGTGATGCAGGCTCGCCGGGCTGAGAACCAGATGCTGCTCTGGCTACTTGCTGTTTCAATCTTTGGGGCTGGCGTTTTACTGCTTAACCCGCCTCAATCACACCGATATTTGGTGCTCGTGCCAATTACATCACTCATCGGTGGTGTTGCCCTGCAATGGCTGGCAAGTTTCTATAACAAAGAAGCAAACCCTAATATGCAAAGATGGCTGATCATTGCCGTTGTCGCGGTTGCGGCTATTTCGATCATTCCTGATTTACGCTACTACTTTGGCACTTGGCAACAGGAACGACAGTTTACCGACCGCAACACTGAAATTGCGTTTGAGATCGCATCGTACCTAAACGACTTGCCAGCAGACAGCACCGTTTATCTGCACACAGAACCTGTGCTCAATTCAAGTTTCCCAACAATTGGCTATTTGGCTCCCCAATTTAGACGTGCTGAAAACCTGATTGAACTGCCGGCTTTAAATGGATCTGTTCCAGCCCCCGCTGCGCAAGGGCGTACCGTGTTTATTGTGTTGCCAGAACGGGGCAATGAGCTTGAACTTCTGAAGCAAAATTTCCCAGAAGGCCGGTCGGCCGATATCGAAGGCTCATTCTCTAATCCTTTGTTTACTGTTTTTGAAGTAAACTCATAACCTTTTAACGTCAATTTTATGAAAAAGCCCGCTTACATGCAGGCCGGTATTCCGGTCACTTATGCATCCTGCCTAAACGTCCCAGCCCCAAAAAGAACAACATCACCAAAAATATTTGAGTTTTAAAATATTGAATTACCCATTAGGAGGATTTATATAAATGCTTCTCTTTTTTTAGGTTACTTTGCCAGATGTGTTTTCGATTGCCTTACTTTATGCTCGGTTTGTGCTACTCAGTTAAAAGAAAGTAGCACCGCAAATTGATTGACTTTTTAAGCAGTCAAAAGGAGTAAAACACTATGGATTACAATCAATACGAGGCAACCCCTCTTTTCTCATACGATCAATCACGGACAGCGATCCGTCAAATTAAAGCAGAAAACAATCGCCAACTGCGCGAGAACTATTACCAATCAGTACCGGCTCAAAATGGACTCAAATGGCGTCTTTTGGCTCAGTTTGGTTCAGCAGGCGTTTTAATTGCTGGCGTTGTCGCGGCCGCTATTTTCTCTTAGTTTCCAAAAACAAAACTTATCAAAAGGGCTGTTGGCAATTGTGCCAGCAGCCCTTTTTTGTTTAAACCATCAGAAAATCGATCTTGTTTTGAATTGGCGGGTAAACTTCTTCCAATAAAATTTCACTTTATTGGAGCAAGAAATCATGGAAATGCACAACCTGCCTTTTGGAACCACGGACTGGTCAATGATCGAAAAAACAGAGCATGCAGGCGAAACAGGTGTCGCCCATTGGCGCACGCAAAACTTTGGCCCGATTCGGGTGCGCATGGTCGACTATTCGGCCGGATATTTAGCCGACCATTGGTGCGAAAAAGGGCACATCCTACTCTGCCTAGAAGGTGAACTGCATACAGAGCTCGAAGACGGCCGAGAATTTGTTCTCACCCCCGGCATGAGCTACCAAGTTGCAGACCACGCTGAACCCCATCGGTCGTCAACCAAAATCGGCGCAAAGCTATTTATTGTTGATTAAGCTAATCAGCTCCAATTGACCCAACACCCACATATCTAGCCCGCGGCCGGATCAACTGCTTCGACTCATACTGCTCCAGCGCATGGGCGATCCACCCGGCAGTCCGGCCGAGCGCAAACAGCGTAATCGGCGCATCGGCCGGGAGCTTGAGCGCGCGTGACAATGTCACGAGAGCAAAGTCGATATTGGGAATACGCTCGAGCTGGCTTGATACCGTCTCACGAATCAGCCTAGCATCGTTAACCGGCCCAACATCTAGCTGATATTTTTCGGCCAGTTCAAACAACAATCGGCCGCGCGAATCCCCGTCTGGATAAAGCGGATGATCGAAGCCGGGCAGATGCTCACCTCGTTTGATGTACGCCCCGATTTTCTGCGGGATGTTGCCTGCCACTTCGTCAAAAAACACCCCTACCCGCTCCGATTGCCCCCCGTGCCGAAACCCTTGGATAGCGGCCAATCCACCCTGGACCACCTGATACAGCGTGGTTCCGGCCGATGCGACACAGCGGGCGGTAAATGCGCTCACATTGAGTTCATGGTCTGCGCACAGAATCAGGGTCGCTTCAAGGGCCGGCCGCAACTCTGGATGATCGGGCAGCCATGCCTTTTGCAAAGCCTCCGTAATCGAGTCAAATGAACCTTCCCCTGTTACGATTTGAGTTAAGAGCCGAATTATCCGGCCGCCCGTTCGCTGAATCCCGGCCGGAGATGGGTCGTATCCGGCCAAATCATGTGCTGCCGCCAACGGCAACAGCGTCTGGAACTGCTCGATGGGGGAAAGCTTGCCAGCCATCTCTGCAAACGGCCGAGGCAATGCAAACTTCAAATCATTCTTCTGGTCAAAAAGATGGCTTGATTCAAACTCCCCTGTCCATAGCAGACTTGCCACTTCCTCAAAGCTTTTAGTTTGCGCCAGCTCCAACGCATCGTGCCCACGATAGAGCAGTTGGCCATTCTGAATCAAGGTAATCGATGAATCGAGCACCGGAATGCCGTGGCGCAGGGTATCGGGGGCCACCCGGCCGGGGTTATGCCGATAGCTCTGCTTTTTCTTGAGCGCATCGATATCGGCCGCACGGTAGCGGCGGGCGCGGCTTTTCCCTTCGGTTGGTTCGGACCGCACCAAGCCACGGCTAACGTACGCGTATAAGGTTGAGACGGAAATATTGAGGGCGTCTGCTGCTTCTTGAGCGGAAAGGAATTTGTTTTGGGCCATGGAATGTCTGGTTGATTTTTATAGTTGATGTGTTTATACATTGATTGATAAATCAAGATTGACTATGTTTATCAATGTATTTAAGATCATAACATAAATTCCTAGCGAGTCTAACAACCAAAATATCAACAGCGGCAGAGATCAGTCGGGGCGATTCGTCACATCAGGTGATCTTTTTACGCTGCACAAAAACGGAGAATAAGCATGACAACAACAGCACAAAACAACTTTAAACCGGGACTAGAAGGGGTCAT
>JBGCDP010000308.1:0-3489 GCA_045105475.1 Anaerolineae bacterium
TAGAGCTATGGGACAGTCCACCTTTTGAACCTGAGGTGCGTGATAACAACCTCTATGCCCGTGGTTCAAGTGATGACAAAGGACAGACGTTCATCCACGTAAAGGCGGTTGAATCGCTTTTAAAGACAGACGGCAAATTGCCGGTCAATGTTAAATTTATTTGTGAAGGTGAAGAGGAAAGTGGCGGCCGGACTTTGTCTGATTTCTTGCCGAAAAACAAAGATCTGCTTAAAGCTGATGTCGCCCTAGTCAGTGACACCGGTATTTTGTCGGCCGATCAGCCGAGCATCACTTATGGGTTGCGTGGCATCTACTATGACTTTATTGATGTAACTGGGCCAGCCATTGACCTGCACTCCGGGATGTTTGGTGGCGGAATTGACAATCCGCTCAACGTCTTAGGTCACATCATCGCAGGCTTAAAAGGACTGGATGGGACTGTGCTGATTCCTGGCTTTTACGATGACGTGCGTGAACTTTCGGCCGAAGAGCGTGAGCTGTTGGCTCAGTTGCCATTTGATGAGGCCGGATGGCTTGAGCACACAGGTGCTAGCCGAACATGGGGTGAGAGCGACTATACTTTAGTAGAACGGCTCGGTGCTCGGCCGACCCTGGACGTGCATGGCATCATCGGTGGATACACCGGAGAGGGTGGCAAAACTGTCTTGCCCTCAACGGTGCATTGTAAAGTTAGTATGCGCCTCGTGCCGGACCAAGATCCGGTGAAGATCAAACAGCAATTCCGTGAGCATGTACTTAACTTGGCACCAGACACTGTGACAATCAAATTCGGCGATGATACAAACGGTTCGATACCCAGTATTATCGATTACTCGATTCCACCGATGAAAGCGGCGAAGAAGGCGTACACGGCCGGATTTGGTAAAGAACCGGTCTTCATGCGTGAAGGTGGCTCAATTCCGGTTGTGGCGGAGTTCCAAGAGCATTTAGGCTTGGAAACAGTCTTGATGGGCTTTGGTCTGCCGACAGACGCGCTCCATTCGCCCAATGAGAATTTCCATTTGCCCAACTTTTATCGTGGCATTGAAACAAGTATTCACTTTTTGAAGGAATATGGGAACAGCTAAATTTTTGTAACGGAGTGGCGAAGTAGCGGAGTCGCGAAGGGTTTTGCCCAGCGCATGTAGACCCTGCTACCTCACCACCCGCCACCTCACCACTATGAAAAAATCAACAGCACGCGCAGGCTCAAACATCGCATTTGTAAAATATTGGGGGAACGCTGACGACGAACTGCGTATCCCGATGAACGGCAGTATCAGCATGACGCTGGACGCCGCCCATACGATCACAACGGTCGAATTCTCGTCAGATTTCGACAAAGATATTCTCATCCTAAACGAAGAAGATGCTGGGGAGAAGGCGACGGCCCGTGCCAGCAAGCATTTAGACCATCTACGGGGATTAGCGGGCACGGCCCTGCGGGCTAGGATCGTTTCGAGCAATAGCTTTCCTACCGGGGCCGGTATCGCCTCGTCAGCGTCAGGTTTTGCCTGTTTGACGATGGCGGCCGCCGGTGCGCTGGGTCTTGAGTTAGACAAACCAGCACTCAGCCGGATCGCTCGCTTAGGCTCTGGCTCTGCCTCTCGCTCAATCGACGGCGGTTTTGTCGAATGGGTGCCAGGGACGACTCATGAAGATTCGGTGGCGTTTGAACTAGCCCCGGCCGACCATTGGGACTTGGTCGATATTATCGCCATTGTGTCACAAGACGAAAAAGATATCGGCTCTTCGGCCGGACATCCGCTGGCGCACACCAGTCCGTTTTACAAAGCACGACTCGAAGAAGTAACCAACAACACCTTGCCACAGGTACGTCAAGCGATCATGGACAAAGATTTCCATCGCTTTGGTGAACTGATTGAAGAAGAGGCGATTTCACTGCATGTGGCGAGTATGACCTCTCGGCCGTCAATCCTTTACTGGGGACCTGGTTCGCTGGCGATTATGCACGCGCTGCGGCGCTGGCGCAAAGAGGGTGGTCCGCACGGCTACTACACGATTGATGCGGGGCCGAATATTCATGTGATTGCGGAAAAATCGTCGGCTGATGCGCTGGTGGCTAAGCTAAAAGAAATTCCATATGTGGAAGATTTGATTGTCTGCGGGCCTGGGGCTGGTGCTGAGTTGATTGATTAATACAAACTAAAACAATTAGATTTCTGAATAGGAGTAGGAGTGTATATGGTTGGTCTGATTGTTGTGCTTTTTTTACTGTCAACAACTATTGGGATGTTTTGGTTTGTGTTTGATGGCGAGGCGAGTTCGTTAAATAGAAATATCAAGTTGGGTGTGATTATTTGTTCTGGTGGCCCGCTAATGCTGTCATTTATCTATTCAATCCTCACATTGGATGGAACCTGTGATAATTTCAAAGGGAGAAGATACCCTTGCTCTTTTATTGAATCTATTACTTCAGAAACATATATATTTCAGGCTGTCATGTGGTGTACCGCATGTTTGGCCTTATGGATTGTAGTGAGAGTAATAACTGAGGTTATTGCCAATTTTCGACATTCAAATTATTGAATAATTTTTATAGAGCGATTGATATTAGCTTCATCCCATTTTGATTGATAAGTCTTTGCTGGGTACGGAAATGAAAGGTATGAAATGACAGAACGACCAGAATTAAACTCGAATACACTTACAATAGATTTTTTAGATTTTTATTGGCTCAAGAATGAGCTAACCGATTTTTGTCGTGAGGTTCAACTATCTACCTCTGGCTCGAAGCAGGAAATTACAAAAAGAATTGCTCACTTTCTTGAAACTGGTGAGCGTCTAAAACCAGCACCTAAAAGAAAAGCAGAGGCGAGCATGCCTGAAACCTTCAGTCGTGACACTGTGATCGAGGATGGTTGGCGCAACTCTCAGGCGTTACGCGCATTTTTTGAAGCCGAAATTGGCAAAGCGTTTCATTTCAACGTCTTTTTACGTGACTACATCACCAATAGTGGAGTTGGGCAAACGCTGGGAGAAGCGATTGATGGATGGCATGAGTCTAAAAATCGGCCGAAGGGAAGCTCTGAAATTGGAGAGCAGTTTGAATACAATCGGCATTTGCGTGCCTTTTATGATGCAAATCCAGGAGCTCCTCGAGCAGAAGCAATTGCGGCTTGGAAAGAAAAACGATCCAAACGCGCTTCTCAAGATGAAAGCCAAAGTTAGCTAAAAAATGGAGATGATGCATTGAAAGTAACTGAGAGTTGTTATGCGGTAACTGGCTTAGGAGCCGTTCCTCCGTGGGCCGTAAATGCTGGAATCATTGTTGGCTCTTCGAAAACGCTGATTATTGATACTGGCGCAAATGCGTTGGCTGCACAAACGATCTACGGTTATGCAACCGCTATCCGGCCGGAAAATAAGCTGATCGTGTTTAATTGCGAACCCCATTTTGACCATATCGGGGGAAATAGCTTTTTTCAAGGATTAGACATTGACATTTTTGGTCACCCAGATATTCAG
>JBGCDP010000309.1:0-14500 GCA_045105475.1 Anaerolineae bacterium
GGCAACTGCTGGGGGACAGTGAAGAGACAAACCGGCAATATCTGCTCATCAGCCGGACGGCCGTAAAGTGGAATCCTGCTAGCCATACCAGCTTGGATGTAATTGACTTTTTATCCGCTTTAGAAAGAAAAGAGCTTGAAGCGGCCGCCCTTCTCTATAAAGGGGAACTTCTCCCCAGCTTTAGCTGCGATAGCGAACCGTTCGATGGGTGGCTACAGCAACAGCGTGAAAGGCACCATCGGTTGATTCTGAACGCGTTATCAACGTTAGCAGAGCAAAATTTGGCAGGGGCAGATTACAAAAAGGTTGAAACATTGGCCCAGCAGCAGTTGGCACTGGTCCCGTGGCGCGAAAAAGCCCATCGCCAACTGATGCAAGCGTTGGCCCTGCAAGGAGAACGGAGCGCGGCCATCGCTCAGTACGAGCGGTGCCGAGCGATTCTGGAGGCCGAATTGGGCATTGCGCCAGCGGCCGAAACAGAACAGCTAGCCAAACAGATCCGCCAGTCGCAATCAGCACCGGCCGCCCGACCAACGGGTCGCAAATCGGCCAGTCAACAACAGTTGACCATTCCCTTTGTCGGCCGTCAAGCGGAATTCAAAACACTCACCAGCCGATATCAGCAGATGCTGCACGACGGGCTTCAGGTTGTGACTGTCGTGGGCAAAGCTGGGATCGGCAAAACTCGATTGACTAGGCAGTTTACTAATTGGGCGGCGACACAGGGGGCAGATGTCCTCCAAGGCCGTTCTTTTGAGACGAGCACGGGGCTATCTTATCAGCCAATCATCGATCTATTTCGGCAGCGGCTGGAGCTGGAGAATGCGCCCGAAGATTTGCTCTCTGATTTTTGGCTTGCACAGCTCACCCGCCTGTTGCCAGAATTGCATGACCGTTACCCTGATCTGCCCCCACCCACCCAAGATGAAACGCTGGCCAAGCAACATCTTTTTGAAGCGGTCACTCGTTTAGGACAATCAATGGCAGACCGTCGGCCGCTGGTTCTGTTTATCGAGGATTGGCACTGGGCAGATTCAGCGTCGCGGGATCTGCTGCAATATGCGGCCGTTCGCTGGGCGGAGGCCCGTCAAACGGAGGCCGGTCAAAATGACGGAACACCAATTTTACTCCTGCTAACTTTACGTCAAGAGGCGATTACGCCGGACGTTCAAGGCTGGCTGAGACGCTTCAGACAAAATATCTCTGTGAAGCCGCTTGAGTTAAATGAACTGTCTCATCAAGATACGCTTAGCATGCTCGAAACACTTTTGACTTCAGAGAAATCGGGCGCGGATGCAAACTTGATTGAGTTTTGTGAGTGGCTCTTTGTTGAAACTGGCGGGCAACCCCTCTTCCTCACAGAAACGTTAAAAGCATTGGCCGATGATCAACTGATACGGCCAGCTGGTTTAGAGTCAGGATGGGAAATCGATTGGGTCAAACTTGATCAACAAGGGGTTAGCCAACGGGCTTTATCAGGGGTGCAATCGGTCATCTTAGCCTGGCTAGAGCGGATTAGTAACGGAGCGAGACAGGTATTAACGGCTGTTTCTATCCTCGAACAAGAAGCCACATTTGATCATATAAAGCAGGTAGCCGGGCTGGATGAACTACAGGCGATTGACGCAATCGATGAACTGCTTGACCGACAGCTCTTGCTTGAAGAGCGTGCAACGCTATCGGCCGCCGGGCTTGATGCCATTTACAGTTTTTCCCACCAAAAGATTAGTGCGGTTGTGTATGCAGAAGCAGGCACCGCCCGGCAGCGCCTGCTCCATCGACGGGCGTTTTTGACGTTGCAAGAGGCAACTGCACCAGCAGGAGAATGTGCCTACCATGCACAAAGGGCCGGGCTTGTGGCCGAAACGGTTCACTATAGCCTAAAGGCGGGGCAAGAAGCGATGCTAGCCTTAGCCACCCGCGTCGCTCTAACCCATTATGAAACGGCTTGGCAACTCATCAATCAAAGCGGATGGTCAGCCGTTCTCTCAAACGCTGATCGGGAAGCACTTTTTTTGGGATTGGGTCATACTTATGAGATATGTGACCAAGCAGAGCAAGCGCGAGATGTTTATGAGGAGATGGTTGCTTTTGCCCAGCAGAACGGGATAGCCAGCATGGAGTGGCGAGGATTAAACTGCCTTGCTGAACTGTATATCATGATCTTGATTGATCGTGATAAGGCGTCTGCTGTTTTAGAACAGGCTATGCGTGTCGCGGAGCAGAGTGGTGATCGGCAAGGTATGGCGGAGACGGCTCAACTATTATCACAGGCGTCTTCTCTTTATGATTCAGACGATGACCTGAAGTATGCAGAACAAGCATTGGCTTTAGCTCATGAACTAGAAGAGAGTAGCCTATTGGCTAGCTGTTCAAGACGGCTTGCTTATGTTTATTGTAGACGCAGAGATTGGGAGAAAACGGTACATTACGCCACGATAGCCCAACATTTATACAAGGAGAGCCGCAACTTCATGCGCGCCAATGACGTGAAACTAGTTGTTGGTATAAGCCAATTGCAAAAAGGCTTGCTTCAACAAAGCTTGGAAACCAACAAAGAATCATACGTTTTCACTCAGAAACTCGAAAATGATTGGGTACAAGCGAACTCTGCCTCCTTTTTGGCGCTTTCTCTTGCCGAGTTGGGAGAGTATGGGCGGGCAATCGAATTAATTCGAGAAGCGGTGAACAAAGTACAAAAAACCAATAGTCCAGTGGCGACTATGGTTAATTACTTTGCTCAAATAACTTACCGATCGATCTTTGCTTTCGATGCGTCTCAAGAAGCTGGGTTGGCATGTTTAAGTGTGGTTGCCAATGGCGGATATCATACTTGGCCAGACCTTCCCCTAGCTGAGTTTTGTGCCGTTCATGCGCTAAATGGGGAATGGGAGGACGCGCATCGCTATGCTAATGAAGTTGTCGCATTTCAGAAAGGGAAATCCCTGCCCCCCAGAGGAACTACGGGCTGGTTTGAAACGGAGGCACTGCTGCGCGGCGGTAATGAAGATTTAGCGCGATCTGAGGTGGAGCGGATTGCCAAGGTAATAGGCGATAATCGTCGCTATCGCTTGCCGCTGCTGCGGTCGCGGGCTGTGCTGGCGCAGTGGGATGGGGATGTTGTGCAAGCGATTGTGCATTTGGAAGGAGCGCTGGCATTGGCGCAGGAAATCGGTCTACCGGGGGAAGAATGGCCGATTTTGGGTGAGTTGGGCAAGCTGTATGGGGAGCAGGGGGAGGATGTGAAGGGGCAGGAGGCATATAAAGAAGCTGCCATTATCATCAACCGCTTAGCGGAAACGATTGATGAAGATGAGTTGCGAGAGGGTTTTTTAAATGCGGTTCTCGTGCGCTCCGTTTTGAATCATATGAATGAAAGCAGGGGGTAATAAGGGTTGGAGCTTTGACATATCACACGCTCCCGTTGATTCAAGGATGAATCGTCTTCGGCCGAAGATCTGTTTAATTTAAACAACCTGAATTCTGTTTAAGCTCTGAAAGCTGTTTTTAGCCACGGATTTGCACGGATTGGATTTAAAAACCTGTGAAAATCAGCTTTTATCCGTGACTAAATCCTCAAGCAGGGATATTGGTTGCTAGATTCAAGCTGAGAGGGAGCCTTGATTTGTGGGAATGCTATTTTAGCCGCCTATGGTGCAGGGGCATGCACTGAGGCGGCCGATGGTTTTTGAAGGTTGAACCCACCACTCAAAACGATAAATGGTTAAGCCACACAACAAATTCATCCCATTCCTTTTGTGAGACAGAATGACCGATCTCGTCGATAGATAGGGTGACCTTCATTCCAAAGGTTTGGAGCAGAGCGCGATTTTTCTCAGCAAATTTGATCGGTAGATAAGGATCAAGCGTCCCAAATCCGAGAAAAACCTGTTTACCCTGCAACCGTTCCCGGCCGGTAAATTGTGGTTTGATTTCATCCATAATCCGGCCGCTAAACACACCGCTAGCCAGAAGGTTTTCCGGTTCCGTCATCATCAAATTCAACGACAAGGCGGCTCCCTGACTGAATCCTGCCGCAACAACCGCGTTTCTGTCTGCGTTATGTTGCGATACAACCGCGTCGATAAACCTGAGGACAATCTGCCTGGCCTGACGCTCACTCTCAACATCAATCATGTAGTTACCGTCAGTTTGCATTGCCTCAAACCATTTAAATTGATTGGGACCAACTGGAATCGGCCCTCGCGCAGAAACGACCAACCAATTGGCTGGGATTCGAGAAGCTAGTGAAAAAAGGTCTCGTTCATTGCTGCCTACACCGTGCAGCAAAATAAGAACCGGTGCAGGTGTTGTCGTGCTGTCAGGCTGACGCACGAGATAGTGCAGATCAGGTGAGTGGCCGTTCATGATGTTGTCTTCTAAATGGCAACTGGTCGCAAATGCTTAATACCGATTGGCGGCCAGCGTTAGCTGTTTTGAATGGTGAAGGCGATTCTGTTGTTAAATGGATCAATAACGGTTGGCACATCGTCGAGTGTTTCAAACGTATTGCCATTTTCGGTGAGCCGGTCGAGGGTTTGCTGGCGACTTTCGGCCGAATCGAAGGTGATCTCATAGCTATCAAGGCCGAGGTATTCGGCCGAATTTAGTGGCCCACCTTGAGATTGCCAGACATTAAGGGCGACATTGTGATGATAGCCATTGGTCGAAACGAACAAGGCTGAATTCGGCATCTCGACCTGGATCTCGAAATCCAGCAAATCGACATAAAACCGCTTCGCGCTGGGGATTTCGTTAACGCTCAGATGGATATGCCCCATAACAGTCTCAGGGTCAATGCCGGTAAATGTATCGGTCTCTGCATCAGCCATCAACGCCTGTACATCGAATTGTTCTGTCATTACCATAAATTTGCCATTGGCATCAACGGGCCACTGATCACGTGGAAGATCGTAGGTAACTTCAAGGCCGTTGCCTTCTGGATCAGCCATATAAAGAGAACGGCTCGGACCATGGTTGCTCGCACCCTGCCAGTTCGGCGCATTTAAGCTGGCAAAGTGGCGCAACCAGTTTGCAGATGCGGTGCGATGCGGAACACGCAGCGCAAGGTGGAAAAGCCCGCTTTGCCTCTGAACGCGGCGGCCACCGGGCAGGTGGCGCAGGTGGATTAAGGGGCGCTTCGCTGTGCCAAGCGTGACAGTCTTGTGCAAATCGTCAGACTGAGAAGTCTCTAGAACCTGGAGTCCCATTACATCGCGATAAAACGGGACCATGTTGTCGAGATCAGCTACCTTGAGTGTAATGGCGCCAATCGTTGTGTTTGGATGAATCATTTGATCTCCTATTAAGTTGAAAGAAGAAAGCTGTTGTTTCTTAATTGTTCAAGTATTGGTGTTCGGTGGCGTTAAAGTTAGCGAATCAAACACCATTGTTTAGCTAGATGCTGTGCCAGCGGCCGAATACTCAGCCTATGCGCACCTGTCGAGTTGCGCAACCCCAAGCATTATTCGTGCTGAGGCATTTGTGATAAATAGTGTTACTCGCACGGCCTCTTTAAACGTTGGCATGCCAAGTGATCTACCTAAGGATTTCACCTTGTTTGCTCATGCGCCAGTAGCGGCTAGCCTTTTTTTAAGTCGGCTTAAAACGGCTAGCACTAGAAGCGTGATGAGGCCTGTAATACCCATCAAAGTAAAAAGTCTTAGGATTGAGCCAACGATAAAAATGATGATGCTTAACGGCGTGGTGACACTGCTTTCGCCAAGCGCATCAGAATCACCAAGGATGATTGCTAATAGCAATGCGGCGTTTTCTCCCCCTTCTTCCACTGACTGACTTTCGCTGATTTCAGCTTCGGCCGACAAAGTTTCACGCACCTCGTCCGCATATTCACTCTCAACAAGCGGTGCAACCGCCACCATTACAATTGCCGATGCAAGCGAGATGGCGAAAATCGCCCAAAGTACCTCTTTAAACTTTGGCATGCTTAGCTCCCTTTCCTTGTCGGTATGATTTTTGCACGGCCGCGCAGAACATACTTTTTCACATTGGTGACAATCCACTTCCAGTGCATCGCCAAATGAATGCCGAGTAATAGCGCCATCGTGTTGGCGCTCTGACCATGTAGATCGACCCAGAAGGAATCGATCACAACATTGATGCCAAGTAAAGGCAGTACTGCTTCAGAAATTAGTACACCCGTAAACGTGGCAACAACAAATAGAACAAACATCAGCCAGTTTAAGAAATAGTTGAATCGCGTTTCGAATGGGACCTTTTTAAACAGCCGCTTCGTCATGGTCACGATCCAATTCCAATCCATAATTAGGTGGAAAAAGAACGGGACGATTACTATGAAGCTAACCCATTCATGGATAGGAATGCCAGTCACCTGTGGTGAAAGTACAAGTACCATCACTACAAAGAAAATAAGGTTGATCCAAACACGCATTTGCGTACTGCTTGTTTTTCGTTTTGGTTGTGCGTTGGATAATATTTGTTGTGTCATATGCTTTTCGGCGTCGTCTAGGTCAAATTGGCTTCAAGGTTGGGGATTGGGGTGATTAGTTTTGTGGCGCCAGCCGCCCTAAAAACGAGCGCATGCAATGCCTAATGTTTGTGCAGCTTATTGTGCTGATAATGAAAAATATCGTTTATAAGCGGCAGGAGTTATCAAAACCATTCATGGGTTGTAAAATTGATAGCGTAAATGCCAATATGCATGGTTGCTTACGCTGGAATTAGCACGAAACGACCATAAGCCACGAACGCAGAGAGCAGCGCGAAGACAAGTGTCATCGTGATTGCCATGGCGCCATCTTTCCGTTGTACATGTAGCAAAGCTGCACCAATCATCGTGCATACGAGTCCCACTGCAGCGAGCGGCGTCAGCCAAGGCAAAATGCCGGTCAGATGGGGTAAAAGCAAGCCAATACCCATCAAAACTTCCAAAATACCTATGATGCGTAGATTGCCGTCTGAAACTGAATCGACCCATGCCATGTTTTCGCCACCAGATTCCTTCAGTTCAGCCTTTGATTTTGTCGCTTTCATCCCACCAGACATTAAGAACAGTAGTGCCAATAATATTTGTAATACCCATAGAAAGATGTTCATATTTTTATCCTCAATTTAGCGTCGTGTTTTTTGATTTAGAGTTCATATACTCTGAGCAGCCTGATTAAGCAAAACGACGATATGGTCCCAGTGTGCTGACGAGATTGTTACCATCTCGCTTTGGCATCACATGTTGCCTAACTGCCACCTGTTGCATATGATACTAGTATGGTTTAGGGCCGAGAACAACCAACAATTTTGAGCATTTGGTAACTTAAACAACAGAAGATGAAAAATGTTGCTTAATTTAGAGCGCATTATTCAGATGTAAATTTACAAGTTAGTTGGCGCGGCCGATTTCAACTGACATCAATTGACATCAATTGAAAACTTAGCTCGATAAAGAGGCGATTTGTAAAAAAATCATCGATATGCGTGTCAATAAAGTAAAGCTGGCTTTGGCTTTGTCTTGTCTCCACTAATTCCAATATAGGTCAGTTTTTAGGCGAGTTAAGCAAGCTATAGGCAGAGCAAGAAGAGTAGGGGAAGCTGCAGAGGGCTTATCAGGAAGCGGCCGTTATCATTCAGCGGTTAGCTGAGAAACGGCCTCATTATTAGATCGTAGTCTTTATCAAATTTAAATACGAAAAATACAAAAACAACTCTTCTTGCTTCGATAGGCTTGGCCGTTTTTTAGCCGATGTCAATCTAGGCCGGGAAGTTATCAAAACCAAAGGGGAAAGTACCCTCTCCCCTTTGGTTATAGGATCTGATTATCAGCGATGGATAAGTGGCAAATAGATAGTCGAGCCAGACTTCGGCTTATCTACTTCGGTCACTGTAACGGTGACCCTTGTTGCTGCTGAGCTAACACCATTTGTGTCACGCACAGTATAGGTAAATGTGTCTGTGCCGACACTTGAATTGGCCGCTTGATAAGTGATGACGCCGGTCGTTTGATCTACTGTGGCGACACCCTTAATTGGCCGCTCAACGATTGTGACGCTGGCCGGGTCTAGCTGGCCGTTTATCGCCGTGTCATTGGCTAATACATCAATCTCGATTGCTTGACCTGCATCGACTGTGGCCTCATCTGCTTGGCTTTGGACTGGTGCACCGCTCACAATATAAATAGTCTGAGTTTGGACCAACCGATCTCCCTGCACCGTAATCGTTGCTTTTCCGATCGAACTGCTTGCCGTAAACGTTAGATCAAGCCTCCCATTTTCATCAGTTACGCCAGTAAGTTGAGACAGGGAACCATTATCGGTCGCCAATGTTACTGAGATACCGGGCAATGGGGCTCCGGTCCCATCACGCATTAAAACATTGAGTTCAACTGTCCCATTCCGCTCAACTGATGGGGCGCTACTGCCAACCAGCAGCTGGCGCTGAAGAGGGGGACGACTTAGTGAAGTGGGCCGTGAGACGAGAAACGTGCCAGTTGCAATAATCGGCCGTGTGATAAATCCGGTTAGTATCTCCGTATACTCACCTTTAATGATGTCGCCGGATTCTGTTAGTGTTCCCGTAAAATTCCAAGTCCGAAAGGCTGTACGCCCTGCGATTTCACGTGGGTGAGCACCGGTTGCAAACGTTATCGAACGGTCAGCCGGATTGTAGCTTCCGGTTATCGGAATCTCCCCATCTGCCCCAAAGAGTGGTCCACAATCGATGCAGAGTGTGCCTTTAACTTGGTTGGCTGTGTCAATTTCAAGAGAGAACCCGCTGTCCATTGTTCCCAAAGGAACCGGATCTGTGAGCGTGACAGTTCCCACATACCGATTTGAATCAACTGCGGGCAAAGCTGCTACTCGGCTATCGCTTTCGGTTGTGTGCGTAATGGCTTGGCCGTCTATAGTCGAAAGTTCTGCTTCGAACTGATTCAACTCTTTAATCAACTCAGGTGGAACTGGCTGACCCGCGGTCTCTAGCTCTACCCGTTCCCTATCGAGGTCTACTAACGGCTGCCGACTCTTTGGTGTCACATAAGTTGTATCCATTCGCAGCTCAATATCCTTTATTTGGGTCACATCGAGCTGTGTGTTAACGACAGGGGTCGTCAGATCCAGCAAGATCGACCATTGTGATGTAGCAACACTCAAATTATAAAAATTGTTCGATGCTTTTTGCGGTTCTGCCCCTAATGGCAGGTTAACATGTGTCGAGACTTCATCTGCTTCAGTCCCCCCTTCAAATCCTGGCGGTAAGCTGCGCCCTACCATGACGGCTGGACCGGGAGCATAGCTGACCTCATCCAGATTTCCATCTTTGTAGGTTGCCAAACCACCATGAGAGAGCTTGATCAGGGGAAAATCTCCTTGTAATTCAGCGTTGTCCTGATCGGTCACAATGTTTAGCCAAACGCCACGACACTCATCTAATGTACAGCCAGGGTCTCTTTCTGTGCGGCTAATGCGGTTGTTAAAGACCCCGTTTAAAAATTTCGGGTGATCTAATGAGGTGCTAAAGGGGATGATGATTTGATCAACACCGGTATCACTATTTGTAATTCGGCTACCGCCCAATATTTTTTGGAAAAGATCGGTTCTTAGCGCATCAACCTCGTCTTCAGTTAATAGACCATGAGGGTTGAGGTTAGCATCTGTTAAACCAAATATATCTTCTGCTAAAGAGAGTCTGTAGGTAACTTTAGAGAAATTTTCGGGTGAGATGGCGGTATAATCACTGCCCAGCTTATCTAAAAAGCCTTCTATGTTTTCGGCGTTCCGTGCCCGATATAATTCATGCATATAAGGGATCGGGCTAAGGGTGTAATATTCGAATGCCTTTGCTGTCAAATAAGCCCCGTGCTGCGCTTGTTCTAACGTGCGAGTTGCTTCTAGAGCGGCTCCGTCTCGAAAGAGTCGATAATAAGGCTTGGCTAACGGGCTTTCCTGTATAGACGCAATCGCTGCGTTTCGCTGTGTCAGAGCCAATGCATATTCATTAACATACCCATTGTATTCGTTGACCGCTTGATTAAATTGAATATGAGCGGCTTCGATCTGAGTCAATAGCTGTGATTGATTACTTAGCAATCTTTTAATTTCGGCCGCACTGTTCGCCCCTTCGATTCTCGCTTGAGATTCAGCGGCTGCCAGTGTTTTTAGTGATTCATATTGGCCGATAATTTCACTGTTGGGGTCCCATACCCTTTCTGTTGCTGAGAGAGTCGCATTTTCATGTCGTGTGCCGGTTGTGAAGTTTAAAGCGGCCGCAACATAAGATTCAAACTCAATCCCGGCCCCGATGCCATCAGTACCAAGCGAAGCTTTAACAGTGACTTTTGAGCCAATTTCAAGTGATACACTATCATCAGAGTATTCCACCGTATTTGAAGAAGAAGCGATACTTTGAGTCTCTTTATAGGCATTTAGCTTTCCTATTGCCAAATCATACGCACTAAGCGTTTGCCCTTCGGCGAGGGTTATATTGATCACTTTATTGGCACGCGCTTCTTCTATTTTTATCAGGTCTAAATTCTGTTTGATCTGAAGTTGGGCTAGCAGTATCTCCTTTTCAGCTGCGAGAATGTTCCAATAGCTGTCTCCGATCAATCCGGCCGTTTCAGTTGAATTATCAATCTCGCCATTTTTGTTTAGATCGAAAAACCCGCAGGGGGAAAACTCCTTGAGACCATCGTCATCCGTATCCTCTCCAGGGCCACAAATGGCTGTTAGCCTATCATCATAATCATCTTGTAGTGAGGTTAGAGCGTTTTGAAGATCTCCAAAATTTTTGTCAAATGCCCACTGCCCATCTTTTAGATCGTATTGTGCACTATCGGCACTTTCTAGTAAACCGCTATTTCCACAGCTTTGAGTTCCACCACAGGTTAGGTCAAACAGCGTCTCGAAATCTCTGAGTGGAACAAATGCAGGGTCATATCCAAGTGGATTAAGCCCCGCCCGGATGTTTTGTGTTTGCAGCATAAGCTGACGAATGTTATTCAGAATTTCCAGCCCGCCATTGTTGAGAAAGTTGTCTTTGCTTTCATCGATTTTGGGTGTTTGAGGATCATCTTCCCGCAGGCGGGTCGCCTGATACGCAAGTGCGACCCCTTGTAAATATTGATCGAGTGCGGCATCTTCTAACCGTTTAATCGCAACTTCATCCCCAGTTGTGCCCAATAAACGATCACGTTTAGCGATCTCAGTGAGTGCGGTCACAGTCCGATCGCTAGCGGTGGTAAAAAGTTGGAACTCTCTATCTGTGAAATAATCACCGATAAAGGTGTTGTTCTGATCAACCGCTCGCAAGTTATAGTTCATGGCGACAAAGAAGATGTCGGTAGCCAGCTCAAATTGACGCAAGGCACGGGTTAGCTTTTCTTGTTCTGTTTTTACGAGCTGCTCGCTGTCTGTTCCGCCGGTGCTGAACGGGAATCGAACCGCATCGACCATGAATTCATTCCCCAGAATCAGATGGATACTGGCGATTTCCCTTGTGGCTATCAGCAAACCATGAATACCCAAGTCACGGGCTCGATCTGGCTGTCCATCGGGTCCGGCCGTAATCCGGCCGTCTGGCTCAACCGTAATTAGATCAATTAGTTCACCCCCATTTGTTCCATCAAAGGTTAGGTTGGCTGGTTCAGCCATGGCCAGTGTCCCAAAAAGGCGTAACGCATCGACCATTTGATTCCGTATATCGATCTCTTTTCCTTGCCCTAAGGGTTGATTTTCAGAGCCAGCAACCCTCCTTGATTTTTGATCTTCTACAAGATCTGCCCATTCTGGACAATAGCCATACGGATTGAGTTTTAATTCATCATCGGGATCATCGATGTGGTGAGGTACATTTCCTGCCCCCACAAACGGTTCATCATAGTCGGCACAAAAGCGCCAATATTGCCGGCCGTTGTTGAAATCGAGATAGTTGTTTTCGATACCATCTACAGTAAATGAGCAACTGCTATAGTTATCGTCTGCAACACATGTTGCAGGGTCAAGTCGCTGTAGCTCTTTTGATCGGAAATTGATTCCAACTGTAAGTAACGCTTGAGCGTACTTGTACGCTTCGAAATAATCTTTTTCTGATAATGGGGTCGGTGGTTGACTGCCCGAAATGAGCGTAATGTTATCTGTTGGGTCAGTCATCATGGTTCCGCCTAATGGACTGGTGATCGCATGAGGGTTTTCATCTGCTTGTCGTGGCTGATTGCTCCCTTGAGCAAGACCAACCATTGCGATAAGCGGCAGCAACAAGATCGCCGTCCACTTACCCAATACATTTCGAATATTGTTTTTCATGGTGTTCCTCATCGGGTTCTACAGATCTTGAGCAAATTGATATGTGGGGGAAGATTATCCAGTACTTGGGTCCCAGTGAGTCCAGGAAGAGTGACTTCATGAAAATGTCCCGGATCTCCACTCACGATTAGCCCTGTTGCATCGTGCTTATGATTTCCTTCTCCGCGTGCGTTTGCGGCACTAGGAGGTTCAGCTACTAAAATTGTTTGATTAGTCCAGCCATTGTTAAATTCGCGTACCCAATAATTTGCCTGTCCTGGATCACCAGCATTCACTGATGTTACCCCGCCGGTATGTCCGCTAATTGTGTGGTTATGGGCACCTGCTGAGGCTGTATTAACCGTTGACTGAAGATATGTGCCGTTGGCAAAGCTAACGGTCTGCGTTACTACCCCTCCAGGCTCCATTTCATCTGTATTAGGAGATGCCCCTCGGACCATTTGTCCGATTAGGTTTGGCGTATTTATCCCGTTAATCGGGCTCAAGGGATCATTGACCGGGCTGCCATCACATACGACAAATCCGTCGGGAACCTCCCATTCGGGGGCAGGGCGCCACCAGTCAACAACACCTCCAATCGGCACACCATTAAATGCATCTTCTGCCTGAACGGCATACGGAACGCTGGCCAGCCGTTCGCGTGGCACCATTTCCGCAAAAGGTTCAACAGTTACACCGATAAAGCGATCCGCCCCGGCGGTAAACACGGTGGTTGGGATACCGGACAATGTTGTAGTAAAGCGGCCATCCCGCACGATAATGCCATTCTTTGCTTGTTTATATAGTTCTTCACCAGCTGCCATTTCATCATAAATCCGAAAAGTTAAGTTGTACTCTCCAGTTTCAACCAGGTTCCCATCTCCATCACGCAATATCCCTTGGTAATTCATGTCTGAGGGGACAGCCTCACCTGGTGATGGTTCTAAAACCTGTGGAGCAGAGGCCGCGGCTCGGCCGATTTGCCCCATTCCCAATATCGCCATCAACCCAAATATGCTGAGTGTTCCGATCAGCATATATCCGCTCATTTGAGCGAAAAGCTTTGTCTGTTTAAACATTTTTTATCTCCATTTTTCCTAGACCGTCATACGGTTTTTTAAACAATGGTCACATTAAACCCCTCTTAGCGTTTTTGCCGGTATCCCGTAGGGATACGAAAGGGGGGTACTGCAGCGGATACAAAGCTGCGAGTAAATTGTTGAAATTGAGGTTATCAAATAAGCGTCCCCACTTCGTCACCTCTCAACGTTTTACCGTCACCACTTTCGTGAGCAGGCACCATTTCGTTTCTCAAATTAGCCTCCCCGTGGGTATAATCGTTTCACCATCACAAACAGACATGCATCACTAAAGGCTCAACAACTGTGACTCAACTTAATTTGTCGTTTTTCGGACCGTTCCAAGCAGTACTCAATCAAACACCCATCACGAACTTCCGCTCGTCAAAAATTCAGGGGCTATTGATTTATCTGTCGCTTACTTCAGGCCAGGAACACGCGCGTCATGAGCTAGCGGCTTTGTTTTGGCCAGAGGAGCCTGACAATGTCGCTAAAAAGAATTTGCGCCAATCGCTTTATCGATTACGACAGATACTAGGGGATAGCGAGGAAAGCGATAGGCCATTTCTGCTCATTAACCGGTCAGCCATAAGATGGAATCAAACCAGCCGCACCAGCCTTGATGTGGACAATTTTTTAGCCGCTGTTGAAAGAAAAGAGCTCGAAGTGGCAACCTCCCTTTGCGTGGGTGAACTGCTCCCCAGCTTTAGCTGCGATAGCGAACCGTTTGATACTTGGCTACAACAAGAGCGTAAGCGGCTAGAGCGGTTGAATCTGAGCACTTTATCAACGTTAGCAGAGCAAACTCTGGCACAGGGAGATTACAAAAAGGTCGAAGCATTGGCCCAGCAGCAGTTGGCGTTGGTCCCGTGGCGCGAAAAAGCCCATCGCCAACTGATGCAAGCGTTGGCCCTGCAAGGAGAACGGAGCGCGGCCGTCGCTCAGTATGAGCGGTGCCGAGCAGTTCTGGAAAGTGAGTTGGGTATTAAGCCAGCGGCCGAAACAGAACAGCTGGCCAAACAGATCCGGCAGTCGCTATCAGCACCGGCCGCTCGACCAACGGGTCGCAATCCGGCCAGTCAACAACAGTTGACCATCCCATTTGTCGGCCGTCAAGAGGAGTTTAAAGCACTCACCAGCAGCTATCAGCAGATGCTACACGACGGGCTT
>JBGCDP010000310.1:0-4475 GCA_045105475.1 Anaerolineae bacterium
GAACTGGCGGAATGGAAACATACCGCAGAAGGTACTTCTGCTCTAGCTGACGGCACGTCAGCCATTTATGAACACATGCAGCAAAGCGAGTCAATCGACTTTGCCGTGGTCGATGGGGTCGGCATCGAAGGAGCACCACCAGAACGGCAACCGCTCGCGCAACACGCACTACGAGCCACCTACACCCGCCCGTTCGGCATGCACGGCTCGCTCACTCCGTCGGCCGCCGTTGCCCATGCCGCACCAGATAACTCAGCCATGAAACTATGGGTCCAAACCCAAGGGGTCTTCCCCCAGCGAGACACAATAGCCCCGATCATCGGTCTTGACCCGGCCAATCTCACCGTCATCCATATGGAAGGGGCAGGCTGCTACGGCAACAATGGGGCCGACGACTGCGCCCTCGATGCCGCCCTGCTCGCCAAAGCGTTCCCCGGCCGACCGGTCATGCTCAAGTGGACCCGGGCAGACGAACACGGCCGAGAACCGTACACCTCTCCGATGATCGTCGAGCTGGCGTCCGATGTTGATGCTGACGGCACCATCACCCAATGGCACCATGATGTCTGGAGCTACACCCATCTCAACCGGCCGATGGCGGGCACAGACACATCCGCCTATATCGCGGCCCAAGAGATCGCCAACGGCATGTCGAAACCGGCCGAAGTCCCCCGCTACATCCGTCACATCGGCGAATACCGCAACGCCGACCCGCTCTACGCCCTCCCCAATAAGCAGATTACCTCTCACTTCATCCCCGACGCACCGTTCAAAGTGTCGTCTCTGCGCACGCTGGGGGCGTTCGCCAATTTATTTGGGATTGAGTCATTCATGGACGAACTGGCCCATGCGGCCGGAGAAGATCCCATCGCCTATCGCTTGCGCCACATGCAAGATGAACGTGCCATTGCGGTGATCAAAGCGACGGCCGAACATGCAGGCTGGCAACCACGCACAACCCCATCTTTAAGTGTAAGCGGCCACGCCCGCGTCGGCCGTGGGTTTGCCTTTAACCAATACAAAAACATTCAATCGTATTGTGGGATGGTGGTTGACGTGACGGTCGATGACTCTGGCAAAATCACGCTCGACAAGGTGCTCATGGCTGTTGACTCGGGTGAGGTGATTAATCCTGACGGGTTGGCCAACCAGATGGAAGGGGGCTTTGTGCAAGCGGCCAGTTGGGCGATGTTTGAGCAAGTCACGTTCGACGCCAGCGGTGTTACCAGCCTCGACTGGGACAGCTATCCGATTTTGCGTTTTCCAGATGCCCCGGTCATCGAGACGGTGATTTTGGACCGGCCAGGCTATCCGTTCTTAGGTGCGGGTGAAGCG
This sequence comes from Anaerolineae bacterium, assembly GCA_045105475.1. Classification (GTDB taxonomy): domain Bacteria; phylum Chloroflexota; class Anaerolineae; order Promineifilales; family Promineifilaceae; genus WTJY01. Next base: position 1,336 of record JBGCDP010000310.1, read on the forward strand.
AGTTCCGGACCAGTTGCGGCCGCCATTGCCAATGCAGTCTTTGACGCCACCGGCAAAAGGCTGCGCGACATTCCGTTTTCCTCGTATCAAACGCCATCTTAAGCAAAGCCGTTTCGAGTGCAACAAAACTGATCAAGTTAATCTTCTTATAAGGGGGTCGTTTTACACTATCGGCTTACTCAAGATTTTTAGCTGTGTCATCAAGGGCGGTTGCCCTCAATTCGTCACAATATTTAACCTAAATGATTGAAATAGGATTTATTCTGCTGCTGATATTGGCCAACGGTTTTTTCGCAGCTGCTGAGATGGCCTTCGTTACTTCACGGCCGACCAAGCTACGCACATTGGCCGATCAGGGGGATGCACGAGCCTTAAAGGTGCTAAGTGCCCGTGACTCAAGTAGTGATTTTCTGGCGATGATCCAAATAGGGACAACGCTGGTCGCCACCTTGGCCTCGGCCGTCGGTGGAGCCGCAACGGCGAGAATGTTTTCCCCCGTTCTTGAACCGCTCGTGGGTGACTATGCAGACAATGTAGCCTTGGCCATTATTGTGTTAACACTTACCTATGTCACCCTTGTAATTGGGGAGCTGGTCCCCAAACAGTTGGCGATGCAAAATGCAGAATCAATTGCCATTCGAGTGATCCGCCCACTTAATTTTTTGCAGAAAATACTATGGCTCCCGATTAAAGGGTTGGACGTATCGATTAAAGCGATCACACGACTAGTCGGTGATAATAAAACAGCGCTTGAATTTGAGTCGGCCGAAGAGATCGCCATGATCGTACAGCAGGCCGCGTCTGATGGTGTTATCGATCAGCAAGAAGAAGATCTCATTACCCGTGTGTTTGATTATGCAGAAGCTGACTTGGCCGACATCATGACCCCTCGCCCCAATATCGTTGCCTTAAAAGCAACGCTAACAACAGAAGAGGCCCGCAATATCTCGATAGAAACCGGTTTTTCACGCTTTCTAGTGATAGAAGATGAGTTGGATGACTTTTTAGGGTATTTGCATATTAAAGACTTGCTTATGACCGATGAGGAAAAACAGCTGCGTCAATTTACCCGTGACTTAATTGTCTTGCCGGAATCGGTTAGACTGCCTCGCGCATTTAACCAGCTGATCCGTTCAGAAGCTCACTTTGCGGTGGTTGTTGATGAATACGGCTCTGTCGCTGGCTTAGTCACGATGGAAGATATGCTAGAAGAAATCGTAGGCGAAATCGAAGATGAATACAGCCTGACTCAACCATCGTTTACTGAGCATGGGGAAAAAGGATGGGTCGTCGATGGAGCGACATCACTGCTTGATCTGAAAAATGGTTTGGGGATTGAGCTCCCAGAAGCTGGTGACTTCAACACACTGGCTGGCTATTTTTTACATGTTTTTGGTGCTATCCCCAAGAAAGGGGACCATTTGATGCACAAGCCTTATAAGCTAACGGTTGAAGAGATGGCTGGGCATCGAATTGCGTTTATCCGCATTTTCGATCAATCTGCCTAACTTTTGTTAAGCTAACAGCCGGCCGCAAAAGGCACGGCTCAAAATTTAACTAAATTCGAAAAATAGGTTGAGATGCGGTTGCGCAAGCTGGGAAGAAACCCCTCTTCCACAATTACCCCATGTGCTTTCAGTAATTCAATCGCGGCTTGATCATTGATACCTTGCGCAATTTTTAACGGAGTCACATCACTGTATCCCTCACGCAAGTTGGGGTTTGCTCCTTGCTCTAGCAGAAATTTCGATACCGCTAAATGGCCGTTGCGAATGCTTTCATGCAGCGGGGCTGTCAAAAATTCAGGATGCAAAAAGTTGAGATCATGATCGGCTAAAAACAGTTTGACCTGTTCTAAATCACCATCGCGTGATGCGTAATAGAGTTGTTTATAATCACCGGTTCCAGTTGCCATTGTCAAAGTTTAACGAAAAATGGCAGCTACAAACAATTATTTGCGAATTTAAAGATAAAAACTTATGGACAGTAATAAGCGAAAAATAGCCGGTTGGCTTGCAAACAGTTTTGTGGTGATCGGCGCAATCCTCGTTTTGGCTCTTTCATTTGGGGGATTTTTCCCGCAAGTTGATTGGCGCTTAGGCTGGTACAGCCATCCCCGGCCGCATTTTGCTGTGCTGTCTATAGCCGCCATCATCTGGTTGGCGGTACAAAAAAAGTGGCTCTTAGCCCTGCTCCCCTTTTTAGCATTTGCGATTAACTTTGTGGTGTTGGCCCCCTACTTTATCGGTTCGCCCGATCAGACGCTGACCGTTGGCCCGTCGCTTTCGATTTTGCATCTAAATACCAACAAGGGGGAAGCAAGTTTTTCTGACATTGAACAGTTCGGGGCCGATGTCGTTTTTTTGCAGGAAGTCACACCTGAATTGGTCCAAACATTTGAAGAAAAACTACCCAACTATCGGCTTGTGTTTAGCCATCCGTTAGAGAATACGCATGGCTCTGCGATGCTCATCGCCAACGACACAAAGCTCGATGTCTTCTCGCCACGCATTAACCACTTACCAGAAGACAATGTCCGGCCGCTGTTGAGTGTCAATGCGGTTTTAGATGGTCAAGACATTCAGCTGTTGAGCATGCATGCCATCCGGCCGCACCACATTGGAGCTGATGAATACCAGCAAGTCGAATATGATGCGGTCGCCACGTGGGGTAAAGCGCAAATTGAACGGGGTGACGAGCTAGTGATGATTGGGGATTTCAATGCCACACCATGGTCACAGCGATTTAAAGGCTTTCTAGAAGATAGTCAGACGGCCGATTCAATGCTGGGCTTTGGCATCCAGAACAGCTGGATCGTTTTCCTACCGATGTGGCTAGGGCTACCAATTGACCATGCGGTGGTGTCTAATGGGTTGGTTGTCGTTGAAAGAGAAACAGAATCAGTTAGGGGATCTGACCATGGGTTACTGTTTGTCCGATTGGCTTTGATCGATTCGTAAGGCGCTTCCCTCATCTTGTAACTATTCCCAAAAACCATCCCAGCCTAAATCTAAATCTGATAAACTTGCTAGCTATACTTGTTTTAGCCGCTACGCTTGTCTTATCAGCTTAGCCAGTTAGCCCCACTAACTCACCAACAAACAAGCAAACTAATCAACGAAGAGACTCTTCTTATGTCA
>JBGCDP010000311.1:0-27809 GCA_045105475.1 Anaerolineae bacterium
TGCATGGCTGGGTTAGAGACCGGGTCAAAATAGACCAATTTTGCCGGCGTTTGTAACGCAGTTTCAAGCTGTGCCAAATCGTGCATATCGATCCACTCAACTGTAATGCCCCACTTTTCAGTTAGATCTTCATTGAGCAGACGTTCGGCATACTGGTAAATGCAGCGGTGGGCGACCACGCGATCACCCGCTTGAAGTAGGCCGAACAGCACGAGGCTAATGGCTGCCATGCCAGACGGAGCTGCAACTGACCAGTCGGCCCCTTCTAAATCAGAAACGAGGGTTTCCATCGCTTCAACCGTTGGGCCGCCTACTGCCCCGACCGCACTGACGTAACCCACGCGGTCTTCAATCGGGGCGTTAATGCTTTGGAATATCGGCACGGCCGAACTGTCTTCGTAGCGTCCCGCATGTACTGAGCGGGTTGTAAAGTCGTGTGTTTCGTTGTATTTAGCGGACATCGCGCCCCTGGTTGAGAATAATGACATTTCCGCTTGAGCAATCTCCAGCCGGTGAGGTTAGAAATGCGACCCAATTGGCTATCTCTTCTGGCTGCATCGGTTCTCCTCTGGGCATATCGGCTAACGCTTTCGCCAAAATGTCTGGTGTGACTGTGTCAAATAGATCGGTTCGGGTCATAGCTGGCGCAATTGAATTGACCGCGATCCCCTCGGCCGCATATTGGCGTGCCAGGTGTTTTGTCATCGTATCCATCGCCGCTTTACTCGCTCGATAGTGGGCTGGGTCAAAGACATCGAAGTTATACGCACCGTTTGATGAAATATTGACGATCTTCTTAATACCCGGCCGCTTGAGCATCGATGGAATCGCCTGCTGGCAGCAGTAAAACGCGCTATCAAAATTAATTGCCATCTGTTTCCTAAATTCCTCTGGTGTGATGTCAACAAAATCTGTCAAAAAACAGGTGCCTGCGTTATTAACCAACACATCGACCCCACCATGCATGTGCTCAATTTGAGCAAAAACCGCTTTGACCTGATCCACATCGGTAATATCTGCGGTATGTGCTGCAAATGGCAGCCCTTTTTTAGCTAGTTCCTTCGCAGTTGCATTTAACTCCGCTTCGCTAATATCAACTCCGATAACTTTTAAACCATCTCGCAATAGTGCCTCGCTGATGGCCCTCCCAATGCCCCGTGCTGCTCCAGTAACAACAGCTATTCTTTTCTCCATTTTCTCTCTTCCTCTAAGTTTGATTGTTTTCGACAACAATTTTATCCCCTTTGACGAATGGTGTATGAATAACAAAGTGGAAGTAATCGTCAGAGCTGTTCGTAAATGTGTGGACTTCATTCGGCTCAAGCGCAATCGCATCTCCTTGTTTTAAGTTCACTTCCCGGCCGTCAACCAGCATCGTGCTAGTGCCTTGCCCCACAAGATAGACTTCGTACATTTGCTCATGGTAATGAAGTAAGTCAATGCCTTCATTCGCAAAGCCGACCGGAACCGGTACGTTTGAATTCCAAGGGCCAAAAAACCACCCTTTTGCTTCTTTGTTTGCACTCATATGAATCATGTTCTATCGCCTTTTGCTCAGGATTGTTAAATCGAAATTGAGTTCATTGAAAGATGATCCTGTAAATTTCATGTCTAGTCAAAGCACGAAAGTGTATGATTCGTATCCCTGTTTTTTGGACATTTGTCCAATTGCCGCGTGCCTAAACCTTATGTTACACTCGCCAACGTCCTAAATAGGTTCGAGTCAGCCTGGCCTAGCAACCGATGCACTGACCTTTTTCCCAAAAAAATAAAAACTTATACCACCCTATTAAAGCTATTTAGCAATTATTTGTTGATGCCTTTTGGGAGGTTGTTTTAGCGCGCATAGACAGTGCCGGATATTTGGCACGCTCTTGTGACGTGCTTTTTGTGCCTGCTTACTTCACTACTTTGGGCGTTTTCGAAAAAACTTTCAGTCCGAAAACACCTTACTAGAAGGAAACGATGATCAATACCCAACAATTTTCACCCGCTGCCATTAAAAATGAATGGTTCAGCAACATCAGCGGAGACCTCCTTGCAGGCCTTGTCGTTGCACTTGCCCTAATCCCTGAAGCGATTGCTTTTAGCATTTTAGCTGGGGTTGACCCAAAGGTTGGCCTATACGCTAGCTTTTCAATCGCGATAATCACCTCTTTCACTGGCGGCCGACCCGCAATGATTAGCGCGGCCACCGGGGCAATGGCGTTACTCATGGTGACCCTTGTCCGTGATCATGGGCTTGAATACCTGTTTGCAGCCACAATTGTTACTGGCCTAATCCAGATTTTGTTTGGCATTTTCAAACTTGGCCGATATATGAAGTTTGTTCCAAAAGCGGTCATGGTTGGTTTTGTTAATGCGCTCGCCATTTTGATTTTCCAAGCTCAATTCGAACATTTTTATGGTGAAAGCTGGATTATTTATCCGATTATCGCTGCTGGCTTAGCTATCATCTATTTGTTTCCACGTATCAACAAAACAATCCCATCGCCACTAATCGCTATCGCAGGGATCACCATCTTTGTTATTGTCATGAACAGCCCACTACGGACCGTAGGTGATATGGGAGAGCTACCTTCGACACTGCCGGTCTTCTTGTTACCGCAGGTTCCCTTTAACCTAGAGACTTTAATGATTGTGCTGCCCTACGCGATTCCACTGGCCCTCGTTGGTCTCATCGAATCATTGCTGACAGCCACCATCGTTGACGACATGACCGACACCGGTAGCGATAAAAACCGTGAGGCGCGTGGCCAAGGTATTGCCAATGTAATCACTGGCTTCTTCGGTGGGATGGCTGGTTGCGCCATGATCGGTCAATCGGTTATCAATGTTGGCAGCGGCGGCCGGACACGGCTCAGTACGCTGGCGGCCGGACTTTACCTCCTTCTCTTCATTCTGTTTTTAGGCCCGTTACTTAAAATTATTCCAATGGCCGCTCTTGTAGCCGTTATGATCATGGTATCGATTAATACGTTTGATTGGAGCAGTTTTAAGAACTTGATGATCTATCCAAAGAGCGAAAGTATCGTCATGTTGGCAACTGTAGGGACCGTTCTCTATACTCATAATTTGGCTTTGGGTGTGGCGGCCGGTGTTTTGCTAAGTTGTCTCTTCTTCGCTCGTAAGATCGCTAAACTTATTACAGTTTCTAGCTCATTAAATGAAACTCAGAAACAGCGTACCTATAAAGTTACTGGTCAGCTGTTCTTCGTTAGTACGGATGAATTTCTAGAGCAGTTTGATTTCAGCGAGCAGCTTGATGATGTCGTTCTTGATCTAACCGATGCGCATTTGTGGGACGGTACGGCCGTGGGTGCAATTGACAAAATTGTGCTGAAGTTCAGAAAAAACGATATTCCAGTCACGATTAAAGGTTTAAATGAGTCTAGTGACGGGTTGATGAACCGACTGGCCATTCATGACCAGCCTGGTGCACAACTTTCAGCCCATTAATTAGTGCTCTTTTGCACGTTCGTGCGATAATTCAGGCCGTATGATTTGCACACAGATTCCGGCCGAAAATATAAATGAAAACAGCCCCGTCTCCTTCGAGTTTGATGAAACTCATGGGGGCGGGGCTGTTGTAATTACGCGGGTAGATGGTAAGCTCATCGCTTTTTCAGCCAAATGCCCACATGCAGGCGGTGACTTTCGCGAAGGTGAAATCTATCGTGGCCGGGCCTACTGCCCGGTGCATAAGTGGAAATTTGATCTTGTTTCCGGCCGGTGTGTGGGTGATGAGAACTACAGGCTAAAAAAGTACCTGATAACCATCAAAGACAATCTCGTTTGGTTAAGCTGATCGATTTTCCTCAAGATATTTAGAGACGGTGTCTGCATTGATATTGAACATCCACATGTTCAATTGCTTATGTCCATCGATAAAAACCCTGTTTTCCTTCACTTCAATCGAATCTGGTTTATATGAGACTGTTTTAGCCGTCCTACCAATTAAATTGCGCCACTCAACCGAATTTGGCGTCATGACAACAATCGGCCGTGTTAGCATCAATATGGAGGCGATCGTTAAAACTACCCCTGTTATTGTGCTGGCTGAAGGGCCAGCAATCAAAGTTGCCCAAAACATCACTGCACAGCAAGCCAGCAGAAAGATGGGGAATGCGATCATGTATTTCATTTCTAAATTACTATTATTTTTCAACCTTATCTCCTTTTAAGCGTGGTATAGCAATAGCCCTTGGGCTATTGCTGCCGATTTTATTGAGCAGGGACGATTTTGTAAACTTCACCACCCACTTGGTTCGTAAGGTAAATTTCTCCGTTAACATCTTCTCCAAAACTTGAAATGAAAAATCCTGGGCGGCTAAGCATCGCCATGTTGTAGCTCCCATCTGCATTTGGGAAAAGTCTCCACATTTGGCTTGAACAATAGTCTGCAAAGAAGTAGTTACCATACAAGCTGGGATTTTCGCTGCCACGATGCATGTAGCCACCGGTTACTGAGCAGTGACCGTCGACATGGTTATATTGAGCAATTGCCGGTTGCAGCTCCCCTGTTGAACAATCGTCTAGGTTGCATTCATTCCCTTCAAAAATGCGCCAGCCAAAGTTTAAGCCACCAACTCCTGCACTGTTTAAGCTAATTTCTTCGATCTGATTTTGCCCTACATCAGCCACGAGCATATCACCTGTAGCTGAATCAAAGCTAAACCGCCACGGGTTGCGCCAGCCATATGACCAAATTTCATTGCGAGCATTATCATCATTAACAAATGGATTATCGGCCGGAATGCCGTAAGGTTGTGCGCTATCGACATCGATCCGCAAAATTTTTCCTAACAAGGAGTTCAGATTTTGAGCTCTATTTTCCGGGTCGTTTTGGCTGCCACCATCCCCCATTCCGATATACAAATACCCATCTGGGCCAAACTCGATCATGCCGCCATTGTGGTTAGCATACGGTTGTTCAATCTTTATCAGCTGTCGTTCTGAATTGGGATCAGCTAGATCAGGATCACTCGTGACGTTAAATTCAGATACAACCGTGCTCCCATCCGCATGGGTGTAGTTGACAAAGAAGCGGCCGTTTTGCTGATAGTTTGGATGGAAAGTAAGCCCTAGTAACCCTTGTTCATTTCGACCAGAATTGGTCCGATCAATCATGTTTAAGAACGGCACGTTCCCTACCGTGCCATCGGCCGCCATAACTCGAATCGTTCCTTGTTGTTCAACAACAAAGAGACGCTCGTCGCCTGCGTGTGTGACCAATAGCGGTTTAGCAAACCCACCCGCAACCCACTCTAACTCAATCGCATTGACCGGGGCGGCCGCAGGTGCAGGTTCGGCCGTTGGCGTACAACGTGGCGGTGGGGTGAGCTCTGGTAGCTGTTGAGCAAAAGCATTGTTGTCTTCGTTGCTTTCAGGAATCTGGTTGTTTGGATCAACCAGAATATCGGGTGACGAATCGTAGCCACCGACCTGCAGTTCTTTGCGATCTCCAGGGAAGAGCTCACCTTCAAAACTGAGTGTTTCACCATTGACAAAAACATCAAAAGGACCGGCCGGGATACTGCCTATATTGCTAATCCAAATACTTGAGGCCAAAGCAAAATTTTCATCTAAGCAGGTAACACCTGGTGCGGGGCTTACAGTTACCGTCTCAATCATAAGATCAGATAGCAGATCACTATCGTCTTCTTCAGGCACTTCAATAACGACGGGGGGTAATTCTGTCGGTGTGTCTGTTGGGTCAAGAATCGGCTCAGCAATTTCCGCTATCACTTCAGGAGTGACTGAACCTTCGTCTGGTGTTGAAGAACAGGCTGAGATGAAAGCTGCCAATCCGATAATAAGTGCGAGTAGGGCGAGAGATCGAAATTTCATAGAAAATCTCCAAATAGTGCTAAAAAGATTATTATCCGTAACCATCGGGGGCTGGCTACTTTCCCAATCAAACACTTATGAGGTTTACAGGGTTTCCTTGTTTAGTTTTAAGTGCTTAGGTAAAAAAAAAGCGTGGCAATTGCCACGCTTTTGAGAATATTCTGAAATTCTATTGCTACATTCTAGCCTTTGATTTTTAGGTCAGTTGGGCCAGTATAGTTCGCAAGCGGCCGGATCAGACGGTTGTGTTCCATCTGCTCAAGAACGTGAGACGTCCATCCAATCACTCGACTCATAGCAAACATTGATGTGAACGTATCCATTGGTATTCCAAGCATGTAAAGCGCAGGAGCTGAATAGTAATCAACATTTGGATACAGGTTGCGGTCGATAAAATATTGGTCTGCACGAGCTGCTTTTTCAACACCCAGTGCTACTTCAAACCAATAGCCTTGTTCGTGGCTAGCGGCTAATTTTTCAGCCAATGGGCGTAAGATTTTTGCACGTGGATCTTCAACCTTGTAAACACGATGGCCAATACCCATCACACGACGGCCGGATTCTTTACACATTGCAAAGAATTCTGCTGGTCCCATTTCATGGGCTTCGATGAACTGTTGCATTGCAGCTTGAGTCGCACCACCGTGTGCTGGCCCTTTCAATGTGCCAATTGCGGTCGTAATCGCTGAGTACATGTCTGACATTGTGCTGGTTGTTACCCGGGCAGAGTAAGTTGAAGCATTAAAACCATGGTCGGCAAGCAAAACTAAATACTTGTCAATGGCATCAACCGCTTCCGGCGCAGCTTCTTCACCTGTAAACATGTACAAAAAGTTGGCCGCATGGTTAAGATCATCACGAGGTGCAATTGGCTCTTTTCCGTTACGGATACGTTCCCATGCTGCGATAATTGTTGGAATGGTCGCTGTTAGATTTTTGGCGATGCTCAACGAATTCTCGAGTGTGACATTGTCAGCTTCCGAATCAACCAAGCTTAATGCGCTAACCGCTGTGCGTAAAACCGCGATCGGGTGAGCAGTTTTTGGAAATGCCTTAAGCATGTCCACGAACGAGTCTGGCATAGGGCGAAGTGCTTTTAGCTCCGCATCAAAGGCAGCGAGCTGCTCAGAGTTTGGAAATGCATTGTTCCATAGCAAGTAAGCCACTTCTTCAATATCAGCATTTTCACCTAAGTCAATAATGCTGTAGCCATGATAAATTAGCTCTCCATTTTGTCCATCTACCCGACTTTTCTGAGTTTCGGCTTTTGATTCATCACTCATTGTATCTAATCTCCTAAATGTATTCTGTATTTGTATATTTAGACGCGTCCGAAAGAAAAAGTATTTCGGACGCTTGGCAAATACTAATTGCGGAGATCAGTCTCATGGCTTGAAAAGGCGCCATGCCTTGTGCAAGAAACTTCCCTGACTTTCCCTACTCCGCAAACTATATTTTTAACCGGTCCCCATATTGGGTTTTGTAATATTTGTCAAAATCTTCATTTCGAACCTTACGCCACCACCATTCATTGTCCCGATACCATTCAACCGTTCGTTTAATGGCATATTCAGGATCATGGCGAGGTTTCCAGCCCAAAGATTTAATCTTGTCAATGTTTAAGCTATATCGACGATCGTGTCCAGGACGATCTTTTACATGCTGGATGAGATCTGGTGAACAACCTAAGGTCTCGATCAGGATTTCTACCATGCGCATGTTTTCAACTTCTACACCTGTTCCAACGTTGTAAATTTCGCCAATATTGCCCTTGTGCAATACCGCATCAATTGCTTCACAATGGTCCATGACAAACTGATACTCACGTTTTTGCTTCCCATCACCATAAACGGGTAGCTGTTTGCCATCCATAGCATTGGTTGTGAACAGAGGAATCACTTTTTCAGGATATTGGTATGGTCCGATGTTGTTCGACCCACGTGTGATCGTAGTCGGTAATCCAAATGTTGTGTGATATGCCTGAACCATCAGGTCTGCACTCGCTTTACTAGCCGCATATGGGCTGCGTGGCTCAAGTGGGTCACCTTCAACCGATGACTTGCCTTCTGGAATATCTCCATAAACTTCGTCAGTTGAAATTTGGTGATATCGCTCAAGCTTCAAACTTTTTGCCGCTTCTAGCAAAACCCATGTGCCATTAACGCTTGTACGGACAAAAGCATCTGGGTCAAGGATCGACCGATCCACATGGGTCTCGGCCGCGAAATTGACCAGCGTATCGATATTGTGAGCTTGAATTGTTTCGGCAACTTTATCAGCGTCACAAATATCACCTTGAACAAATGTATAGTTTTGTAAATGTGAAACCTCTCGAAGATTATCGAGATTGCCTGCATAGGTGAGTTTGTCATAAACGACAATTTTATAATCTGGGTACTTCTCCATCATATGAAGGACGAAGTTTGCGCCAATGAACCCAGCACCACCTGTAATCATCAAATGTTTCATGTTAGAGTTTTCTCCGATAGACCAGTAATAAAGCTTCTTATATAGATATATAACTCTATTATGTGGGTTTACAGGTAGGATTAACCTAACGATTGTCTGATACTTACCAAATGATTATGCCACTTATTGCAACAAAACTGACGCTAATTGTTGATCATAGAACGTGGTATGACTAATCAATCAATAAGCTATTGAGTGCAATATTTTAGCTCAAATATTGGTATTTGGGTACAGATAACAACCTAGTATGGCAATTTCGGCCGTACTTTTGACACAACTCAAAGATTTAGATAAGCAATTAAGGATTGATGCATCTAAGGTTGTAATTTTAGGCTTGAAAGAAGGTTAATTTGCTTGTTGCGTAGCAGCGGCTGCACCGATAATTCCCGCTTTGTTACGCAAAGTTGCAGGCACAATCGTAGTGTTCACATCGATGACATCTTGGTATTTCTCAAACTTTTTGCTGATACCACCGCCTAAAATAATCATTTCAGGTGTCATGAGCCAATTCAGATAAACCAGATATTCGTTAACCCTTTTTCCCCACTCTGTATGCGATAGATCCTGCTCATCTTTGATTCGGCCTGCCATATATTGCTCCGCATGGTCTGCGTGCCCTTTGAGGTAAAGTTTGCCAAATTCACTATTAGGCACGAGCTGGCCATTGTAAATGAGCCCAGACCCGACACCGGTCCCCAACGTGATCACAATGATCGTTCCGTTGACACCCATGCCAGCCCCGTACTTTGCTTCAGCCAAGCCGGCTGCGTCAGCATCGTTTACGACTGTGACATCACAGCCAGCAGCGTCTGAGAAAGCTTGCGAGGCAGATTGACCTTTCCAGCCAGGATAGTGATGGGCGGTTGGATGAGCCAAAACCTCACCATCTGTTAGCCGAACAGGTGCTGGAAAGCCGACACCCACTTTGCCTTTGTAGTTGAATGATTTAACAATGTCTTTAATAACAGCAGAGACATCACTCATCGAAAAGCCCTTTGGCGTGTCAATTCGGACTCGATCAGACGCAAATTCTCCCTTTGTCAGGTCAACAAGTGCCCCTTTGATTCCGCTTCCACCGATGTCTATACCTAGAATGTGTTCCATATTTACCTCATAAATCAAGAGCTGGTAGAAGGATTTTTACACCATTGTTGAAGTTTTTCAATAATTTCAGGATTTTCTCGTATGGACTTACGTCCTGATAAGACGGCGGCCGGAGTCATATCGAAGTCAATCAATCCAACATGCTTCATTGCAGGGCGGATGAGTAGGTCTGGCGGAGATATTGCCATACGAGCCTGCATTGACCTTTCTGTAATAATGTCAGTGACTGCGGTCATGACTTGGAATGTCGGCCGTTTCTTGGTGAGATTAAGCGCCCGCGCCCAAATTCCAGTTGAGGTTGAAGTGGAAGCGATGGGTTCAGTGCCATATGGGGCTGAATTGCCTAAGTCTATCGCTATAACGGTTGTTGCCCCCCGAGCCCGCGCTACATCGAATGGAACGTTGTTGACTAGCCCACCATCAACTAACAAGAGTCCGTTACGCTCGACTGGTGGTAGTAAGATTGGGAATGCCATTGAAGCCATAACGGCTGATACAACATCTCCTTGATCTAAAATAACTTCTTGGCGGGTGACAAGGTTGGTTGCAACAACCGATAGCGGGATGATAGATTCGCTAAAATCCGGCCGACCTAGCATGTTGACGAGTACAGATTCAAAGCGAGCTAAACTTGAGAGAGATGGACTTTTACCTGGGAAATTGTATAGAGATCCAAATGTTAGATCAGTAAAAAATTGATGGATTTCTTCTGGGCTTTTTGAAAACGCTGCCAAAGCTGCAACAAGTGCACCAATGCTCGTCCCGGTAACCAACTCTGGTTTGAGCCCAATAGTCTCCAGCTCGTATAAAACACCTGCATGAGCGGCCCCTCTTGCGCCACCACCACCGAACGCTAATCCTAATCTACTCATAATTTAGCACGCTTTGATTTTGGCATCTTAGGCTGATTTCTGGCTCCCTCAAAATTAAGAAGGAAGCCTTATTCAGTTACTTTGACAACCGGATAAAATGCGACATGATCTTTTATATTCATCGCCGCATCTTTTGGGTCAGGATAATACCAAGCTGCGTTTTTATTCTCAAGTCCGTTGCCATCGGTAAGGTTGTAATACCTGGCAGTCCCTTTCCAAGGGCAGCCTGTTGTATGGTCGCTGTCAGTGAACAAATTTCGGTTAATTGAGTCGGCTGGAAAATAATGGTTGCCTTCAACCACAACTGTTTTGTCGCTCTCTGCGATGATTACATCATTCCAAATCGCTTTCATGGTGATCTCCTGTTTGAGTTATTAGGTGTCGGCCATCGATGAATTGTTCCAACGGCCGACTTGCCCAACCGATGTGTATTTAATTGCAATCCTTACTTATTTAACTATTTGCCGATAAACAAATTAGTAATTAGTAGGTGGGCATATCATCTTCAACTTCTTTGGCCCAAAGGTTGATCCCACCTTCGAGATTAAGCAGGTTGTTGAAGCCCAAAGGCTGTAACCAGCGGATCACGTCCGCACTTCGGCCGCCGCTTCGGCACTGAATAACCATCTCTTCACTTGGATCAAACTCGTTGGCACGACCCACAACTGAATCTTTGGGGATCAAAAATGACCCATACTTTTCAAGATTAGAAATGCCCCACTCATGTGGTTCACGAACGTCTAAAATCTTGATTTTTTCGCCAGCATCAATGCGAGCTTTTAGCTCTTTTGGGGTAATGCCGGGGACTGGTGTTTTGTCACTCATATTTGAATCTCCTGTTGTGTAATCACTGTGATCATGGGCTGGCATGCCACAGAATTGTTCGTAATCTATTAATTCAGTCACGGTTGGATGGCTGCCACAAACCGGGCAATCTGCTTTTTTATCGACTTTAAGTTCCATAAAGTCCATTTCTAAAGCGTCATAAATCATCAACCGGCCGATCATTGGTCGCCCAATGCCTAACAATAACTTTACCGCCTCTGTCGCCTGCATCGCACCGATTGTGCCAGGTAATATCCCAAGGACGCCCCCTTCGGCGCAAGATGGCACCAAACCAGGTGGGGGTGGTTCTGGAAATAGACAGCGGTAACATGGCCCTTCGGGTGCACCAAAGACAGACAACTGTCCTTCGAAACGAAAAATGCTGCCATATACATTGGGTTTGCCGCTGATAACGCACGCATCGTTAACTAGATAACGAGTAGGGAAGTTATCTGTGCCGTCAACGACCAGATCATATGGCTCCATGATTTCAAGTGCATTGGCGGATGTAAAGGGTACTTCGTACTTGTCTATTTTAAGATGGGGATTAATGTCGGTTAAACGGTCGGCCGCGCTGTCTATTTTGGGTCGGTTGACATCTTTTGTGCCGTGAATAATTTGACGCTGCAGATTAGTGACATCAACCACGTCGTAATCGACGATGCCGATTCGGCCGATGCCTGCCGCAGCTAAGTACATAAGCACAGGAGAACCTAGTCCACCGGCACCGATGCAAAGCACGGCCGAATCTTTCAACTTTTGCTGTCCTTGTATGCCAACGTCTGGCAAGATGAGGTGCCGACTAAAGCGATTAATTTCTGAATGGGTAAGTTTTGCCATAGTTTTGGAGTTTTGCAGGATCAACAATTAAAGTCAACATTGAGCTTCTTCCGCTAAAAAACTCATACGAGATTCAGACCTAAGAATGAATTGTAAGGATGCCTCTGGTTAAGAATAGGGCATAGCTATTACCAGAGAGAGACGACCTTAGAAATCAGTTTTATACCCCGCAATAAAATTGCGAGAAACTAACCCGAGGGCTATAATCGTTTGGTTCAGAATAGATCAGAGCGAGAACCTCACGCTACAAATTTTAAATCCCCTTCAATCAGGAGAGCGAAGTGACACAGATCCGGACAAGTGATCCAGAATACTGGACGGCATCATCCTTCAAAGTAACAGATTCAGATATTGAAAATCTATATCAACATCTGATAGATACCGAAGAGCCTCAAAAACTAGACACGCTCGTTCGCGCCATTATTGTGGCACGTATCGGGGCTGAAAAATTAGACCTCCAACGTCGTTTGGAAGGGCGCACAGTTTACCAACCGCTGCGAAGCTATGCGGTTGGGGACCAAATCATTTTCCCATCGATGCAATTTGCCCATGGTGAAGTCGCAAATATTCGCGATGCTCAAAACCCGCAATATGGTGAATTTAAGTCGATAGAGGTTAACTTTACTGCTGGCCGTTCTAAAGAATTTGCATCAGAGCTTGATATTGATCATCCATTAAATACCGGCGATGGACTCTCTTCTTTACAGAGTGATGAACCGGATGTTGAAAAACTAGTCGCTTTTTATGGTGATGTTGTTTCTGATGCTTTGGTTGACAGGCTCAATGGGCATGAAGAATTTATTCGTTTAGCCGATCAGTGGTTTATTAAGTCGTTGTTCTCAGATGTCAATGTGGGTCATTTACATCTAGCTGAAGCGATTCTTGATATGAATGCAGGCGGTCCGCTAACGACTCCACAAATTTTAGTTGATCTTGATATGGACTCTGGTGTTAAACCGTCGGTTCAAGAATTTTCACTTAACTATCATTTGCAGCAGGACGAGCGGTTTGTTGAAGTTGCACCTCCCGGCCGTGTGATGTGGTTCTTACATCGTTTAACTCCGGCCGACGTTCAATCTGTTCCTGAGCGTTTACAGTATGAAACCATTTCATTTGACCGCGCTCTATTTGGTTCACAATTGCTCCAAATTGAACGAGAGATTGATGATGAGTGGTCAGAACTAGAATCGGCCGACCTTAAACAAACGGTCAAAATCACAATCACCTATCCTCATCTGGTTAGTGGGACATTGCCTTTGTCATCACGCGTTCGCCCTCTGTTCCCATTGGGTGTGTCACAGACACAATTAGTGACTTTGATTGATGATATGACGGGCCAAGAATTTAACGCTTGGGTCGCTGGCAAAAATCGCTATATTACTGGCTTAGAAGATTGGTTTGAGCGCAATAGCATTCCGGTTGGTGGGTATATTAATTTAACCCCAACTGACCAGCCTGGCCGTGTGATTATCGGTTGTGACCGCCGCAGAAAAGAACGCAAAGAATATGTACGGTTGGCCAGCATCGAAGAAGGTCGGGTCAAGTTTGAGCTTCGCAAGAAAAACATCGGCTGTGACTATGACGACCTCATGATTGTGGGAACCGATCAGGTTGCTGCTTTAGATGCGATTTATCGGAAGAGTAGCCAGCGTTCGCTTAATGAGCTATTGGCTGAAATTTTCCCAGATCTAACTCGTGAGAGCGCACAAAGCACCGTGCATGCGAAAACGTTGTACAGTGCCATCAATATGCTTCGCCGTGTTCCATCTGGCGTTGTGTTTGCTGAACTTGTGCGTCACCCCGCATTTATTTCTGTTGGCGATCAATACTGGCAGTTTGATTCAAAACGGATTCAGTAGTTGATAGTGCGGTTAATTAATACACAGATAATTACGGTTAATATTTAAATATGGCAGGAAGACCAAAAATAAACCTTCAAGGTAATAAAAAAGTTGACGAGAGCAGCCGTTTTCATATTGATTATGATTGGTGGGATCGTTCAACCATGGATTTAAAAGCGTATCTAGCAACACGCTTGCAAGCACTCGGTATTGACAATATTCACTTCAATCCTGAAATCGATGAAGTTGATATTGTGGATATGGCTACAGGTGAAGTTCGTCGTGTTGACGGCTTTCAGTATGTTGTACATACATACTTCCGCCAATTGCCAGAGGACTTCGCACAGAAATCTTCGCTGGTAGATGCGGTATTTTGCGTGCTGTTAGCGAATGCGAACCAGCCAATGACCGTTAGCGAAATATCAGCCGAGATCGGCCGGACACCTGACGTTGTGCTGCGAACGATTGGCGGTACAAGAATTTATCAAGGAATTTCGCCCGTTATCGATTAGTTTTGGCAAACTTGATCTGAGTTGATTAAAATTATTCACTCTAGTCTTTTTTTAAAGTTTTGCCCCAGTAGCTCAATGGATAGAGCGCCGGACTTCTAATCCGTAGGTTGAGGGTTCGATTCCTTCCTGGGGTGCTTTTTAAAGGTACGATAAAGCCGTTTGTTGCTAGCGATGTGCTAACGACAAGCGGCTTTTTTATTTCTAACTACTGGTTAAAAAAGGGGAAGTCGGCAGCACTTAAAACAGGCACGAAACTTCCTGTAGTCAGCAGGAGGACTTTGGAGAACGAATCCATGGTTAGAGAACTTTCAGTTTCAATCATTCAAGACACACTGTGCGATCTCATCCAGCAGTCGGCACATACGCTACCGGCCGATTATCTGGCCGCCATGCGCATTGCTGAAGAGCGTGAGGCTTCACAAACCGGTCGGATTATTCTCAAAACACTGCTTGATAATTCAGTTTATGCTCAGCAAGAGAAAATTCCAACCTGCCAAGATACCGGTATGGCGATTGTGATGCTTGAAGTGGGGCAAGATGTTCACTTTGTGGAAGGGAATATTAGCGAAGCGGTCAATTTAGGCGTCAAGGATGGCTATGCTGATTTGCGGAAATCGGTCATTGACGACCCGTTATTGCGCGAAAATACGGCCGATAATACACCTGCGATCGTTCACACAGAGATTGTGCCAGGGGATCGAGTAAAGCTAACTTTGGCAATGAAAGGATTTGGTGCCGAATTAATGAGCCGCATGCAGATGTTTCCGCCCAGCGTCGGTCGTGAAGGGGTGAAACAGTTTGTCCTTGAAACGGTCGAACAAGCTGGCCCAAACGCCTGTCCACCGATCATAGTAGGGGTTGGTTTGGGTAGCTCGTTTGATGGGGTTGGCCTGCTTGCAAAAAAAGCTTTGATGCGGCCGTTGGGCCAGCCATCGGGTAAATCTCATCTGGCTCAGTTGGAGCAAGAATTGCTCGAAGAAATTAATGCATTGGGGATTGGGCCTCAGGGGTTTGGTGGCACGGTGACAGCATTGGACGTACATATTGAGAGTTTTGCGACCCATATCGCTGCACTGCCGGTAGCTGTGAATTTGAACTGTTCAGCACCGAGGCGAGCTTCCATTATCATTTAGAATCAGCTTGGTTTTAGACTTTGATAGACTGAAAACGATATGCAGAAAAAGATCCAACTCCCATTAAATTATGAAGACATTAACCACTTAAAAGCAGGTGATACTGTATTGCTGAGTGGCTCGTTGCTGACAGCGAGAGATGCTGCTCACAAGCGTTTGTTTGAGGAGATGCAAAACGGCTTAGAATTGCCTGTCGATTTGAAAAGTGAGACGATCTATTATGTCGGCCCAGCACCTGCGCAACAAGGGGCTGCGATTGGTCCAGCCGGACCGACGACGAGTGGCCGAATGGATCCGTATACGCGCCCGCTTTTAGAGCTTGGCGTACGGGGCCTCATCGGCAAAGGATATCGGAATGCTGAGGTGAAGGCAGATTTAATCGAGCATGAAGCTGTCTATTTTGCGGCCGTGGGTGGTGCCGCCGCTTTGCTAGCTCGCCAAATCCAATCGGCTGAAATTGTTGCTTATCCCGATTTGGGGACTGAGGCGATTCGGCGTTTGGTGGTTCAAGATTTCCCGGTCATCGTGGTGAATGATTGCCACGGTGGCGATGCGTATTCGGCCGGACGCCGCCAGTTTCAAATTCATGGATGACCTTTTGCTGACTAAGCCCTATTTGATAAGCCCCAAAGCCTATTGGACTTCAGCCTTTGATGGGTCTGAAGGAGTTGAAGGCGATTCTTTTGAAAAATATCAGGTCGCATTTACCTGTCGAAGTTGCGAGGTGCGGATTGATTCTGCTCCGCTGGTGCCCGATAGTAAAAGCGTGGTGTGGGCAGAGCCTGATTTGCGGTCGATTGACCCTGTGGAATTTTTAAGCCGATGCGAACGGCTCAGCGGCCGAGAGCGGATGGGGTCACCTTATTATTTAGTGCAAGGCTGTCAAAACTGTGAGTCTCAATATCTCATTCTCTTTGGCGCAACTGAGTGGCAGCCGACGCGCTATATTATTATGCTAAGTGGAATTTATGACTATCGATAACCAAAAACAATTTACACGCGGATTTTTACCAGATCAAGATCCATTGATTCATTTGCCAGCCCCCTGCGCCGAATGGGAAGCCTTTGGTGCTGATTTACGCAAGCTCGTGCTGACTCGTCATTTAAGAAAACAAGTTCTAGACCTACCAGATTTTCCACTAGATGCATTACAAACTGAGGCAGAACAATGGCGTGCGGCTAACCTATTTGCTTATCTAACGAGCTTGTACGTTTTAGGCTCTCACAATGAGCATGTTCAAACCGTTCCAGCGAAATTGTCGGTTCCATTTCATACGATTGCCAGTAAGCTGGGCATCCCACCAATCTTGTCATACGCGTTACAGGGGTTGGTCAACTGGCGAAAAATCGATCCAAATGGACCGATTGCGGCCGAAAATTTGACGCTGCTGCAAAACTTTTTAGGGGGGATGGATGAGGAATGGTTTGTGACGCTACATACGGAGATCGAGGCGAATGCGGCCCCGGCCGTTTTGTGCCTTAAGCCTCTGCAGTCTGCGATGCAAGATGGAGACTATGCGGCCGCTGAGACCCATCTAACCACCATTGGTGATACGTTGCAGGTCATGTACGACATCTTAGGCAAGATGCAAGAGCGGTGCGACCCATATATCTATTTCAATCGAGTACGGCCGTTTATGTTTGGGTGGAAAGATAATGAGATGTTCCCAGATGGAGTCTTGTATGAAGGGGTCGAAGCGTATCAAAATCGGCCGGTGCAGCTGCGTGGGGAAACCGGCGCTCAGAGCAGTATTGTGCCCGCCATCGATGCAGCGTTGGGCATTCAGCATGAACGGGATGAGATGCGGGTCTATCTGATCGAGATGTTTGACTACATGCCGCCTAGCGACCGAAATTTAATTTATGAGCTTCAGCAAGGGTTTAACGTGCGTGAGGCGATTGTAGGATTAGGGTCGGCCGGGGCTAACTTGCGATCAGCATATAACCATGCGGTTGAAAAGTTAGGGCAATTTCGGATTCGGCATATCGAATATGCAGCGTTGTATATCTTAAAACCAGCCAACACAAAAGAGGGCGTTGGGACCGGTGGCACACCGTTCACCTTCTATTTGAAAAAGCATATTGAAGAGACAAAGCGACATATTTTAAAGGCCTAAAATTCCGTAACATTGGATGAGTTCAGGGTCTAGTGGCTCAAACTTACCTGTTTGTGTGTTTGCAATCCAAGCTGAATCGATACGGGTTGGAGGTTCGCGATAATTATCAAACTGTCCAATAGCGACAATATCTTCTCGCCCTCGATCTCTTAAATCTTCGGTTGAATCTAAATAATCGTCTATGAACCAACAAGTGTGGGTAATAATTCGAGGACCGTTTCCACTATTTTCTTCTAAGGGCAAAAATAGGATGTCAGTTATTTCGGTATAAGGTGATGTGCCACCGTTATTCGCGTAGCGGCAGATTGTTTCCTCAAGCCAGACAATGTAGTCGTTGTCCCGTTGGATGACGTCAGCAAGATAGATATCATCGATGACAAACCCAGCTTCCGAATCCCAACCAAACGGGATCTCGTCAAAATGTCGGCCGATATAGCTTGCTGGGTCATCAAGACCGGTAAGTTCGAAAGGCTCATTTTCAGGCGGGCATTCAATCTCTTCCTCGCTTGCTTCAACGCTTTCGACTGCGGGTTGTTCTCCTAATAGTTCAAAAATAGATAGTAGTCCATCCCGATTGCGCTCAAATTCGGTATCTTTGTGGTTGGTGAGTTCAACTTCGAAAGCGGCGATATTAATCGTCGCCAGATAGTCGGCCGCTCCTCCGGTAACCGGATAGCTAAATACAACACCGCCACTTGTCGGTTGAGGAAAGCCGGATCCACCTTCATAGGCATTCACAAGTGCATCGGTCCCATCTGCTACGATGCCGTTGCAGTAGCCTGGGTAGAGGGACCCGGCCGCACTGTGATAGAAAATAACCCCGGCCGGATTGATTTCTTGAATAAAAAAACGGATCGACTGTACCTCTTTTTCAGATTCGGGAAAATCACCCGCATCGACCTCTTGACCGCGCCAAAAACCGATCGGCTCCCATACGCAATTCCAATTTCGGTTAAGGTCAACTCCGTTGGCGTTAAAACGGCCGGGGTCTGCATTAAACGGCACGTCATCTCGCGAAAACTGGCTAGAGCTGCCTGTAATCAGCTTAAGTCCGTCAGGATTCATAACCGGAATAACTGACACTTTCATGTTTTTGGGAACGACGTCAATATTTTCATTGAGCCAGTCGATGATTTCATACATCAGTAAAACGGTGTTCCATTCATAACCCCCATGCATGCCTCCAATCAAAATAAGATCAGTGTCGCCTGTTCCAAACTCGAAAACGGTAATCGGTTCGCCACTGATTGAAAATGCAGTCGCATAGGTTTGTGTTAGCGGGACCGCTGTCGGCTCTATCGTGGGGACAATGATTTCGGTGGCGGTGGGTA
Organism: Anaerolineae bacterium; assembly: GCA_045105475.1. GTDB lineage: Bacteria > Chloroflexota > Anaerolineae > Promineifilales > Promineifilaceae > WTJY01. Next base: position 18,895 of record JBGCDP010000311.1, read on the forward strand.
ATGGTGGGATGGTGGCCCGAATCGTAGGTTCAACTGTGTCTGTTGGAATCGGTGTCTGAGTTGGTATGCGAGTTGCAGTTGGGAATGGGGTTGAGGTGTTGGGTGGTTGAACAGTCGGAATTGCGGCCGTTAATTCGATTGGTTCAGTTGTGGCCTGTGGCGAACAGCTAAATAAAAAGATAGCTAAAAAAGGAATGACAATAAAAATATTTTTGTGCATGATTTATTTGGGTGAAAAAGATGAAATGTGGCTCGCTCGAAGAAATTTTAAGTTGAAACCCAATTATGCACGATGTCGCTTAGCTGGCGCACTTTTTCAATATCAAGCTCATAAAAGCTTGAGCTTATACCGGTCGCAACTAGGAAAATATCTGCCCATGTTAAATACTGGTCAACGTTCTTAGGCGTAATACCGCTTGCAATCGCTAGCGGCCGTGGATCGATGGCTTGTTTCATTCGCCTAATTTTTTCAATTGATGGGGTTTCACCGGTGGCCCGGCCGCTGGTGGTGACAATGTCTATATATTCCTTACCGATGCGGGCGGCTTCGGCCGAATTTGAAACCGGCCGCTGATATTTGAACGCGACACCGCCAAAATAGGCGCCTTGCCAGCCTGACGCCCTCTTCGCATTTAAAATCTGTTGAGCCTTTGGCTGGGTCGGTTCGCTTTCGTCAATTTCCCCGTTGTCGGCCCATACGCCAGAAACGGCCGGATTGAGATGCTGGAACACGTCGGCCGTGGGCAAATCAAGACAATTAAGACCGATCCACCAGTCCGGAAAACGCCGATGAACGGCCGCATGAATCGTGAGTAGCTCAGGATAAAGTATTTCACGTATCCCATCTTTGTTTTCATGATTAATTAAAAATATCCCGTCACAATTGGCGTCGAAGGCGATCTTGGCATTCTGTAAGGCTTGCTCCAGGCTGCGAACGTGGATGACAGGATAGAGTTTTTTCATTTTGAGAATCTAGCTGGCTCCAAAATGTTGGAGCGTTCTAGATGCGTTTTTAGCTCCAGCTTGGAGCGCCAACTTTAAATCATTGGTCTGGAAATAAGTGACGGTAAACGCCGCTTGAAACGCATCACCACAGCCGGTGGTGTCGACAATATTTTCAACCGGAATGATGGGTTGTTTGATAATTGATCCATCAACTAAAGCCAGACTCCCTTTCTCTCCTAGTGTGATCACAATTTGCGCTTTTGCAGTTTTTGAAAGGGGGAGAAAAGCATCAATTGTGGCTTGGTCGCCACTGATAAAGGCAAGATCGATCTGATCAAGATACGGGAAAATGGCTGGATGTCGGCCGTTGTAATCGAACCAGTCACCAAAATCAGCCACCTGCTTACCGCTGAAATCAAGCTCACACATCACTTTGTTGAAGCTTGCTTTGGTGTATGAAATGTCGTAACGGGAGACTAAAACGTCATGTTGCTGAATAAATATAAGATCGGCCGCTGATGGTTCAAATGTGGCTAAAACATTCTGGTGATAGCTGTTAGGTGGGAAATAGCGTTCTCCGTTTTCGAGCACGACAATCTCACAGTGGGCCGTTTTTCCATCGAGAATCGCAACATGCGATGCATCGATCTGCTCATCGGCCAAGTAGCTCAGGATCAGCTCGCCGATCTCATCTTGGCCGACGCAGCTTACGAGTGAGACGCTCTCGGCCCCACACCGTTTGGCTTGTACCGCATAGTTGAGCGAAATCCCGCCGACGAGGGTTTTATCGATATTAGGATAATAGTCGGCCGTGGCTTCACCAATCGAGACAAGTTTCATATTTAACGGAAAAACTCCGGTTTCCACGTGGCGTCAAACACTCGTAGGAAATTGCCGCCCAAAAGCTTGTGGATATTTTCTTCACTGTAGCCACGCTCAACCATTTTGGCAGTGAGGACTGGATAATCGACGATGCCGTTAAAGTCAGACGGCTGACGATTGTTATCATCTTCAGGCTGAGCAATACGATCAAACTCATCCGTTACACTGCCATATGGGACCGCATCAGGATTCGGGTCGTGGCGCGGATAAGCGCCCCATGTTCCCATTGAGTCTGTTGAAACACCGGCATGATCAACACCAACTAGCTCGATGACATACTCGAGACAGCGCAGGTAATCATCAAGGGTTGGCATGCCGGGCGAGCCATCCCAAATGAGTGGTGCCCACGTGGTGACGCCGACAACACCGCCAGAGTCTGCAATCGCTTTGATTTGTTCATCAGTGATGTTACGGGGGTTGTCGACGACGCTTTTAGGATTTGAGTGGGTAGCGAGGAGCGGCTGGGTGGCGACGGCGGCCGCTTCCATAAAGCTTTTTTCCCCAACATGGGTCAAGTCAAGCGTGATCCCTATGCGTTCCATCTCGCGGATAAGCACTCGGCCATACTGGGTTAAGCCTCCATCGTGCAATTCTAGACAGCCGGAACCTGCTAGATTTTGCTCGTTGTAGGTGAGCTGCATGACACGTAGCCCCAGCTGCTTCCAGAGCAACAAGTTTTCTAAATTATGGCCGATAAAAAGCGAATCTTGAGCCAGCATGATATGTGCAATCTGCCCATTTTGTTTAGCATCTCGAATCGCTTGGGGTGTGTCTGCAAGGCAAAATGTAGGCTCATTGGCGATGACGTTTAAGAAGCCACGCACCTCATTGAGGGATTGGACCATGTCGTCGCCTGGCATAGGAATGGTGAGCCCCACGGCCGTTAAACCTGATTTGTCTGACCGTTCGGTTCGGCTGATTAAATATTGAACACAGGGATCGATGACGATTGCATTGGCATGAACTTCTGCTGCACTATTTGACATTTTTCCTCCTGCTGGCTCGCTGTTTGATGAAAAATCTATCTTATCTGTTTTGCAAACTGTTGGCGAAGTTGATAGGCTGGAAAAGGGTGAGGTTGAAAGATTTTTTGGATAAGAGAAGCAACATGACTGAAAAAATTTTACTAATTGAAGATGATCCGGCCGTGGCGCAGACGATAATTGAAGCGTTGGAGCGTGAGGTTTACAAGGTGGTTTGGCATAACTCTGGCGCCGCCGGGATTGAGTCTGCTAAAACAGAAAACCCACACTTGATAATTTTGGACGTCCGTTTGCCAGATGGTTCCGGCTTTGATTTTTGCCGCCAACTTCGGGCAGAGAAACACAATCAGCCGATTTTGATGTTGACGGTGCAGAAGGATGAGCTGGATCGCGTATTGGGTCTGGAGATGGGGGCGGATGCTTACATGACGAAGCCGTTTAGTCTACGCGAGCTGTTGGCGACGGTGCGAGCGTTACTTAGGCGTGCCTTTGGGCAGCTGAGCGCGGCCGAATCGAATCAGATCGTCTTGCATGATTTACTCATTGATCTAGATGGGAGCGCGGTTAAGCGCGGCCGAGAACAGCTTGCGCTTACACCTACAGAATTTCGTTTGCTTGTGTATTTAGCTCGTAATCCCGGTGTAGCACTCGCACGTGGGCAAATATTGGAGCAGGTTTGGGGATATGACGATGTTGAGAGCGAGCGGACGGTCAACGTGCATATCCGACGGTTACGGGAAAAAGTTGAAGTGAATCCAAGCAAACCGTCTTTGGTCTTGACCGTCCCTGGGGTCGGTTATCGGCTGGTTGCCTAAGAGACCGTAACCTGAGATTACGAAACTGTAATCTAGCCGAAACCGTGTTGATATACCGGCCGCGTAATCTTCAAAATGTGTTTGAACACAGGAAATAACGAGAACAAAACATAACTATTTTGGAGAAACAAATGAAAAAATTATTGATTTTAGGCGGTGCTGTTGCGGGATTTATATTAGCAGCCTTGGCATTTACATTTACACCCGGTTGGTTTGCTTCCACTTCAGCGACGGCTCAAGAAGACGGAGAACGGCAAATGATTATTGCGGTTGAAGATATTGAAGTGATCGATGGTGTTGAGACTATACGGGCCGGAGAAGTGACAGTTAACTTTGAGAATCCAGATGAATTACCAGATGGCCCTTCGGCCGTGGATGGTATTTTCAAAGGGCAAACGGGTGACACGATTTCGATTGGGACAGGCAGTATCGATGTTGAAGTAAATGTTGAGCAAGTCAATGACCAAGAACCGGTTATGGCGGTTAGTGCCTCGCACAGTGGACCGCTGGTTGAGGTGGTACTAACGGCCGGCACTCAGGTTTATCTTGAACTGACTGAACCACCAGAACCGACTCAAGCTGATCTAGACGCAGGTGAGATGACGGTGTCCCGCTCAATCGAAACTGGATCACTTGATGACCTTGGCGAAGATACGAAGCTTCAAGTTTGGGGTAGCCAAGACGGCGGCACAATTACGGCCGACGTGTTAGTTATTACACCGATTCGGTAAATTAAGACCAGTCTGGTGTCAGAAACTAGACTGGTCTATTTTCAACCACATGTTTTCAGGCTCAATCCGTTGGCGCCTTTCATTCACATACGGGGCTATCTCGCTTCTGGCATCTATATGCTTAGGAGCGATTTTGCTTTTTACCTTACAGCAGTTTTATCGTCAACAAGAGATTGAATATTTGAGGCAAAACGGCCGGGCGATGAGCAATGTTTTGATCGGCCTGTTTACCGATGGGACTGAAGTTGCCTTAATCGAATCTCAAGCAAATACCTTTGCCTTTCTAACTCAAACTCGTATTGAAATATATTTAGCCAATGGGGATTTGATTGTCGATTCCGGGGGGCCAGGTGAACGAAATGGGGTGGCAACACTTGTTTTGCAGGTTGTGAGTGGGGATGTAAAACAGGAGTTTACGCAAAATCTGCAATCGGATGGAGGTGTTTTTCAAGCGGAAATTTTGCTGGACGATGGGGTGCAATCGATTCGTAGTCAAGCGTCTGTTAGTGGAAGTGCCGCTTTAAAGGAAGAGTTTTTCACCCCTCTTAATTTATTGGCAACCTCATTGCGAGACCCGGCCGACAGCGAACTGCGATCTGAACAAATTGTCCGTGTCCCAATCGAATTTGAGCCAGGTCATGAAATTGGATATCTGGTGCTTTCGAAAGGGCCAGCATACGGCCGATCTATCATTAAAAGCGTGGCATGGGGCCTGATGTTGGCAGGCGCCATAGCAACCGTCTTGACATCATTATTTGGCTGGTGGCTGAGCGGCCGATTGGTGCAACCTTTGGATGAATTGGCCACTGTGAGCCAACAAATGGGTCACGGTGATTTGTCTGTTCGATCCAAGATTGAGCGCGAGGACGAAATCGGCCGAGTGGCTGCATCTTTCAATCAGATGGCGGAGCAGGTCAATGGAACCGTTTTGTCTTTACGTCGATTCGTCGCTGATGCTGCTCATGAGATCAATACGCCCATAACTGCGTTGAAAGGAAATTTAGAGCTATTGGAGTCAGGCATATCTGACGAGCAGAGTCATCTTTTAAATCAAGCACTGGATCAAACGGATCGCATTCAAACGCTGTCGGCCGATCTTTTACAGCTCTCCGAATTGGATGGGGCGGTGCCGATTGAAAAGGGGAAGCTTGACTTTGTGCAATTGATTGAGGGGCAGGCGGAACGCATTGCGGCCGAAGCTGAACAGGCAGGTATTGAATTTTCTCAACAGCTGTTATCTATGCCGATTTGGATTGAAGGACATGCACCTAGCTTGTTGAGCTTGTACCAAAACCTAATCGACAATGCATTGAAATTTACTCCAGCAGAGGGCAAGATCGAGGTCGCATTAAGAAGTGATGCCGAGTCTGCAATTTTAACTGTTTCAGACAATGGCATCGGCTTAAATGGTGATACTGAACTGATTTTCGGGCGTTTTTATCGTTCTCCCAAAGCGGCTCCCTATCCTGGAAATGGGCTGGGGTTGGCGATTGGGGCAAAAATTGCAGAGCAGCATGGGGGCATTTTGACGGCCGTTTCAAAAGATGGGCTAACTACATTTGTCTTTGCACTTCCTCTTGCTCTCTGACTCGCGATTCTAGCAAAGTGAAATAGCTAAAAGCTGAAAAACTGCTTTAATAGAGCAATTTATTCAGGACAGAAGGAATAAGGAGATTTTTCATGGCTATTTCATCGAAAGGGGCAGTTCACCGGTCAACCGTAACCGGTACACGGGGGATGGTTTCATCCGCCCATCCATTGGCATCACTGGCTGGTATTCAAATGATCATGAAAGGAGGGAACGCGATTGATGCGATTGTAGCCACGGCCGCTGCGCTGAACGTTGTCGAGCCATACATGTCCGGCTTAGCTGGGAGCGGCTACATGCACCTTTATAGCGCCAAAAAGCATGAACATAAAGTGATCGATTACATGGGGACCGCACCTGAAAAGGCGACAATCGATCTGTTTGAGGGTGATGAAATGCCGATGAAAGGGCCCAAAATGGCGATTATACCAGGGGCTTGTGCTGGCTGGCTTTCTGCGCTTGAAAACTATGGGACGATGGACCCGGCCGATGTGTTTGCGCCCGCAATAGACTATGCTGAAAACGGTGTGGCGTTAACGGTGAAAAATGCTTTTTTCTACAACTGGGATCAGCCAGATATCCTCAAGTATTCGGCCGGGAATCAATCTTATTTCACCAGTAAAAACCCTGTAAACGCTGGAGACATCGTCGTGCAAAAAGAGTTAGCTGAAACGTTCCGCAAAATCGCTAAAGGTGGGGCCGATGTTTTTTATCGGGGCGAAATCGCTGACCGAATCGTGGGTCATATGCAAGATGTCGGTGGGCTAATCAATCACAATGATCTTGCCAATTTACAGGTGCTTTATCAAGATCCGATTCACATCGACTACCGTGGCCACAAGATTTATGTGCCAGAGCCACCGTGCCAAGCGATCCAATATTTAGAACAGTTGAATATGCTTGAGAATTTTGATCTAGCGCAGATGGGGCACAACAGTGCTGAATTTTTGCACCTGTTTATCGAGTCAGCCAAGCTGACAACGGCCGACAGGATCGCCTACACGCTCGAGCAAAATGGTAACCCGTCCCCAACGAGCGGCCTCATCTCAAAAGAATATGCGGCCGAACGCTTAAAAGAGATCGGGGATCGGGCACGGCCGTCTGTGGGTGAACGGTATCAAAACAATAAGCTCGATGGAGAAGTGGAAGCGGGAGATCCGTTTAAGTGGGTACAAAAAGAAAACACGACCCATTTTGATGCGATTGATGCGGACGGGAACGCTGTATGTGTGACCCAAAGCCTGGGGGCACTCTTTGGCTCAAGCGTTGTGGTCCCTGGTACAGGGTTGGCTCTCAACGACTTTTTGCACTGGATGGACCCTCAGCGGGACAGTCCAAACGCTGTTGGCCCCAACAAACGGATGGAGATGTGTATGTCTCCGGTGCAGGTTTGGCAAGATGATAGACTGCGCTTTATGGTGGGGACACCGGGCAGCTACGGCATTTTACAAACGACGCCGCAGATGATCATGAACGTTATCGATCATGATATGAATATTCAGGCGGCTATCGAAGCACCACGGGTGCGCTTAAGCCAGCAAGGTGTAACAGTTTCGGCCGAAGATCGTATCCCGACTGAAGTATTAGATGCTTTACGCGCAAAAGGGCATGAGTTCAACATCATCGAAAGCTTTTCAATGGAAGTAGGTGGCGGACAAGGGGTTCAGGTTGATCTGCAGTCTGGCTCGTTTATGGGTGGGGCTGATCCACGGCGTGATGGGTATGCAATTGGTTTTTAGTAGGTAGTGGTTAGTGGGTAGCATCTAGTCACTAGCCACTGAACCGTAGGTTCAATGAGTTATTTCACAATCGGAATATATCGAGGCAAGACAGAAGAAAATCTAGGAACCCTGTGGCGGTCGGCCTACCAGCTGGGTGCGGCCGGGGTGTTTACGATCAACGATAAATATAAAAAGCAGTCGAGCGATTCATTTCACACAATGGGTAAAATTCCGTTTTGGGATTACCGAGATTGGGACGCTTTTATCGCCAATCGGCCGCGTGGGGCACAAATTGTTGCTGTTGAGATGGGCGGGGTTCCCTTGCGTGAGTTTAAGCACCCGAAGCAAGCGATTTATCTGTTAGGCTCAGAAGATCATGGGTTACCACCTAAGATCTTGGCACAGTGTCAGCATTTGGTAAGTCTAGAGGCGGTGCATCGGCCGTCGTACAATGTGGCGGTGGCAGGCAGTTTAGTGATGTATGATCGTGTGTTTGGTGGTTAAACGTGACGTGGGGGGCGACGGGGTCGGAACCAACTATTCTCTTCGAAGCTAAGTTGATCCCGACCCCATCGACCCCTACAAATTGTTGTCTATTGCGACCGCTTTAGCCAAGTAACTCATCAGCACTGCACCTGCTTCTTCGGCCGTGGCGCCAAACGTTACAATCCCGTCTAAATGGCCTGCCATCGAAAAGATTTTCTGCTCCTGCACCAGCCCTTCACTGAACAGGCGTCCAACCTCGGCCGACATTTCAGGCGAGCCATACTCTACATCGATCCCTGTTTCCGGAACACCTAGTGCTTTGGCGTGGGTCCAAATATAGGGGTCATGTGCATGGAACACCCATTGCGCGGCCGGGTCTAACTGATAGACCATACCGTGCGTCATCGATTCAGAGGAGGGTTTCATCGGTCCCTCAGCAATAACATGATTCTCAACTCCGTTGCAGCTCAAGATTTTGGCATAGTGTTCCGGCTTGAGGTCGTTAATTCCGCCTGTTTGTGTGCCGCTTATCAAGAATTCGTTGGTGTCGGCCGGATTTTCAGCCGGAGTTAGTCGTCGGCTGATGTTGCCAAATCCATACCCGGTATATCTATAGGGTGACTGGCCGATCATGCCCATTAGTACCATGATTTTGCGCCATGCATTCAGTTCAGATAGCTGTTCGGCCGATAGCGGGTCTGCTTGTGTGTAAGTCATCTTAAATTTGATGACACCTTCTTGTTCTGGTTCGCTCATTTTTCAGC
>JBGCDP010000312.1:0-29263 GCA_045105475.1 Anaerolineae bacterium
AAAAATCACTCAAGAAGATGGGATTACGGTGATGGTCAGCCTGCATTTTCTCGATTTGGTTCAGCAATACAGTGATCATGTGATTGCACTCAATGATGGTGAGCTTGTTTTTCAGGGCGACCCGGCCGAAATTGATGACGCGCGTTTTAAAGACATTTACGGCAAAGACGCCGAAAGAATCGGTTAAAAAGGAGTTACCATGTTTGATCAAAATATCGACGAAAATCGTTCTCCCTACCGATCTTTAATGATGGTTTTGGGGATAATCGCCATCTTTCTTGTCTACTCGTTTGCGACCCAGGCAACCGAAGTCAATTTAGAGGAACCGCTTGATGAGAGACGGCAAGAGACCGCATTGAGAGCGTTACGCGCTTTGGCCCGGCCGGACTTTTTTACTTACCACGAAGAAATTCGCAGCATGGACATCACCATCCGCATGCCGTGTGGTGAAGAGGTCAAAGGGTCACAAACGGTTATCGGGGAGCGAACAGCGATTATCGCCCCCAACTGTGCCTCAACGACTCAAGAAAACATTCGCATTTCAGGGACAGGCTTCCGGCCGCGTACCTCCGGCATTTTGCGTTGGCATCCACCTGGAGAACTCGCCACGACCCGGGCCTTGTCGAGCTTTCGTACAGATGGTGAAGGGAACTTTTCCGTTGACCTGACGATGCCAGATATTCGCGAAACGGATGAACCACAGCTTATCGAAGTTGAAGAGAAATGGCAGACCGGTATCAGCGGGTTGAGCGAAGCATCACTAACGACGCTCGATAAAATTACTGAAACAGTTCTGCTCGCCCTGCTGGCAACAACGGTCGGAACCCTCTTGTCGATCCCGATTTCGTTTATTGCTGCCCGCAACCTGATGGTGACGATTGGGTCACCTCTGGCTGCAATTATGTCCGGCATTGTCGCTTTTCCTATCGGATTTTTCATTGCAAGAGCGATTATTCGCTTTTTATTGGCGGCCGGAAATGGATTGGGTCTTTCTCCACTCATCGCCTTTATCTTGGGGCTGGGCTTGCTGGGGCTGGCAACCTATATTCCACAATTTAGAATTGAAACTGATACACGACTTATTTCCGCTGTGAAATTTATTTTGGCCCTGCTGCTAGGGCTGTTCGCCATCGGATTATTGACAGACTTTGGCTTAACGGCCGGAGATTGGCTCGAAGAAAACCTAGGTATCTTCGGCTTTGTCGGCGGCTTTATTTCACTTATCTCTGAATTCTTGGCTGTATTCTCTCCTGGCATCATCGGCTTTTTCGCCGCCCTTGTCGCGATGTCGTTTGGCAGTCGCTATGGGCAGGAAGCGGTGTTGAACCAGTCGAACGCCACAGCAAAAATCGTGACGGCCGTGATGACCAGCTTAGGCACCGGTGTGTTCATCTATGGTATCGCTCGCTTTTTAAACTGGTTGTACCTGTTTGACCGGCCGTTTGAATGGACCGTATATCCAGCTATCGCTTTCGCGGTTCTGGGCTTGATCGTCGGGTTCCTAATTCAGCCTAAGCGGCCGATTCCAATCGGAACCATTATCTACACGACGGTGCGCGGTATTCTCAATCTAATCCGTTCAATTGAGCCGCTGGTTTATGTCATCATCTTCGCTGTTTGGGTCGGCATCGGCCCCTTTGCTGGTGTGTTGGCGCTGACTCTGCATACGGTAGCCGCCTTAGGCAAGCTCTTTTCTGAGCAGGTTGAAAACATCGCTGAAGGGCCGCTTGAGGCGATTACAGCGACTGGAGCGAACCGCATTCAAACGATTGTGTTTGCGGTCATCCCGCAAATCATTCCACCCTACATCGCGTTTACCCTCTATCGATGGGACATCAACGTGCGAATGTCGACGATTATCGGCTTTGGCGGCGGTGGTGGGATCGGGTTTGTGCTTGCACAGGCGATCAACCTGCTCCAATATCGCCAAGCCAGCGTCATGATGATCGCAATTGCGATTGTGGTGGGGCTGCTCGACTATATTAGTTCGCAGGTTCGCGCTCGAATTTTGTAGCGTTAAATGGGTGTTTGCTCATTTGATTCTGTATTTTGTGGAGCCGGTTGACAAGGTGTTGCCCTAAAGTTATATTAGCACTCTCTTAATGAGAGTGCTAATATGTCTAAAGCCAGACCCATTCGATTTGATAATTTAACGAAACTTACCCTACTTACTTTTTTCAGCCTGCTCTTTTTCTATGCGCCGGTGATGACTCTTTTCCTGCAAGAAAGAGGACTTTCCCTGTGGCAAATTAATTCGTTGTGGTCTGCCATCCTGATTTCATCCTTTCTAGCAGAAATTCCGACCGGCCTTATCGCAGACAGAATCGGCCGTAAACGATCAATTCTGATCGCCTTGTTGTTGCAATTTTTTGGGAAGGTTTTATTTATCTTTTCCCAAAACTATGGTGTCTTGCTGTGCGTTTCGGTTTTATCAGGCATTGGGTTTGCTTTTAGCTCAGGGGCGTTAGAGGCATTCCTCTTTGATGATTTAAAAGCCCGCAATCGAGAACATGACATGACTTGGGCGATGGGTCGACTATCGGCCGGAGGGCGAGCGGGCAATATCGTCTCTGCTCTTATCGGGGGTGTACTGGCAACGAATCTAGCTTTAACAACAGCCAATTTTCAGATCATGATCAGTATGACGGCTGCCGCTTTGACCATTGCTCTTTTTTTAGCATTCAGGCTTGATGAATCAGATCAGTCTGAAATGCAGGATCAATCAGAGGAAGATGGCTTTTTTGTTAACGTGAAAGCGGGCTGGCAGCAAATCGTTTCAAGTTCGCTCTTGATCGGCTTTGCTCTCATTTTGATCTTTTCAAATTCGTTTAGTGATTATCTGCTCAACCTCTATCAGCCATACTTTGTCATAAGTCGTGTGTCGGCCGTTTGGTTGGGTTGGGCACCGGCCGCAGGCGCTTTTCTAGGTATATTTGTGGCTATCAATGCTTGGAGACTAAAACAGCAGATGGGCCATTACAGGGCGGTGTTGCTCGCTATCATTTTGCCCGCTTTCTTTTATTTCGGCATGGCTTGGCAGGCTCAACCGATTTGGGCTGTGATTATGGTGATCGGATTTATCGCCTCAATTCAACTCAGTCGGCCGCTGATGTCTGAGCTTATCAACCAGCATATTGATTCAAACTCACGTGCCACAACGCTCTCGCTGATAAACATGGGGGCAACGATTTATGAAGCAGCTATGGGGTTTGCATTAGGCTCAATTGCGGATCGGACTTTGAGTGGGGCTTTTTGGGTGATGGGGGGGGTAATTGTTTTTGCGACGGCAATTGCTTGGCTACTATTTTTAAAGCTGAAAGAAAGCTAAAGGTTGGAACCGTTACCGGTATTTCTGCCGAAGCGCATTCATCATTTTTGCCAGATCTTCGGCCGTCATGCCATACGAATCCGGCAGAGAAGCCTCTGTTTTCATCACTCGATTCGCCAACGTACGGTCTGAATCTTGAACTTGAAAAGCTTTGGTATATGTCCACGTCACAATTTTATTGCCGGTGAATTTATGGGTCGAGAATTCTTCAATATCAGCCCAATTATAAGTTTTTTCCCGGAACTGGTGGACAACTGAAAACCCATCATCGTTTAATTCAAGATAGGCAGACCCTGGGAAGAATTGCACTCCAAAAACAAGAATACATAAGCCGAAGAATATCGCCATAACTGTCCCTAAAAAAGGAACCGCTGGTAGCATCCAAATTGCTCCGGCCGTAAAAACGACCGACAGCAGAAGCGAGCTTGCAAGCTTAAGTTTGTTAGGTTTTAGAATCAGCGGCAGTTGCGGGGTTGAGTCCATAGTTGTTCGATTTTTATCCTCTAAGTGATTAGACCAGTATTTTAAAAGATGCCAATTATTTTTGCGCCATCATTTCAATTTAATCTTCGTCTTCATTTTTGACAATTAACCCCAGTAAGCTCGCCAAGTATGCAGCTTGAAAGTGATCCACAATTGCACCTGCTACTTCATTGATACCCACTCGTAACCCATCAATGCTTGACGTACGAAAGTCGGTTCCGGCTAATTTTGTTTGGGACATTTCAGCATTATTAAGCGTGCAATTGCTAAAGACTGTATTTGACAAATTCGAGCCTTGGAAGCTGGCATCTTGCAGGTTGCATTCCTCGAATCTAACAGATTTGAACGTGCAGAAACGAAACAGACTTAATTGAATGTCGCACCCCCGAAAGAGGACATCTTGAAAATGCCCCTTCGAACTATTCCAACCGAGTAATTGACACTCAATGAACTCGACTCTTCTGGCCACAATCTGTTCACAACTTGTGTTTGTCAAACTGCACATTTGTAGGCGGACGTCTGAGAGTCGTGGTGCCAAAATCCTGGAGCTTTCGATCCGGACATCTTGAAACGCAACCTGCTGAAATCTGAGGTAGTCAACAGACTCACTTTCAAAATATCCCCCCTCAAATCGTAAGCGATGATATTCTTCATCATCTGTATTTAAAGTTCCATGGGTAAGTGAGGTTGATTGAAGCTGTTTGGGTAAAACAGGGGGTTTAATCGCCATTATGGTGAAATCTTAACTGTGTTCCCACCATTTGCGGCCGACTCTTTTATCGCGTCCCATAAATGTGCCATGCGTAATCCGATTTCAGGTGGTGACGGGTTTTCGATCAGCCCTGAACGGACCGCTATAAACTGTTCCCAAACCCCTAATGTTGGCGGCACAGGAATCGCTGCCCACGGATGGTGCCCTTTGTAGCGGATGTCTAAATATTTGCCCCAAACGCCCGTGCGCATCATCGCTTTGGTGCCGACGATTCTTATCTCTGATTGGCAAGATTCAAATGCATCACCACAGGCGTTTAGCGTGACGAGGGTGCCAGATGCCAATCGGCCGATGACGACGCCTAAAATATCAACCGGCTTGCCTAAATTGTCTAGGAATGCCGCGACCTCAACAAATGGCTCTCCCGCTAAATCACTAACGGTGTTGAGCATGTGGGCCCCTGTATCAAACATAAAACCGCCGCCCGACAGTTCAGGGTTTTGGCGCCATTCACCCATGTGATTGCCGTTCCAGTTTTGCCAAACTTGGGCATCGATGTTGCGCACTGTGCCCAAGGTGCCGGCTCGGATCAGATCATCTGCTAGGCGTACTTCAGGAGACAAACTGCCCTGAAATGCGACGACGAGCAGCTGCCCAGTCTCATCTCGTACTTTGATGAGACTTTTCGCTTCATCGGCCGTCATTACCATCGGCTTCTCAAGGAGCACATCGATGCCAGCTTTCAGGCAGGCAACCGTTTGATCGTGATGGAATTTATGCGGCGTGATGATAAATGCTGCATCCAGCTGATCGCCGTAGGTGGCGACTAATTTGTCAACGTCAATCTCGTTTGCAGGGACCGGTTTGCCCAATTCTTCAAATAGCTCAACCGTCGCCTGATATTGCGTGGCCGAAGGTTCGCACACAACGGGAAAAGAGGTATTGGGAAAGTTGGTCAAAATTTGGCGGATATGATGGCGTGCCATGCCGCCAACGCCGATCATGGTTGCGGAAATTTTTGCGTTTTTAGGATCGTTTTCTTTGGACATAATTTAATTTGACGGGATGATGAACTACGGCCTCTGAGCTTGGCGAAGGGGCCATAGCACATCAAAAATCACTCTTTTTTAGAAATTTTTTCAATTGCAACCGGAACATTTGGGGCATCGATGATGCCTCTAGCGGCCGTGTTGCCGCTGAATTTGGCCCAATGCGCCCCATTAAGAAGGACCTGTAAAATTTCAGGATTATAAAAAACAGGGTAGGTTTCATGACCCGGCCGGAAGTAGAAAATCTTTCCACGGCCGCGGTGCCAAGTTGCCCCACTGCGGAACACTTCGCCACCTTCAAACCAGCTCACAAATAAAAGCGATTCCGGCTCTGGAATATCAAACACCTCACCGTACATCTCCGCTTTTTCAAGCTCGATATAGGCGCCGATGCCCTCTGTGATTGGATGGTACGGATTTACGACCCAGAGCCGTTCTCGTTCATCAGCTTCACGCCAAGTGAGTGAACAGCTCGTTCCCATCAGCTTGCGAAAGATTTTTGAGTGATGGCCCGAGTGCAACACGATTAGCCCCATCCCGCTTAATACGCGCGCATGAACCCGCTCGACAACTTCGTCCGCTACATCGCCGTGGCGCAGGTGCCCCCACCACAGCAGCACGTCGGTGTCGTCGAGGACTGCTTGGGTTAAGCCATGTTCTGGCTCTTCAAGCGTGCCGGTACGGACAGTGCCAATCCCATCTTGTTTTTTGAAAAAAGCGGCAATCGCCCCATGAATGCCGTCTGGATAGATTTCGCCTACTTTAGGATCTTTCTTTTCGTGTATAAATTCGTTGTAAATTGTGATATTCATAATATTAGCTGGTCAGCATTTCAGCAGATTCGGTTAGGTGAACTTCGTTCACACCTTTATTTTCAGCACTTCAGCTAGACTCACCAAAGGAGAAATTTACCATCAAAGTGAAATGCTGAAATGCTGAAATGCTAGCCTACGGCCGACATGCCTCCATCGACAACAAGGTTTGTTCCGGTGATCCAAGCCGCATCATCGCTGGCTAGGAATAGCGCCGCTTTAGCGACATCTTCAGGTTGACCCACCCGGCCGATGGGAATCCATTCCTCACCGATTTCTTCAAGCAACTTCGGATTTTCTTTGAGGGCTTCCGCCCAGTGGGGCGTTTCAACCGTGCCTGGGGAAATCGCATTGGTGCGGATGTTCATGTGGCTGTACTTGGCCGCCATATTTTTGGTCAAGTTAATAACGCCCGCTTTGCCCGCACTGTACGGTTCCATCCCCAGCGCGCTTAAGCCGTTGATCGACGAGATATTGACAATCGCCCCTTTTTTCTGCTCAACCATAATTGGGAGAACCGCTTTTGAGCACAAAAAGACGCTCTTTAAAACGAGGTTTAGATTGAAATCCCAGGTTTCTTCGTCAATGGTCATGATGTCGTTGCCGCTTGAATTAGCCGCATTGTTGACAAGAATATCAACACGAGAAAAGCGTTCTTTGACGGCCGAAACCATCTCGTCTACCTGCTGTTTTTTGGTTACATCAACGGTATAAGCGACAGCTTGCCCACCGGCTGATTGGTCGGATTTGATTAGGCTAACCGTTTCTGCCGCCAATTTCGGTGCGATGTCTGCGGCCGCTACTGTGGCACCTTCGCGTGCAAACAGCTGGGCAATCGCCCGGCCGATGCCGGAACCGGCTCCAGTGACAATGACGACCTGATCTTGAAATTTCATAAGAAGGTTCCTTTTTGAGCGAGACAAATTTGTGAACCGATTGATCCAACCAATTCACAAATTTGTCATTATTCCTGCCTGAAATGCCGATTAGCTTTCAGGTGGTGCTCCATAAATATTATTGCTCGCCAGCGGTTCTGGCCGATTGCAATTACTCTCGATGCGCACATGGTTGCCGTTTTCGGCCGAATCGTGGAACGCATGCATCAGATCCAGAACGTGATAAGCCACGTCACCATTGGCTCGATGTGAGCCGCCATTCCGAATCGCATTTGCCATGTCGGCCAAGCCCAACCCACGGCTGTTTTCGGTGTAGCTGTGGGTTAAATCGATTTCTTTCCACTCTGACTCGCCACCTTTACGGAGCTTGACGGTGCCACCAAAGCGGTTCGGGTCCGGCACACTAATCGAGCCAGCATCCCCATGAATTTCGATATGGGGTGTATTAGACCCTGCAATATCAAAGCTTTGGATCATTGTTCCGACTGCGCCGTTGGCAAACTGCATCAGACCCGAAACGTGGGTTGGCACTTCCACATCAATCGTGGTTCCTGCTAGCGGCTGGCTGGTAATCGTCCGCTGTTTTCGGCCGGTGGTGACCATGCCGCTTACGTTGGCGACCGGCCCCATCAAAAAGACCAAATCGGTCAAATAGTACGGACCCATGTCAAACATCGGGCCACCACCTGGTTTGAAATAAAAGTCCGGATTGGGATGCCACATTTCCATCCCCCAACTCGTCATGAATGCGTTAGCTGAAACAAGGTTGCCAATCGCTCCATCGTCGATCAGCTTGCGGGCCGTTTGATGGGCCGCCCCTAAAAAGGTATCTGGGGCACAACCGACTAATACGCCGTTGGCTTTGGCTGTGGCTACCAACTTTTTCCCATCTTCCCGGCCGAGGGTGAGCGGTTTTTCGTTGTAGACGCTTTTGCCCGCTTCAACCGCCATTTGTGCCACAGAGGCATGTCCGGCCGGATGGGTGATGTTCAATACCATCTCGATTTTCGGATCTGCCAGCATCGCTTCGATCGAGTCATAAACCGTGCCGATCCCATATTTTTCTGCTTGCGCCTCTGCTATTTCACGACGTAAATCTGTCACGCCGATAACTTCGATATTGTTTAGCCATTTTGAGTTGGTTAAATAGATGTCGCTGATATTTCCACAGCCGACAACGCCAACTTTTACTGTTTCTTGAGTCATATAAACCTCATGTTTTTGTGATTGATTTTAGATTGATTGTTTTCGTACGTTGGGTAGATTTACCCTTCTAACCAAGCGACTTCTTCGGCCGTGAGTTCGATTTCGGCCGCTTTGACGGAGTCGGCCGCTTCTTCCGGTTTCCATGCGGCCACCAGTGCGTATGTTTCAAACGGCTGATTGAGCACATAGGCGATAGCGATCTGAGCTAGAGAGGCACCTTTCTTTTCAGCCAGCTGTTTGACTCGTTCAAGCCTGCCCCAATTATCGCCGTAGCAGTAAACCTCTGTGCAAAGCTTGTCGAAGTAGTTGTCAAAGCTGTCTAGATTATCGGGAGTGAACCGGCCGGAGAAAAAACCACCAGCCAAGCTTGACCATGTGAATAGCGGCATTTTTTGCTTGGTATACCAAGCACGGTCGGCCGCATATTCAGGGCCACTAATTGTGGTGCACCCTTCCCAAGGAGGCATCGCCTGTTCAGCCAAGCTAAAGTTGGGGCTGCTGAATTGCATCGGGGTTAAGCCATTGACCTTAGCGTAGGCATTGGCCTCGGCCAAACGCGCCGTGGTCCAGTTCGACCCGCCAATCGCTCGGATCGCCCCGCTTTTTAGGTGATCGTTTAGCACATCAATGATCGGCCCAACCGGAACATTGACGTCGTCTCGATGGAGCACATAAAGGTCGATGTAGTCGGTCTGCATCCGATCAAGCGATTCGGCAATATCTGAGGTGATGCATTCTGGGGTGACACGCACTTTCCCATCGTACGGATGCGCCCCTTTACCCAAAATAACAATGTCTTCCCGAATGCCACGGCTGTTTTGCCATTTGCCAAAAGCGATCTCGCACTGCCCCGACCCATAAACATGAGCGGTGTCAAAGGTGTTGATTCCGGACGCTAAGACCGCATCCAGCAGTTGATCTATTGTGGTTTGGTCAAAACCATTCAGCATAACGGTCCCTTGGACCAGTTTTGAGATCGGCTTGCTTATTCCTGGTAGTTTTCCAAATTTCATATTTCCTCATTTTGGTCGTGTTTAGCAAATGGCGGTTAGTGATAGACAAGTTTATATCCAACTGCTGAAGCTGAAAAGTAAAGGGGGCTGGCTGAATGATGAATTTCTAAGTTAGATGGGTGAGCCGTTTCTATAGAATCTGGCTCACCCACCTTGCAACTCTTTAAAAATCCTGTATTTTCCAAAGTGGAATATTTTATTTAGCAGAATAAAAAATGAATGGATAAACAAGCATTAGCGGTAAAAGTTGGCGAAAGGCTGAGCCAGATCGACACGAGGGTTATGACGCTGCTTGGGATCGAAGTGGTTGAGATGACTCCCGGCCGGTGTGTGGCTGAAATGGAGGTGCGGGATGACATGGTGAATAGCCATATGTATTGTCAAGGTGGTCTGATTTTCACCCTAGCCGACCATGCGTTTGCTTACGCCTGCATGACTGAGAACAAAGCCTGTGTGACCCTGTCTGCTAATATCATTTTTAGTAATCCGGCAGTGTTAGGAGATAAATTAAAAGCGACTGCCGCCGTCACACACGACAGCGGCGGCCGGACCGCATCTTGTGGTGTTGTTGTAACCAATCAAGATGGCACACTCATCGCCCAAGTTCAGGGGATGAGTTATAAAACGAAAGGTCAAATAGTCTGATTAGATCTAGGAGATAACGATGGCAAAATTTGCAGATGTTCAATCAAAAACGGTAGGCGATTTTAAAATTACTTATTTAAATGATGGGGGGGGCTATATTACGCCAGAGGCGATGTATCCAGCTTCCAGTTCGGAAGGTTGGGCCAAGTACAAACGGTTGCTCAATGATGAAGGGCGCTTGGTTGTATCGATTGGCGGGTTTCTGATCGAAACGGGCGATAAAAAGATAATCATGGATCTTGGATTTGGTCCGCAGACGGTTGAGTTTCCTGGATTTGGCCCCTTTATCGGCGGTGAGTTCATGAACAGTTTGGCGAAAACCGGTGTTGCGGCCGAAGATATTACCGACGTTGTTTTTACCCACCTCCATCTTGATCATGTCGGTTGGACTTCAACAGATGGCAAGCTGACATTCCCTAATGCCAAACATATGGCAACCAAGACGGATTGGGATTTTTGGAGTGCAGATGAAAGTGGGATGGGGATGCACCCCGAAGCGGTGGCACCGTTTTTGAAAGAGCATCTCAATTTCATCGATGAAGGGGATGAGATCGCACCAGGAATTAAGGTGCTTTCAACGCCCGGACATACACCCGGCCATATTTCGCTGCACATCACGGCTGGTGATCAAGAGGTTTATCTGATTGCGGACCTGCTCCATTCAGAAGCTCAGTTCTACGAAGCTGAGTGGTTTGTCGCATTTGATATTGATCCGGCTCAAGGGCGCGCAACCCGCGAGGGGATTTATGCGGACTTGGCTCGAAGTAATGTCTTGGTTGGCGATGGTCATTTTGCAGATAGTGTGTTTGGCACGATTACACTTGCTGATGGCCAGCCAAAATGGCATCCGGCCGATTAAGGTATTAACCCTCGACCCTTGGGGGTTTTAAATTCTCAAGGGTCATTTACAACTATATGACAAACCCAAAACGCCAAGAGATAAACGCACACATCGCAGCAGACCCGTGGGCCAACCATTTGGGGGCCAAACTAGAAGAAGTTCGAGATGGGTACAGCCGATTTTCGTTAAAAGTGAAACCTGAATTCATGAACTTTCACGGGATGACGCATGGTGGATTGGTTTTTTCACTCGGGGACATCGCCTTCGCGGCCGCCAGTAACTCACGCGGACAGATGGCGGTTGCCTTAGATGTTACGGTTAGCTTTTTAAAGGCAGGCGCAGCTGGAGACACACTCATCGCTGAATGCACCGAACTATCGCAGAATGGGCCAATCGCCCTGTACGATATCAGCGTTAAAAATGGCGGCTCTGGCGAGCTTGTATCAAAAAGCCAAGCGACCGTTTATCGTAAAAAACAAAGGTTTATTGAGTAACTGCCGATGAACGAGTTTGCCCAACCGCTTTACAACCCTTCGACTTATGTGGAAGGCGTCCCTTATCCACTTCTAAATCAACTGCGTCGTGAAGACAAAATTGTCTGGCTCGATGAGCCTTCTCTAGGCGGCTATCCGGCCGGGAGCGGTTACTGGTTGGTGCTGGGTCATACTGATGTGCAAAACATCATGCGCAACCCAGTACTGTTTTCATCCGCATTGGGAGGCACACAGATTCGTGACCCTGGGACGGCCGAAGATCTCGCCTATGTTCGCCGCATGATGCTCAACATGGACCCGCCCGAACATTCTCGCCTACGCCGCCTGCTGCATAAAACCTTTACTCCCAGCGCCATCGCTAAAATCGAAGCTGGGATTCAGTCGAATGCACGGGATATTATTGATCGTGTCGTTGCCGGGAAATCTTCTGGGAGTTGTGATTTTGTCAAAGATATCGCGGCCGACTTGCCTCTTTTAACTTTGGCTGATGTGTTGGGGGTGCCGCGTCAGGACCGCCTTTTATTATTTGATTGGGCCAATCGTGTCATCGGTTTTCTTGACCCCGATTATGCTGGTTCAGCTAAATTTGATGAAAGTACAGGGAGTGATATTGCTCGTGAAGCGATGAAGATGCGCCCTCGGCCGGACGCAAATGGCCATCTGCCTGACCCACGCAGCCGAGCCGGAATGCTTGATTTGTATACCTATGCCCATCTGCTGGCCGAAGACAAGCGGGCCAATCCCGGTGACGATGTCATGTCACTCTTGCTCACCCAAATCGATGATGAAGATGGGCAAGTGTCAATCGAGGAATTTGAGAATTTGTTTTGGCTGTTTGCCGTCGCAGGGAATGAAACATTACGAAATGGTATTCCCGGTGGGATGATCGCACTGATTAAGCATCCAAAGAGTATGGCCCTGCTCAAAAGTGATACGTCCCTGCTTGGGACGGCCGTTGACGAAATGCTGCGTTGGTGGACACCAGTCATGAACTTTCGGCGTACGGCCACGGCCGATTGCGAAATTGCTGGGCAAGCGGTTCAAGCCGGTGACAAGATCGTCGTATCGTTTTCGGCCGCTAATCGAGATGAAACTGTTTTTGAGGATCCCGACAAATTTGATATTTATCGCAGCCCCAACCCCCATTTGTCATTTGGGTTCGGACCCCATTTCTGTATTGGGGCGCACCTTGCTCGGGCCCAAATGCAGGCGATTTTTAGCCAAGTCTTAACCCGGATGGGTGATATCGAAATGGCTGGTGAGATCGAGTTTTTGCGATCAAACTTTCAACGGGGTGTGAAGCATCTGCCCATAAACTGGAGACGTTAACTGTGTCATATATTGAGCTATTGCAAGAGCGAGATGCGCTCAAAGTCTACAATGCTGGACTCCCCAGATTCCCCCGAAACTTTACCCGTGACAGCATAATTTCAGCGATTTTGGCTGAAGATGTTGAGATGATGCAGGATCAGCTGCGATTTTGTGCATTGCATCAGGGACAGCAGAACGATCCCAAAACGGGTGAAGAGCCAGGCAAGATCCATCATGAATTCCCTGGCTACCCGATTCGAGATTTGGTCACGACTTATAACGCGTGCGACGCGGCCGCTTTTTATCTTATTGGCCATGGCTGGCTTCAGGCGCATGCCCCTAACGAGGTTTTTCTCGAAGAGTATCAGGCTTCAATCGCGATGGCGGCCGGTTACATTGAGAATCATTTGAATGACAGTGGATTGTTTGAAGAAAGCCCCGCTTATTGTGGCGCGGATCATTTTGCGCTCAACGTCACTTATTGGAAGGATTCAGTGATTCTTGATCGGGTTAGTGGGGAACCGATATATCCGGCCGTGTATACGTTGGCTCACTTACAAAATTTGGCCGGAATGCGCCAGGCTGCAATTTTGTTAAATTCAGATCATTTGCAGCAGGTTGCTAAGCAAATGGCGCACGCCATTCCACAGTTGTTTGATGAACAAGCAGGCACCTTTTTCAGCGCGGTTGATGGGATTGGCCCAATTCGAGCGATAAGTTCAGACGCACTGCATGGGCTGTTTTACTTGGAACCTGACGATCTTACACCTGAACAGGTTCGATCGATAGAGTTGGTATCTGAACGACTTGAGTCACAGATCGGCTATATGCTCATGACGCCTGAAGACGGCCGTCGAATGGAACGAAACTATCATGCTGATACGATCTGGCCTTTCGAGCAGGCGCTTATCCATGCAGGCGCGAAAAAGTTTGGGCTTGAGCGGGTGATGCGTGTTTGTCGGCGTGTGACTCGTGTAATGGACAGCTCTTCACCGGAATTACTTTCGCTAAGGGTTATCGAGCCTAGCATCGCCTCGAATCCTCAGCTTTGGACAATTGCGGCGAAAGAATGTTTCTGCCAAAGTTACCTATACGTTTGATCGATCTGCTCTTGTCGGCCTAGCAATTGAACTTGATTCAAACGGGGTCAACTTCCATGCTGAAATGATCGCATCAACCAAGCTTGAAGGTGATATTTGGGCCGGAATGCCATTTGACCGAGTTAAACGGCCGACGGTTGATAATGATTTAATGCCGCGTCAGGTTGATGGGGATATGGGCAAAATTTTGATGGGGCAACGCGAGCTAAACGGGATGCGGACTTTCCCGATGCATGGTTTCGTCGGCAGGAGTGATGGAGATCATTCTGCGATTATCTTCTCAAAAGGAAATCGTTCCTATCGCAGTTTTGAAAATGGAGACTTTGCGATTAGCCTGCGTCGCTCGGTTGAATGGGTCACAGAAGGCAATTTGCAAAACCGTATCGGTGATGCAGGGCCGTTTTTTTATGTGCCTGATGCACGCTGCGAACGGTCGGTCCGGCATGAAATGGGAATATACGTAGGTGAGACTGCACCTGATCAAGCTGAGTTTGACTTACTTTCGGCCGCTTACCATCACACCCCTCTAATTGTCGATGTTGTCGATGTTACTGGGAAGGGAGATCAAAAACCATGGTCAATTTACCAATCAGATCAACCGATTGCGGCCGTGTTCCTCGAAAATGAGACGGTTATAGGACGAAAGTGGCATGCCACAGGTGAGAAACAGGGTCTAATTGAAATAGTACCGATGTTTAACGTTTCGGATCGTCATGCTGATGATGCCCAATGTACAGTTCTCAATCGGCCGCAGGTGCGTATTGGGCACAATCAAGGCTTGCCTGACCAGAAGATATTAGATGAGTTAAAATCTAAAATCGACTTGCTAAGAGCTGAGGCTAAAAAAGCACGTCTGCAAATGGAGGCGGCTGAAGGGAATGACAAACTGAAGGCTGAGCATCAGGTATACATTCATGAGCGGGAACTTTATGAGTTTCTGCTGTCGGTACGTTTAAACGAACAAAAAATCGAGCAAGGGGGGAAGCTAGCTTATGCTTATTTGTATGAGCCAGACCCAGCTGTGACTGATATCGGCTTTAAGCTGAATCAGTTGCGGATTAAGCGGAGAATTTTTGACTATGTTGTCACAGCCATCTAACTTGACCGACTTTCCCCAAACGGGGGCCTCTTTATCAACTGATAAATATTTAGACCACCTCACTTTTATCTATGGCGCTGAGAAAGGGCGGGAAATTTGCCAACGGCTAAACCAGTTAGTCGAAGATTTCCGGCCGAAACTGAGCGGCCTGTCTTCTAAACCTCTGACCCATGAAGATGCTATTCTGATCACTTATGGTGATATGGTGCAGGATGGAGATATTAATCGGCCGCACTTAGAAACGCTCAATCGCTTTCTAAGCCAGCAGATATCAGACATCATTAGCACCGTGCATATTTTGCCCTTTTACCCGTGGAGTTCGGACGATGGTTTTTCGGTCATTGACTACTTAGCCATCGATGAACCCTTGGGCGATTGGACCGATGTGAAAACAATGCGCAAGAGCTTTCGGCTCATGTTCGATGCGGTGATCAACCATATCTCTCAAGAAAGCGATTGGTTTCAGCGCTTTTTACGTGGGGAAAAGCCGTACACCAACTATTTTAAAACGGTTGATCCGAGTGTTGACCTATCGGCCGTTTTTAGACCGCGGGCGTTGCCGCTACTCACTCCGTTTAATACAGCAAATGGGACCCACCATGTTTGGACCACGTTTAGCGCAGATCAAATTGACCTCAACTTTGAGTCGGCCGACTTGCTCTTAGACGTCATCACCGTATTGCTTAAATACATTGAGTATGGGGCTGAATTGATCCGGCTGGATGCGATTGGCTTTATGTGGAAAGTTCCCGGCACCCGCAGTCTGCATCTGCCCGAAACCCACGCGATTATCCAACTGATGCGGGCGGTGTTAGATGAGGTGGCTCCGCAAGTGATGTTGGTGACTGAAACCAACGTGCCACATGTCGAAAACATCTCCTATTTTGGAGACGGCTTTAACGAAGCGCAGATGGTGTATAACTTTTCGCTGCCCCCCCTGCTGATGCATGCGTTTCATACCGGCAATGCTGATTATCTAGTGCGATGGGCCGCATCGCTTGAACTGCCTTCAGACAAAACGACCTTTTTTAACTTTTGTGCCTCACATGACGGGGTTGGTGTTACGCCTGCACGCGGTATTTTGCCTGATAACGAGATTGAGCAAATGGCGGCTCGGGTTGAAGCTTTAGGCGGCCGGGTCTCATACAAAACCAATAGCGACGGCTCGCAAAGTGCCTATGAGTTGAACATCAACTACCTAAATGCATTGGGTCAACCCGATGTGATTGAAACGGCTGAATTAAAATCGAAACGTTTTCTGGCGTCTCAGGCGGTGATGCTGGCCCTACGCGGGGTGCCGGGCATTTATTTTCATAGCTTGTTTGGCTCTGAGAATTGGCAAGAAGGGGTTGAGCAGACTGGTCATAATCGGACGATCAATCGCCAGAAACTAAATGTCGACGAGCTTCAAGCGGAGCTTACATCAGGTTTGCGCCATCAGGTGTTTGATGGGTATTCTGAGCTGCTGCGGGCTCGTAAAAATTGCAAGGCGTTTCATCCAAATGGCAAACAGATTATTCATGAACTGCATCCGGCCGTGGTTGCGATTGAACGCAGGCATGCGGGTGAATCTGTTTTTTGCGTACATAACGTGAGTGACACATCTGTGGATGTTCCGATGCCGATGACGGGGCTGTTTCGGGACTTGATTTCCGGCCGGCCGTTAAAAGCGATTGTTCTTGAGCCGTATCAATATCGTTGGCTAAAGGTTCTGTCTTAAACTCCCTCTACTCTGTACAATGCTATAACTATGAACCCTAAATTTCCTGACCATCAAGAGCATGTTTTTGCAATGGTTGAGGCAGCTGTCGCGGCCGTTGATCCCTTTAAAAGTACGCAGAAATTTCTGAATATTCAACACCATCAATTAATGATTGGGGAGCAGTCTTTTGACTTGTCTGCCGGCCGGGTGTATGTCGTTGCCATCGGTAAAGCGGCTGTGCCTATGGCAAATGCAGCGGTTAAAACATTGGGAAGATGGGTAGATTCAGGGGTCGCTGTGACCAAGAAAGGGCAAACGCACTTGGTTAAACATCGTGCAGTGAAAACGCTGTTTGCGGCGCATCCTGTGCCAGACGAGAGTTCGGTACGTGCGGCTGATGCTGTGATAGAACTGCTTGAACAAACGGCTGATGGTGATTTGGTCTTATTCTTAATCTCTGGTGGTGCTTCAGCTTTGTGTACCCGGCCGCTGTTAGAAATGGCTGATTGGCAGGCACTCTCACAAGCTTTGCTGGCAAGCGGCTGTTCGATTCAAGAATTTAACACGGTACGCAAGCTGCTCGATGGAGTGAAAGGGGGTGGCCTTGGCCAGACCGCCGCACCTGCAAAAATCACGACGTTGGTGTTGAGCGATGTGATCGGAAATCCGATTGATATGATTGGCAGCGGCCCCACGGTGCCAAACCCACAATCATCGGCCGATGCGTTGGCTATATTGGAGCAGTATGGGATTGAAAGCCCGACCGCTGTTAAGCTCCTTAGTGAAAAGTCGCATAGTCAACATGTGTTTGATTCACCATATGATTTTGTAGGAGACTTGAAAATCGCTTGCGTAGCGGCAAAAGAAAAAGCGACCGAGTTGGGCTTTGTCGCCAAAATCTTGTCAACGAACCTTGATGGGGAAGCGCGAGAGGTTGGCGCATTGGCGGCCGGAATCGCCAAAGATTTAGAGCCAAACTCATGTGTGATTCTGGGCGGCGAAACGACGGTTACGCTGAAGGGGGATGGGATCGGCGGCCGAAATCAAGAGCTTGCGTTAGCGGCTGCTATCGAGCTGGAAGGTGTGCCAAATGTGATTGCGGCAACCTATGCGACCGATGGTGATGATGGGCCGACAAACGCAGCTGGGGCGATTGTGACAGGCAAGACGGTTAAGTTGGGGAGTGGGAAAGAGTTAAACGCGGCCGAATATTTAGCCAACAACGACAGTTTTACTTATTTTGATAGGCTGGGAGATCATTTGGTTATTACCGGTCAAACGGGGACAAACGTCAACGACCTACTCTTTGTAATGCGATATCTATAAAGGTGCCGCTCATCTTTAGGCAGAGGCATAAATTAAACTTCGCCCAAAAGAAGCTCAGCGACGTGGCGTAACTGAACTGTTATCGGATGATCTGGATAGTGAAGGGCAAATATTCCAGAACTGGCGAGGGTCATCATTTCATCCGAATGTGGCAATACGGCGGCCGTTTGCACATTATAAGTCTGCTCAACCTGTTCCTTTAATACCTCATGATCTAAAAGTTCAGGTGCCTTGTTAACTAGCAGGTAGAGAGTAGGAACATGGAGCCGCTTTGCTACTTGAACCGTAACATGGGTACCTTGAAAATCTTGCTGGTCCGGCCGCAAGATAATTGCCAGTGCATCAGAAATCGCAATGGAAAGAAGAGTCTCATCATTTAAGCCCGGATGCGTATCGATTATCAAAACATCAAGCGCTAGATCATCTAGCAGATCTTCAAAGCCATCATTTAAAGCAACGGGGTCATATCCCTCTCGGACAATTTGGGAAATTTCGGCCGGATTAATGCTCGCCGGCACGAGAAACACCTTACCATCAACAGGGACGCCTAAACGATGGGTAACATCTTGGGCCGCCTCTGCTATCTCACACCGACCAAATAGATAATCGTTTAATGTTTTCCCCATATCATCTTCATCGAGGCCAAACAATACATGAATCCCAGGCGAAGGGATATCGGTATCTACGACCCCGACCCGCAAGCCTTTTTCGGCCAAAATTGCGCTGATGTTTGCTGATGTATTTGATTTGCCTGTACCACCCCGATAAGAGTGAATTGAAATAATATTATTCATATTTTACAGTGTCCGTTCCCCGATTTTGCGGTCTCGCCGCTCACGCATTTTGTTGGCCTCTTTTTCAAGCCCTTTGAAAAAGTCACTTTCGATGATTTCTTGAACCTTTTGCTGGCTTTTTTGTTGATCAATTTCTATTTTTAATTTGCTGACCGTTTCGCGTAATCTCTTTTCACGGGATTGAACTTTGCGACCCATGTTCTTGAAAACGATGGCTAGGGTTCCTACTTCATCTTGCCAAGTCCGGCCGGATATAGCGTCTAGCATGTCAACTTCAAGCACGCCATCTTCCAGACGCCTAGCCACTTCAGTCAGCAAGCGAATCGGCCCTGTGACTGAACGAGCGATAAGGATTGATGCGCTGATAAGAAGAAAGCCGCCTAAGATCGAGAGGTAAACAAGATTGTTCTGCAACCCTCTTTGTTCGTTCCTGATCATGACTCCGACTGTATTTGCAGCTTTGTTAAATTGTTCTAACCCTGCACCAATGGTGACACCACCAAATACACCACTTTCTGCGTATACGCCGTAGTCAAACACGATGGGTGTATAAACTGTCACAATGGTCACCCCTTTATTGTTGATTCGGGTTGTATATCCTTCTTTCTTGGCTAAGACCGCTTCATATGCTTCAGGGAAATTTTCATTTTTGTGACCGGCGTGGGCCCAGTTAAAAGCCAGCTTCTCTTCTTCATTTGGGCTAGCATCCTCAGTCCAATATGGAATTAATTGGCCATCTTGATCTAAACCTCGAATTCGATTTAGGCGTGGGTGGGCAATGGTATAGCCTTCATGATCAAATAAAACCGCATAGTTGCCACTTCTATAGTCGGCCCACAAATTACGGCCGGGCTTTGTGGGTGACACATGAATCGATTTTTCTATGATGTGCCGATGATCAAGCGAGAGCACAATCAATCCTTCAGTTTCCCCAGCATCGTTAATGTATGGGGTCACGAAGCGAATGACCGCCTCGTATTTGCCAAATTGAGATCCAACAACACGATTGACATTGAGCGTGTTTCCTGGCTGCCTTGCTTGCCCTGCATGCCAAGTCGTCACCTCTGATACATAAATCCGGCCGGGGGCTAAATTTCGGCTTTGCTCGAAATAATTTTCAGTTTTGAAAGTCGTATTCTCCGGCTGGCTCACATCTTGAAGAATTCTGGGATCAACCACCTCACCATCTATAATTTTGAAAAGCTCTTGTCCGTTTAAATCTAGAAAGGCTACTTCCCGATAGAGCGGAATGTTTTCAACAATAGATCTGCTGTCTGAAAGGGGATATTGTATGGTGCTGTTGCGCCCAGCATAAAAGCGCACATAGTTTTCGATATTAGGGTTGATAATCGCCAAACTTTGAGAATCTTGGACAGCTTGATTAAGGAGCGTCGTAATGTCGTTCGCGATGAGATCAGCCTGAATTTCTAAAGCTTCAAGGGATTCCTGATTGAGGGCAGCGGTTGCAGATTCTTGAGCACTATTGCTGGCGGTTCTATAACCGCGTAATGCAATCATTCCAATCAACAAAAGTGGGACTAACCCACTGATGAGCGATGGGATAAGGATGCGGCCGAGTAGCGATAGGTAGTATCGGTTTTTCTCTGGGGGATCTTCATTTGGGTTCAAAGGGTTCTCGTTTAAAGACATTGGAATTTATTGGCCATAGGCACGCACAGGCTGCCCTTTAGTGTCATAAATAAAGTTGGCACTTTCAAAAAAGCTAAATGGAATTTTGATCCCGCTTTGTTGTGCGATAGCGAAATTGATCGCAATATCGGGTGGAGTCGCCACCCCGACCGGCAAGTTACCGGCCGACTCTCCATTTAGAATGCGAATGGCGTATATGGCCGCCATCAGGGCATTGCTCTCAAAACTCACACCAATAGATAGCATGGCGCTGTCTTCACCTGCGACCGTCACATCGGTGACCACTGACAAGACGGGAACTCCCGCCGCAAATTGATTAATCGTCTCAATCTCGTTGAAAACCGACGTACTGCCTGTGATCCACAATAAGGATTGGTTATTTTCAGTGTCCTTTGCCTGCATTTGATTGATGAGGTCGGGCATCATATTTTCTAGTTCGGCTTTAGCATTTTGTTGATCTTGGACGTTAAACCGAATAATTTCGATGCCTTCTTTTTCGGCGGCTAAGATCAGCGGATCAACTTGCGTGACAACGGCACTGCTGTTGTTCTCAGCATATAAAATGCCGATAGTAGAAAGCTCCGGCCGGAATTGCTTCAAATAGGACAGTTGCAGATCGATAGGGATATTGAGCGACGTATAAGCGATATGCGACCTGCTGCCGCTGGCATAATCAGGCAATTGCCCCATTAAGACCGGATCTTTGGATGTCACGCTGACAACCGGAATTGTCCCAGCCTCGCTATTGTCATGAATCCATGCCGTTGCTTTTGATCCAAATGACAAGATCAAATCTGGCTTGATTGATTCAGCATAAGCATAGGCTTCAGCGATCTCTTCAGACTCATTTTCTCCATTAAGCACTAGCAGATCGGCCGAAAGCCCTTGCCCTGCAAAGAGGGTCAATATCGAATTCAGGGCTGTATCATAAGCAGACGATTTTTTGGAGAAAATGGCGACGATATTGGCGCGCTTCGCAGTCTGTTTTTTAGAGTGGATGGCGATCGGCCGATCTGTTGAATCGTCTAAATCTTCGGCCGCTTTAAACTCCCAATCGTTTAAATTCTTTGGATCAACTTTAAGCCAGCCTGCGTTTTTAATCGTTTTTAGCGTTTGATTAAATTCCTGCTGTTTCTCTTGTTTAGCCTCTGTGCTGTTGCCCGAGACATCAATCAAGATCGTTTCTTTTTGATTTTCGACTTTACAGCTCGTTAGTAGGGCCAGTAAAAAGAATCCAAGCATCAGTTTTTTCATCTTAGTCACCCCCTAAACTCAAAGTAGATTTGTGGTTCGGTGCATTGGCCGTCCGCTTTTGCCCGAAATTAAGCGAAAATAGCAGAGCGAAACCGATCAGCGCCAAGCCGGTAAAAAGCATGACCTGTGATTGCCGAGGAACGATCAGCAGCAGTTGTGACACAATGATGGGGCCACTTACATGGCCGATGCGTTCCAAAAATCGGTAAAGGGAGGTTGCTGAACTTTTACCCAGCTTTTCGGCCGCTTTTGTTTCGGCGATGTAGGTGACAATGGGTGCATGGATAAAACCGTGGGCTAATCCTAAAATAAGCATACCCAACATGATGACGATGAGGCCCATACTGTTCAGCCCTAATCTCGCTAACCAAATGGCATCAATTTGCCCCATGAGCACCAACCCTAAACCGCCACCAATTGAGCCAATGAGCAAGACTCGATCGGCTCGCCCACCACCGTCAACCAGCCGGGCCGCATACCGGCTTGAGAACAAAACTCCGGCCGCGTACAGCATGAGGATCATCCCGATGTCGTCTTGCCGGTAGCCCAAGTTTGACAAGATTAAGGGTAAAGCGAACACGGTTACACCGGTTAAAACCGCTTTGGTCGGGATTCCGATTAAGAGCATTGTTTTGATAAAGTTCCAGTCTCGGCCGACATTGAGCAAGCGAGCCTTTAAATTTTCTGCTTGGACCGGCTCTAATTCATTGCTACTGGCCGCCTTGATTTCTGCTGGAATAAGCGTGAGCGCATAGATCAAAAAGAGAGTGGCGATACTTGCTCCTACTAAAAACACACCGGAAAAGCTCAAATAAACAGCAATGAGCGCACCGATCGCCGTACCAGAAATCATCCCGCCGTTGTATCCAAAAACGATAATGGCGGCGGCCTGTGTCTGCCGTTTACGGGCTGCTTCCAAAATGTAACCTTGGACCGCAATGTATAAAACACCCTGCCCAACCCCGGCCAAAAATCGGATGGGGAAGATCAACCAAAATAGTGGGGCAAAAGCCAAAGCGATCATGCTAAGCGCATAAATAAAAGCGCCAATGATCAATGTTTTGCGAATCCCCAATTTGCGGATGAGCCAGCCAGATGGGAGCAGCGCCGCGACAAAGCCTAAGAAGTAAAGGGTGAAAACGGTTGAGATAACCGCTGGATCGTAGCCGCTATTGGTTGCCCAACCTTGCAGATGTTGGGGCAAAAATGAGGCATGTAGCCCTTCTGCAAAGACGATTAAGAAATAAAACGGCCGGATAATATTGAGCTGCTCTTTTTGCTGGCTCGCCATATTTTTTCCGGCAAAGATCTTCTCTTGTAAGGCTTGGTTGAGTGAGAAAATTAGGTTGGCTAGGAAGACCGTAGCGATAAATAGAATCAAGAAGTTGCGCGCACCACGCCATAGGCTGACATACACAACGGATAAGGGGATACCCAGCTGAACATTGAGCTCAAGGTCAGCATTGCCGTTCTGCTGAATTAAGAATGTGTGTGCCATGTAGCCTTGCTGGCTTGATTGACTCCCGGCCGAAATGCTGACTTGATCAGCATCATTTAGGGTGATATAGCCGATATCTGGGTCAAGATCATGATACGTTTGTAGAACCTCATCGAGGCCTGTGAAGTGAGTAAGATCAAGCCCTATTTCTAGCGGGACCGCCAAGCGCTGCGCCAGTGAGTGTGTTAATGCATTTGCTTTGCGATTCACGCCAGTCGTGTAAATCGTGAGCATGATGCCAATCACAAAAAAAGCAGCAGTTAGAAAAATGCCACTATATAAGCTTGCCATCCAACGTGATTCTTTGAATCGTTTCGATTTTGCGAACCAAAAAGCGAGTGGGAGGGCAATCAGCCAAAGGACAAATGCAACTGCCCATACCGGCTGGTAGGCCAGATTGACGGCCGTTACTGAGGCGTTTCGGTTATAAACAAGATGAAGCTTGCCGAAGGAGCCAAACTTTTCTTCAAGCACAAGGGTGGCCCTCAAAAACTCTCTGTTTTGAGATGCATTGAAGGTTGACTCCTCATCACCAGACTGATATGGACTGTCCCTAAACGATTTAGCCGTATCTTGCACATTCATCGCATTCGTCTGATTGATAAAAACAATTTCATTCTTTTCGTTTTCAATGTAAATCGCTTCAATGTCGGGATCAGACTGCAGTAATGGATCGGTTAAAGGCTTAAAGCCGGGAAATTGTTCTAGAGATAATCCTGTTAGCAAAAACGGCCGCATCGATTGGCGAATCACATCACCTTGGGCGCCCAGCTTGTCGAACTCATACCCTGTATAAGCAACCAGCGCATCACGGTAGCCGATGTTAACTAGCAAAAACAGCGAGAGCCCCAGAGCGGCCATTAGACCGGTTACAGGAATAAGAGTTTCTTTGAGGGTTACTTTGTTCTGCATGATGATGTGTTGTGATTCACCTAGCTAATCGACGGGGTGGCTACGGGGGACAGGGTTAGCGGTTGGTCCTGTATTTCAAATTCATTTGATATAGGGACATTCTCCAAATCAAAATACTGTAGAAATTGATTGTTAGTCTCAAGCAACGCAGTTAAGTGGGGCCAGCGGGAACTGTGTTGAGATAGCAAATAATCTAGCCGGTCTGCCAATAAACTAAGAATGAGATCGTGGTAGCTTAAACCAGCCTCGTCTAAGCCAAATGCGGTGAGGCTGGTGACCTCTTTATTTGGCCGTTTGAGATCAGGCTTGAGATTGGCTTCTAATATGTAAAGGTTGCCTTCACCATCGTCTCTAATATCAAGCCGGATCAAGGTACGCAGGCTAAAGGTGTTAAAAACAACTTGAGCAATCTCTTTTAACTGGGTGCTGAGGCATGGATCTTCAACCATTCTGACACGGTCATTGGTTATTTTGCGCTTATCCATGGAGGTGAAAATTCTTTCATCATCGGCCAAAACTCGCTCGATGGTTGAAAAAGCGAAGGGGCGGGCCTGCTTGATAAACTCCCCTTTTTGATGCCGGACATTGCCACAGACAGAGACAGCAAATTCCCGGCCGGGTAAATATTTTTCAACAAGCACATCGTGCAGGTTATGCTGATAGATTTCATTGATGGCATCTTTTAACCCTCGAACATCATCAACCACATGCACGTGCAACGATGCCCGGCCGGATACTGGTTTAACGACAAAAGGGCCAGAATAATCGGAGAAGCTGTGCTTAAGCCGTTCGATGTTTAGCCCCAACATCCCCGGCGTCGTGTTCCAAGTCATATACGGGGCTGTTCGCAGATTTTTGGCGATTAACTCATTTTTGAAAATATGTTTGTTATCAAGCAAAGTTGCATTGAGCGGATTGTGACCCACATATGGAATCCCCAGCATTTCAAGCATCGCAGGTGTGTGGCTGGCAGGGTTATACCCTTGAACACCACAACTGTTGATCCATGCAAAATCGATTGCCAGCTCTTTTAAGCGAGTAGGCAGATGCATATCGTCCGGAATCAAAAATAGCTGTTCGAACCCAATTTCAAACAAGGCGGTTTGGATATCCCGAGCAACCACCTCGTAGCTTTTATAAGGGCGTGAATTGATTCCCTGATTCAGGACTGCATTCGGCTCTGTTTTATTTCCCCCATAGATAACTGCAATGCGCAAGGCTTTTTTTAGTGTGTCTATGTATTGGGGTAACAGATTAAATTCGTATTTAAATTTATTCTTTTTACCAACCATGGCTCGAAGATTAAAAGCTAGGCTTCCCTTTTTCAATCATGCCATGGTCCTTTTCAACACCCCATTTGGTCTACTGTGGGTTTTTAAAAATCGGAGAGCTTAATTTGGTTGTTCGTGGATAAACTCAGTTTGGTCCAGCCGAAGTCTTTGTGGGCTATGGCTATGAGCGGGTTGCTGTAATTGATAGAGCTCAGCCTTTGGGATGCTTGTAAGTGAGTTTTCTTCCAAATTTTGAATCCATAGCTTAAATAGTGGCTGGAGATTCAGACTACCGTCTGGCTGTTTATGCAGCAAGCCGCGTTCGACAAATAGCATGGCGGCTCTCGCATAGCTGAGAGGTAATCGGGCTAACTCTCCGGCCGGGATATCGCCTTCTGCCTGCCCAAACCGGTTCAAAAACGCGACCTCTGTCTCAGACAGACTTTCCCACAGGGTGCTGTACCAATCGGCCAATGGTGTTTCGTCCCACAAGAACTCGCCAATCTCGATTTTTTGAGCCAGCATCTCCCAAGAAAAAATTTGCAACCAGCGGGTTAACTCTAGCAGAGCAGACGGATGTCCGCCGATTTTTCGAATGATGGCAGCTGCCGTTGCCCTATGCTCTGCAGTACCGTTCCCTTTTTGCAAAAGGAGCTGCATCGCATTCGATTGATCTAACCCAGTGAGCTTAAATTGATTCACAACCGGCCGGGTTAACTTCTTGGCCGAACGGCTGGTTATGATCAAACTGATCCTTGGCACCATGTCAGCGATCTTTTTGAGCAAGCTGTTTAAATTCGGTGTCCGATCGACATTGTCCAAAACAAGAACTTCATCGGTTGGGTTGAGGCTTGCCGAAGCAAAATCTAAATAGTCATTTAAATCATTTGGACTTTGCTGTCTCAAATCAAAATAGTGCTGAAGGCTAAAGCGACGTGCAATTTCATTTGCAAGCACAGATTTTCCAACACCAGGTAGACCCCATATCGCCAGAACTGACCCGGCCGCTGGTTGTAAATTGCTGCTAAGCAGATTTCCTGAAAATGGCAAATGCGGCTGCGGCAAAGCTGGCAAAACTGTTTTTGGAATGTCTGTTTGTTGTTTAGGGCTTTGATTTTTTTGAATGAAAGAAACAGGTGCAGTTTGCTTTTGCGGCCGTGTGTGGCCTATTTGAATCGACCGGACGAGGTTTTGGATAATGTGATTAGGCTCGATGCTGATGTGTTGATGGAGCAGGCTGCGGAAGTTTGCATACTGGTTCAAGGCTTCGGCCGACTGACCTTTTTCGATCAGCAGCTCTAACTTTTTTTGGAATGCATATTCATTCAGCGGGTCGATATTGAGGAGTTTATCTGCATAAACTTGTGCCATATCAAGCTTGCCCAGCTCTTGAAAAGATTGAATCAAAACCTTTAAAGCATCGGCCGTTTGATCTCGAAACCAGACACGCCTGTTTTGGATCCAGCCATCAAGTTCGGCCGAACT
The DNA here is from genome assembly GCA_045105475.1 of Anaerolineae bacterium. Classification (GTDB taxonomy): domain Bacteria; phylum Chloroflexota; class Anaerolineae; order Promineifilales; family Promineifilaceae; genus WTJY01. Next base: position 26,882 of record JBGCDP010000312.1, read on the forward strand.
GTCAAGCTCGTATCCAGCCAGAAATTCCCCTTGGTATAAAGAAATCATCCGTTCGATTAGTCGAGTTTGCTCTTCAAAACCTAAATTTGAACCCTTACGTGCGCTTAAGAGCTGTTGATACTCTTTCACATCAACCCAATGACTCGCCTCAGGTAAAAACCTAATCGTTTGCCGATTGGCTACAAAGAATTGATTAAATTGACCTTCAGGTTTAAATAGTGATTTGAGGCGATAGAGGGTTTGTCGCAGGCTGTTTTTTGCAGCTGCAGGCTCTGCATCAGGCCAAAAGAGATTTGCAAGCTTTTGACGCGACTGAGGCGTAGCGCCTTCAAGTGTTAAGTAGGCGAGTAAAACGCTCCCTCGAAAACTGCTGATTCCTAAAACCTCTTGCTGATTTATTGAAATCCGCAACGGGCCAAAAAGAGAAAGTGATAGATGGTCCATGGTTTGTTCCAAAATTTAGTCGTTCAAACAAATTTTAAGTTGAAGCAAGCGTGCAAGCCCGATAGTGGGTTAGATGAACTGCTTCTATTCTGCTTTGATGATTAGTACTGACTCCCCAATGAATCTACAGACTTATATTACCTACGGCCCCCCTTTCAGCCATTGGGACATATTACCCAAATTGACGAAACCATCGCGCAAATAACGTGACCTCCGGCCCATGCGCCTCTGGTTAGTGCAAAATCGTTAGCCAAGCGTTATTCCAAAAATAACGGTAGTGGGTAGCTTTTACCCTGACCGAATAACGAATCCATAACGGAGCGGGGTTAGATTTCCTCTGCTTGAACAAATTTGTCTGACTTGAGGCAAAAAGCAAGAGCAAGCATGAAAAGGAAATCGGTTATGGGCAACTTTAAATTGGATGAAAACGGGAGCCAAAAAAAGCCAACTCAATCGGCCGACGTTGATGCGAAGTCAACCAGCCAATCAGATGCTGCTGGGCAAAGCTCAAGCTTTGAAGCGGGGCAACTGCAGCGAACGGCCGGAAATGCGGCCGTGCAGCGGCTAGCGGTTCAGCAAAAATCGGATGGGCAAACGAGCTTAGATGAGGATACGGCGACAGACATTCAGCGTGAGAAAGGGAACGGGTTTACACCCGATGCACAGGCGGCCGGTAACACCAGCGCTGTGACCCAGACAGACTATAGCGATGTCAAAATCCATACGGATGCCAAAGCCGATCAGCTAAGCCGCCAGCTGGGAGCCAAAGCCTTTACCGTTGGTGAAGATGTCTTTTTCCGGTCTGGCGAATACCAGCCAGATAGCCAAGACGGTCAAAAACTATTGAGCCATGAACTTACCCATGTCACCCAACAGAAGCAGGGAGTGGTCAGCGGTGGGACACCCCAAGCCAAATTAACCGTCACTGCGGCTGACGATCAGTTTGAAAAAGAGGCTGATTCTGTAGCAGACCAAGTCGTGACAAACAGTTCGACCGAATCTGCTCATGATGCCGGGCAACCGGTTCAGCGCCAAGTTGCTCCGGAAGAAGAAGAGCTCCAGATGAAAAGAGAAACGGTTCAGCGTGAGGCGATGCCAGAAGAGGAAGAGCTGCAAATGCAGCGAGATGGTGCTGTACAGCGGGAAGCAACTGAAGACGAAGAATTATTGCAGGGCTAAACCTAAAAAATGTTTAACGATTTAGATGAAACATTGCGTCAAATTTTGATCGACGATTTGCCGGTAAAGTCGGGCGAGATCGGTATCGAATTTGACCAACCTAAACGTGAATGGTCCGCTCGACTCAGTCGGCCGACTGTCAATTTGTACCTGTACGACATTCGCGAAAATGCTCAACTACGAAACTTTCAGCCGCAATATGCCGCCAACGGCATTACCTCAGCTGCTCGTAAACGGCCGCCGATTCGGGTTGATTGCCAATATATCGTGACCGCATGGGCAACCGACATTGTGGACGAACATCGCTTGATGGCGCGTGCCATGCAGGTGTTTTATCGGCTGGGGCAAATTCCACCCGAACGTTTGGCAGGTCGGTTAAATCAACAGCCTTATGCCTTAAGCACGCAGGTGGGTAGCCATGACAAGCTCACGAATCCTGCTGAAGTTTGGAGCGCAATGGACAACGAAGTCCGGCCGTCGCTTTCACTGATGGTGACTTTAGCGATGGACCCTTGGGAAGAAAGTATTGAGCCACTGGTTCAGCAGATTCGCATCAATACCTACCAAGCGGAGCAGATTACTGGAGAAGAATCCGACAAAACTGAATTAGGTCGTGGTGCATTTAACGTTGAATCTTCCAACATTGGGGGATTGGTACGTGACACCAACGGCAATCCGGTCCCTTATGCCAAAGTGGCTCTAAAAGATACGGGGTTTATGACCCAAACCAATGCTGAAGGGCAGTTCCGATTCTCGGGT
>JBGCDP010000313.1:0-3709 GCA_045105475.1 Anaerolineae bacterium
GTTCCATGAGCCGGAGGTGTGGTAGTCACAAGCAGTTGCATGGAGAGTGACACCGGCCCGCACGGCGATTTCATAGGCGACGACGATGCTGGTGATGAGCTCTTTGCCATCTATCGGATTGCCGTCAGCATCGTGCAACAAGGCCAAAGCTCCAGGAATGATGGCCGCTCCGGCGTGCCCTTTGGTCGTTTGATATCCGTCATGCATGTCGACAGCGTCGCAGGCGAAGCCGTGGGCTAAAACTGCACCTGGTTTGGAGACTGACCGGCCGTCGAGCCATAGCTGGCTCCCGTCGCCACCGTGGGCGATAGCAGCATAGTCGTAAACGATTTTGGCGAGATCTGTTTGATGGCCGGTGATGCACACGCCAAGGGTGTCGAGCAATGCCCGTTTGGCCGCATGGATCGTCGTTTCAGATAAGTCGTCGTAGGTTAATTCGTGGATGAAGTTGATGGGGTTCATGGTGTTAATAGTTTCTGGATGACAGATGCCGATTCGAGTGTGTGCATATTCCAGCAGGTATCTTCCATCTTTTGAGCGGTGTCTGCACCGACCCGTTCAACGGCGAGGGAACGATACTTTTCGAGCAGTTCGTCGTCAGTTGGTGGATTATGCGGCTGCCAAGGGGCATAGGTGGTGCCTGCATGTAAATGTCGGCCGTCTTTGGTTTCGATGCTGACCTTCGCTTTGCGTTCGGCCGGGAAGGCTTTGTCACACTCATCGTCTTCAAACAGGTTGATGCGATCTGCCAGTTGTAAAACCGCTTCGTTTTTAAGCGTCTCGCCCGAAAGCTCATTCCAATCTAACCGGCCGTAGCTGAGTGCCGCCGCGACAGGATACGGCAGAGCGTACTGTGCTTTTTCAGTATCTTCCGGCCTGCGGACGGCCAACCTAACCGCATTGTGGAACGTGCCGATATTGATCTTTTCGATCTCATCTGTCTTGATGCCATGCTCTTGCTGAATTTTGAGCGCACCATCGACAGAGGCTTGTGCCCAATAACAAACGGCGTATTTTTTGAAACACTGAATATCGAGCATCCACTCTGACCCTAATGAATCCCAATAGTGAGCCACATCGTCCGCTTCGACGGTGATGGCTGGTGCGCCGGTAAAGCCTCCGGCCGCCATCATCGCTGCGCTGACACCCGCCATCGCCCCATAACCGGAGCCATCTTTGAGCATGGTCGGGTAGTCGATGCAGCGCATCATCTGTGACCGGGGGCCGTGGTATTCAGCGATGCCTAAGGCGTGACGAGTTTTTTCATGGGACAGCCCCATACGGCGGGCGATGATCGCGGCACAAGCGAGGGAGGACCATGCACCTGAGGTGTGATAGTCACAGGCGGTGCCATGTAATGCCATCCCGGCCCGGGTGGCAATATCGTAGCTCATGACCATACTGGTCATAAACTCTTCGCCGGAGATATCACCGCCTAGACTGCCATCTTTTAAGAGCCCGATCGAATCGATAAGAACTGGCACGACGGCGACCCCGACGTGCCCTTTGACTTCTTTGCAGGAGTCATGCAGGTCGAGCGAGTCTATCGTCATGCCGTGGGCCAAGGCGGCGCCAGGCAGAGAGACGGGACGGCCGTCGAGCCAGAGTTTGGCTTGATTGCCACCGTAACCGACGGCGGAAAAGTCATAAATGATTTTGCTGAGATCGGTGTGGGTGCCGCCGTAAAAAACGCCAACGGTGTCGAGCAGGCAGCGGGTCGCTTGGTGCTTAACGTGTTCGGGGATGTCTGACCATGTTAGGTCATGGATGTATTCGATTGGGCTTGTGTTTAAATCGCTCATGGGGATCTTGATAGGGGGTAATTTTGATTTAAAAGATTTAATCTCTATCAAGTTTCCCTGTTATTTTCAGTTGGGCAAGGTTCTAAAAGGCTAATGCGGCCACGAGGTGAATGCGTGGGTGTTCACCCCCGTTGAGTGCGGTGTGATAGCCACGGGTGTCTGTAAAATAGACAGAGCCATCGGCCGGCATGTGAGTGCAGTGATTGTTGACGATGAACAGCGCCCCCGGATTGGTATGGATGGGGATGTGCAAACGGGGTTCTGGGTCACGGTGCCATGAGTTGCAGTTGTAAGATGGCTTTTTCAAAATGCGCATCCGGCCGATCGGGTAGCGGGCGGTTAGCGTGTTGAAAATCGTTTCAAAATAGGTCCCTTTAAAAGCTGGAACCAATTCGCTAAATGCCCCTTCATCGACAATTTCTTCCCGTGCTTCTTCCACATATCGGTCATCAGCCCGAATGTAGTAACGGCCGGATAGGTCGTTCGCGGATGATTTGTTTTCACCCGGCCGACGGTTGAGGGGGAGGGCAAAGAATCCATCGCCACCAGAAAATTCAACCGTTTGCAATACGTCATCCAGAGCTGATCGGATTTTGTTGATGTCAAAGCTCAGATCGATTTTTTTGATAAGGGCGTTCGGCTTAAACTCTGTGATCGTCACGGTGTCAGGTGATTGAGCGATCCAATCGGCCATTTGTTTTTTGTCTTTTGTTTGTGATTCAATTGTGTCAAGCATAGTTAAATTCCTAAATTAGATTTTCAGTTATTGAACCCGGGTTGATTTGGATTATATGGCTCAAACTGAGCTTTGTATTTAGAAAAAACAAGGGTTTATTTGGAGAAATCGATGGTGCCAGAATTACAAAAACGGCCGAGCATGGGTGGGACTGAAAATGGGGTTCGGCCGCAGATTTATTCGTATTGGCGTGTCGGCTACGGTGAGCCAGAAAGGTTTCTGCATGATTTTTGGGTCGAGCAAGCGGGGGAATATCACTGCATCCCATACTTGAATTATCTCATCGATTCCTATGAAATTGAACGTTGGATGCGGGTGTTCTACCTGAAGAAAGGTGACGCTGAATGGCGGGCAGAAGGGGGCGTGACACAGCTTACCCCCGGAGACATTCTGATCATTCCACCTGGTTACAAGGGGGAGTATGTGACGGCCGAAGGGCATCAGTATCATTGGTTTGCAGTGGTGGGGAAGTGGCCGTCTGTGTGGGGGGAAATGGCTAAACCTCAACGTTTGACACTCGATTTTGATCGAGAGGTTGAAAACGGTTTTGTTGGCATTCGAGAGACGTTGATTTTGCAACAGTCGGGCTATTCCCTAAAGGCGTTGGGGTATTTCTACAATATTTTTAGCCGGGTCCAGCAGCTTCAGAACAAAGCTGACCCGACGGTATCACGCTCTGAATATCCTGAAAGTGTGCGAAAAACGATTATATTTCTTGAGGAGAATTTCGCCCGGCCGTATTCGGGGAATGAGACGGCCGCCAATGTGCATTTGTCTTCGGTTCATCTACGTTCATTGTTTGAAAGATGGGTGGGGCTGTCGCCCAAACGGTATCACACCCAATGTCGGATTGAGCAGGCGAAACGGCTGTTAGAGCAAAAGACGCTTGCAGTTCAAGCGGTCGCTATAGCGGTTGGTTTTGAGGATGCTGCTTACTTTTCCAGAGTCTTTAAGCAGTTTGCTGGTGACCCGCCACAAAAATGGCAAAAGCGTTTTTGATTCTGAAAAGGGCTAAAACTCCCCTAAATTTAAGTGTTGGTTCTACTATATTGAGTCAATAAAAACGATTTGAATTCAATTTTGCTCAAATCGTTTTTTTGATGGAAAATCTGACTGGTACTTGAGTCCTACTCAACGCACCAAACTGAAAACTAGCTATTGGTATTTAGGC
>JBGCDP010000314.1:0-25668 GCA_045105475.1 Anaerolineae bacterium
GCGACATATTCACCTTCAGCAACCTGCAGGTTAACTCCGCGCAATGCGTGTACCGTTTGGGTACCCATCGTATAAGCTTTGGTGATGTTGGTTAAATCCATCATAAACTAGTTTCCTCCCGGAGGGCCGCCGATATCAATCTGTGGCGGTGGAATATAGCCGATTGCGACCTCATCCCCTTCTTCTAAGCCAGCGATGACTTGGGTGTTAAATCCATCTCGTAACCCGATTTGAATTTCAACCTCTTCTAAAATCGGCTCGCCATTTTCGTCGAATCCGGTTAAGCGGTCGACAAAGAAGGTGCCTTCATCCCGGTTTGCCCGGACCGCTTGATTGGTGACGAGCAGAGCATCTTCTATGCTGTCAGTGAGCAGCCGAGCTTCGGCCGTCAAACCGTTTAGAAGATCAAGGTCTGAACCGTCGATGGCTAAATTTACCGCGTAATTAATCGTACCTGCACTATTCGCTGAATTGATTGGAGCGATTGAAACGATTTCGGCCGGGACTTCTACCCCTTGATACGCATCAAAATTAATCGTGGCTTCTTGCCCCACACTAATCGATCCGATATCAACCTCATCGACATCGAGCACAACCTCTAAGCTGTTCATATCGATGAGCGAGACGACCACGCCTGATCCGATTTCGCCAGGAGTTACATTGACTTCTGTCACAATACCATCAAATGGGGCGGTGAGTGACGCTTGAGCTAGAGCGTATTGGGCTCGCTCTAATCCGATCTTTGCAGTTTCAACAGCAATCTGCTGGCGGGCAACGGCTGATTCGCTGGCACCTTCTAGCAGACTGTCGAGTGTTGCTTGAGCTTGGGCCACTGTTGCTTCGGCCCCGATAATTTGTTCTTGTGTTGCACCAGCCAGAAGCTTTTCATGGCGAGCGATCGCTGCATCTAGAGAAGCACGACGGGTTGCTACTGTGGCACCTTGGGCTGCAACACTGCTGTTGTTGCTACCCGGCCGTAAGTTATCGAGTCGTTCTTGAGCTGCGGTAAGAGTTGCAAGTGCCTGTTGAGCCGCTGCGCGTGCATCAGGATCATCTGAAAATGGATCACAGTCAAACTGTCCTGTTGATTCATTCCATTTACAGCTGAATGTCGAACGATGGGCTTCTTCCGCCAGCTTATAGGCTGCTTCGGCGTCTAACAACGCTTTTTCGGCCGTAATCAATTCGTCGGCCGAACCGCCTGAGGCAACTTCACTGTAACGGGCTTGAGTTGAGCCTAAATCGGCTCTAGCCGCATTGACAGATGCTTCTGAGGCTGCAATTTCTGATTCTGTTGGGCCAGCGAGTAAATCGTCAAGTGCCGCTTGAGCACTGGCTAAGCTGGCTTCAGCAGAAAGGATGTCATAATCGGCCGCTGGTAAAAGCAGTTTGGCCAGATTTTGTTCTTGCACCGCCAAGGTTTGTTCTGCTTCGAGGATAGATCGTTCTAATGAGTCGATGTCGAGCTGTACAAGCAGGTCACCGGCTGAAACTGAAGCACCAACTTTGGCATTGACCAGTTCAACCGTGCCTGTGGTTTGTAGAACCAAGTCAGCTTCACGCTGGGCGATGAGCTGACCGGCCGCTGTTGCTCCGGCCGAAAGATCACCGCGAACGATTGTTGTGTACTCTGGAGCGTCATCACCGGCTAGGCCACCTGCGCCGTTTCCAGTAAATGCGCTATAACCGAAATATCCGATTGCACCAAGCACAACAACAATGAGAGTTCTTTTAATCCATTTATTCATAAGATTTTTAGCTGAAAGTGTAGAAAGCCTGTTGGCTTCTACCCTCCAGGACGGCCTCCACCTTCACCCGGTTGGCGAACTGGAATTGTGTAATTCACGACTAGAACATCCCCTTCGTTGATGCCATCGATAATTTGAGAGAATTGCGAGTCGCGTAATCCAACCGACACTTCGATTTGTTCTACAACTGGCGGTTCCCCTTCTGGTCCGTCCGTTTGGACGCTGACGAAAAAGCGGCCGGATGAACGGTCGGCCGTGATCGCCCGATTGGCGACGAGTAGAACCCCATCCCGCCGAGCGGTTAGCAGACTGGCGTTGGCCGTCATACCGATCAAAATCGGTAGGTTGCTTTCTTCTAGTTCAAGATGAACATCGTAGCTGGTTACGCCGGTGTTGGTTGACCCCGAAGATGGAGCGACCGCTTGCACCGTACTTTTGATTTCACTATCTGGCCATGTTTCGAGCGTTACTGTGGCTTCTTGCCCTAAAGTAATCGCAGCGATATCAATTTCATCCACTTGCAAAACAATCTCTAGCGCGTTTGGATCAGCCATTTCAACCACGATGCCTGTGGCGACTTCGCCAACGTTGGCCCGGATGGCGGTAATCACACCGTCAAACGGTGCGGCGATTAGAGCGCTATCTAAGTTTGCCTGAGCATCTGCAACTGATAGTTCGGCCGATTTTAGATTGGCTTCTGCAATCGCAATATCTTCGGCTTTGGGACCGGCGAGCAAGGCTTGAAGGCGAGCTTCAGCTGAGGCAACGGTGGCTTTGGCAGCGGCCATGTCGGCCGCTGATGCGGCTGTTTGCAAAGCGGCTAAGTCAGCTTCGCTACCAGCAGCGCGTGCACTGGCGGCCGAAATCGCTTGCTGTTGGGCAGCAACCGCGTTGGGGTCAGCACCAGCTTGTAATCGGTTAAATTTGGCAAGTGCAGCTTGGTAGTTAACCCGTGCCGCTTCATAAGCATCAGAAATCGCTTTGTTGGCCCGATCACCGATTTTTTCTAGTGTGTTTTCGATGTCGGCCAGCTGGTTTTCAGCCGCGACCAGTTCAGCGCGGGCCGCTTCGATATTGGCAGGGGTTACCGTTTCAAACGTTGAGTTTAAGCTGGCTTGGGCAGAGGCGATTGATGCTTGGGCTGAGCGTAAGTTGGCCGCAGCAACAGCGACATCGAACGAATCGGGGCCACCTTCAAGTGAGGCTAAACGAGCTTCCGCACTCGCTAAGTTGGCTTCGGCCGAAAGCACTTCGGCTTCCGAAGCAGGTTCATTGAGTTCTGCCAAAGCTGCTTGCTGGCTAATTAGATTCTGTTCAGCATTTTTTAGGGTGAACGCTAACTCTGTGGTGTCGAATTCCATCAGTGTATCACCCTGGTTTACAAATTCACCGACCCGCACATTGACGTTGGTGACCAACGCTTGGATCGTTACGGCCAGTTCGGCCCGGGCGGTTGAATCAATCTGGCCACTAGCGGTAGCGGCCGATGAAATATCGCCTACAAATGCCGTCACTGTTTCGGTTCCATCTTCTTCACCTTGCGCATTTGGATCTCCACCTGAACAGGCGATCAAAATGCTGAGAGAGAGTAAACCAAGTAGGACGGGTAATTTTTTACGCAGTCTAAAATTGAGCATAAATATCCTCGAAAAGTTTTATTAGGTGGAGATTAGCGTCAAATTATGGAGAATGTGTGGAATTGGGCTGGAATTAGTCTGTTTCTACTATAGTTTTGATACTGGCAGGTAAAGTGAATTCTTTCCGTAGTTTTTGCCTAGCGATCTAACCAATCAACATTGTTTCTAATACTTACTCCAGTTAGTCTAAGATGTTTTTTGATCTCTGCATCTGTAACATTGTGATCAGGACATTCTGGCCAAACCCCATCATAGTAAACAGCTAAAAGCAACCCATTATCAAATTCTAAAATTCGATCATAGGTTCCTGCTAAATCATCACCGTAGATAACTTCAAAGTCTCCACTGACATCTGCTTGAACAAGTTTTAGCTCATTTACCGTTTCTATATCAGAGACCAGTGATATCCAACCAAACTTGTTATTTGAAGTGTCTTCAAAAATGCGTTTGAGAAATCTTTCTTCCGCCTCAGGTGGAACTTGCCCGCTTGCAAAATCCAAGCATTGAGAAGAACCAGTTGCAAACAAAAAAATTGCCCAAAAGATGCAAAGAAATGGAATAGATACAATACCAATGATGAGGGCGGTAATTATATTTATTAGATTAAAACCAAATAGAGTGATTGGCTCTTTATCTATAACCTGATCATCTCTCACTGAATTTAAGCCCCTTTTCAATGACCGCGATAATTTTATCGACATCATAAATCGACCCGGCCCACGTTCCTCCACTGGCTTGCTGGAGAGCGGCCCATAAGCGGGTGTCGTCAGGTAGGTTTGGATCACGAGTCACATCAGGATGGATCGGCCGGGTCATGAAATCAACCCCATCGGCCGTTTCCACCAGCTCAATCGAACCTTCTAATTTATCCCGGTCAATGATGATTTCCAGCGTATCCCCATCTCGCACTTTGCCGATCGGGCCACCGGCCAAAGCTTCCGGCCCGATGTGTCCCACACACGCCCCGGTAGATACACCTGAAAAACGAGCATCGGTTAGCACAGGCACCGTTTTCCCCCACGGAATATATTTGAGCGCGGCCGTCACTTGATAGGTTTCTTCCATTCCTGTCCCTTGGGGACCCACCCCGATCATCACCAACACATCTCCCGCTTGTATCGGGTTCTCGCATTGCCCTTTGACCGCTGCCACGGCCGCCTTTTCACTTGTAAACACCCGCGCCGGACCCCGATGTCGGTAAATATTGCCATCACCAACTACACTGGCATCGATGGCGGTCGCCTTAATCACCGACCCTTCCGGGGCCAAATTGCCTGTTGGGAAAACAACCGTGCTAGACAGCCCTTTTTTACGAGCCGCATCCGCATCCATAATCACATTATCTGGATTGATAGCTCCGGCCGCCGCCAACCGCTTGCGGACCGTTTTGCGCCGTTCGCTCTTCTCCCACCAGTTAAGCACCGTATCAAGCGTTTCACCGGAAACGGTTAGAACATCGGTGTGCAAAAGCCCCATCCTGCGTAAATGGAGCATGACTTCTGGGACACCACCGGCCATGAACACCTGCACCGTTGGATGATTGGTTGGCCCATTGGGTAATGCATCGACCAAGCGTGGCGTTTGCCGATTGATCCGGTTCCAATCGGTCACCGTTGGCAAGGGCAATCCGGCCGCGTGTGCAATCGCCGGAATGTGTAGCAATAGATTGGTTGAGCCGCCAAATGCCGCATGGAGCAGCATCGCATTTTCGAGTGACTTTTGGGTCAGTATTTTGGAGAGGGGGATGTTTTCGGCCGACATTTTTAGCAAAGCGAGGGCCGATCGATGGGCCATATCTAACCAAATCGGTTCGCCCGACGGGGCAAGAGCGGAATGAGGCAGGCTCATCCCAAATGCTTCAGCCACAACTTGGGCCGTTGCGGCAGTCCCTAAAAATTGACAGCCACCTCCGGCTGAACCACATGCCCGGCACCCCATATCAGCTGCATAATCGAGCGAGATCATCTCATGGGCAAAGCGGGCACCGATTGTCTGCACCGTGCCTGCGTCCTCTGCGTTTTCAGCCGGGAGCGTCACACCCCCGGGCACGATGATGCCTGGCACGTGGCTGACTCCGGCCAATGCGACCATCATCGCTGGCAAACCTTTATCGCAGGTGGCAACCCCCATCACCCCTTCACGCGTTGGCAGCGAGCGGATCAACCGGCGCATCGTGATCGCCGCATCGTTCCGATACGGCAAGCTGTCAAACATGCCGGTTGTCCCTTGTGTCCGGCCGTCACACGGGTCGCTGACGGTGGCTGAAAATGGGATCGTTTTTTGCGCACGAAAAGTTTCGGCCGCCTGTTTGACGAGCAGGCCGATCTCCCAATGGCCGGTGTGGTAACCTAGCGCCAATGGGGAGCCGTCCTCGGCTCTCAAGCCACCTTGGGTTGATATGATCAGATATTGCGCTCGGCCGACATCTTCCGGCCGCCAGCCCATTGCGACGTTCTGGGTCATGGCAAATAGGTTGCCACTCGGCTCGTTAAGTAGTTGGTCTGCGTCTATGGGCAATGATCCGGCCGGACCTGTGCCCATAATCCGAACAGGTTCTTGGGTGGTGTTGTCCCCTAATATTTCAGATAAGTTGATTTTTTTCATGATTCGCTTTGCAATCCCACATGGTTAATTATTTTCTCTATTGATAATTATCGGCAGAATCTTGTAAGTGCAAATAGGCAATCGTCAATTGAGAAGATTATTTTCGTGAGAAAAAAAGGCAAGTAGGATGTAGGGAAATTATGCAAGCTCTCTCAGGGTCAAATTTCTTGCCTAATTGACGCCACCAAGCCCAGCATTAACCGGCGTGCCACGATAGCAACCCATCAGATATGGGAAGGTTTCTGTTGCAAAGTAGGCATATGAGCCATCTTCAAATAGCATGCCATTGCAAATATCAAGTTCACTTTGCTCTTCAACATATTCATGTCGGACCCAAGAATTTAGTTCATCTGGATTGGCATCAACCCACGAGCTTTCGATCTCTTTGACAGAGCTACAGCTCGCATCTTCACATAAAAACGGCGCTAGAACCGGGAATCCATCGAGCGACCATGCTACGACTAAACCGACGTTCCCATCAAAATCATCAAAAAGGCAAAGCGGCCGGGTATGAAAGTGGTAGCGGGCTCCTGGCCCGTTGTGCCCACCGCAATAATCTAGAAGCTGGTTTAGAAACGGATCTTCAGTTGTCCCTTCTGTGGGGCCGTAAATGACCTGTCCGTTGACAGCAATTGCTGAGGTTCCCAGCATAGGAACCCCTGTGGTTGTATCTGCGAACTCCGGATTTAGCGGAATTCGATAAGCTATTTCTTGTGGACCTGGTGTCCCTGGGGTAATCGCCACGTACTCGAAATTGGGCATGTTGTTAGAAACGATAACCATTTCTTCCCCCTCGCAGGTGACTGAAAGCTCCGGTGCTGTTAAATCTGAATTTGCAGGATCGGCCGTGACAGCTAAAAATGTGTCGGCCGGGCAGTTTGCCAGCTCAACCGGTGTTGGGTAATCGGCCGTTTCTAACCCACTGTTTGATAAGCCATCAGAAGCCTCACCGACATCACCACCCCCGCCACGTCCACCCTCGCCGGGGCCGCCACAACTGATAAGAACGAGTGCGCTCAATAAAATTGCGGCACTAAACCAAATATTAATTGCCTGTTTCTTCATCTTTTCCTCGATTAAATAAATAAATGCAACCGACCGATCTCAAAGGAACAGTTGTTGGTTGTTTTTTTATGTTAGAGGTTTCAGATTTAGATTTTGTTAAGAAGGCTTTAAGAATGTTTAAGCCTCTGGTGGCGGTGGACTCACGGCCGACCAGCCCCCATCTACCACAATTGTTTGCCCTGTGATCTGCTTGGCACCCTCTGAAAGTAGGAACAGCGTGGTGTTTGCGATATCCATCGTAGTGGCTGTCCGGCCGGTTGGATTGAGCTTTGCCCACGTCTCTTCATAGCTTTCATCTTCAAGCGTGCGTTCTGTGGCGGTGGCTCCTGGGGCAATACCGTTTACCGTGATCCCTTTGCCCGCTAGCTCGACCCCCAAGCTTTTAACCAACATCCGAATCGCTGCTTTGGACATGCCGTATGCGGCCAGATCCGGGTGGTATTGGTAGCCGGTCACCGACGACATGAGGATGATGCGTCCGCCCACAACTGGATGAGTATCGTCTCCCTGACCTTGGCTAATCATCTGATTGGCCGCTTTCTGGGCCAGAAAGAAGGTCCCCTGCAAATTGACACCGACCAGCTTTTGAAAATCTTCAACAGAATAGGTCAGGAAATCCCCAAAGGTGGTAATGCCCGCATTGGCAATCGCAAAATCGAGCCGGCCGAATTCGGTGACGGCCGCGCTAACCATTTTGTCGATGATGTCTAAATCGCTTGAGTCACCCACGACAACGACCGATTTGCCCCCTGACGTCATGATTTTGCGGGCGGCCGTGATTGCTGAATTAGGATCGACATCATTAATGACAACAGAGGCCCCCTGTTGAGCCAATTGGTTAGCGATTTCAAACCCGATGCCGGTTCCGGCACCTGTGACAATGGCGACTTTGTTTGCGAATTGTTTTTCTTGCATGGTGTTTTCGTGTAGGGGTCGACGGGGTCGGGTTCGATTTTGCTCCGAAGAGAAAAGGTGGTTCCGACCCCGTCGCCCTCTAGGAGTTGAGTTTTAAGAATCCACCGTCAATCGGGTAGAAACTGCCGGTGACAAATCCAGCTTCGGCCGAACACAAATAATTGATGAGCCAAGCGATTTCCATCGGCTTGCCCATCCGGCCGATCGGTTGCGTTTTTGACAACGCCTCAAACATCTCTTGTTCTTGACCCGGATAGTTGGCTTGCAAATACCCATCGACAAACGGAGTATGCACCCGGCCGGGGCCGACCATATTGCAGCGAATGTTGTCACCGATGAAGTCTTTCGCGACTGAGAATGTCATCGTATAGACAGCACCCTTGCTCATCGAGTAAGCAAAACGGTCTGTGATGCCGGTAACCGAGGCGACTGAAGCGAGATTGACAATTGCACCTCCACCCGATTTTTTCATGAGCGTTGTGCCGTAATGCAGACAGCTATAAACACTCTTGATATTGACCGCATAAATCTTGTCGAGATCGTCAGGTGAGGTTGTTTCGGCCGTGCCGATATGAGCGATTCCGGCGTTGTTGATCAAAATATCAAGCGAGCCAGCTTCTTCATAGATGGTATTAAAAATCTCGCCAACTTTTTCGTGATCGGTCAGATCGCAATGGTGGAAAGTGGCTGACAGTTCAGCCGCTACTTTTTCACCGTTTTCTGTGTCTAAATCGAGCAGGTGCACATTTGCCCCTTGCTGAGCAAAGACTCGGCAAACCGCTTCGCCGATCCCTTTTGCGCCACCGGTTACGATGGCGACTTTTTCGTCTAATCTAAATGGAGTTTTCATGGGATATTTGTGTAGGTGTCGACGAGGTTGGGTTCAATTTGACTACGAAGAGAAAAGATGGTTCCGACCTCGTCGACCCCTACAGTTAAAATTGGAGCCACTTCACGTCGCTTTGGCTGCTTTCGACGACTTTTTCAATAAATTTAACGCCGCGTGCCCCGTCATAAACAGATGGGAAATCAAGCTCAAGCTCAGTTGGTTCGCGCCCCTCGAGCTTGGCTCGAACGGTGTCGCTGAAGTTCATAAATACGTTGGCGAACGCTTCATAAAACGCTTCAGGATGGCCGGGTGGAAGTTGGGCTGCCCGTTGTGCCGCTGCACTTAAATAGCCGTTGCCACGTTTAAAGATTTGCACGGGCCCGGCCGGATCTTTGAAGGCCACCGTGTTTGGCTCTTCTTGGTGCCATTCAAGGCTCCCTTTAGATCCGTACACTCGAATGTTGATGTCGTTTTCTTCGGCGGCCGCAATTTGCGAGCACCAGAGTAAGCCCCGTGCCCCATTGGTGAAGCGCAGCATCACATTGGCGTCATCGTCCAACTGTCGGCCGGGGGCGAACGTCGTGAGGTCAGCACAGATCGATTCAAGCTCAAGTCCGGTCACATAACTGACGAGATTTTCGCAGTGTGACCCGATGTCGCCAACCGCTCCGGCGATGCCTGATCTTGTTGGATCAGTACGCCACGCGGCCTGCTTGTTCTCATCTTCCATGCGGGTGAGCAACCATCCTTGTGGGTACTCAACAACGACTCGATTGATTTTGCCCAGCTTGCCGCTCGCGATCCAGTCGCGGGCTTCTTTCACCATCGGGTAGCCGGTGTAGTTGTGGGTTAGCTCAAAAACAACGCCGCTTTCTTCTACCGCATCGATCAGCTCTTTGGCCTGGCGGCTAGAGTGAACCATCGGCTTGTCCATGAGGACGTTAAAGCCCGCTTCGAGAAATTCAAGCGCCGGCGGAAAGTGCATGTGGTTGGGGGTGACGATGTTAACGAAATCAATTCGTTCACCAACGGGCAGTTGGCTCTCTTTCTCGAGCATCTCGTGCCAATCGCCATAGTTGCGTTCGTCGGCAATCATCAGGTCTTTGCCGGAAGCTTTGGCTTTTTCTGGAGTGCTGGAGAACGCGCCTGCAACCAGTTCGATTTGGCCGTTCAGCGCGGCCGCACGTCTGTGCACCGCTCCGATAAACGAATCCCGGCCGCCCCCGATTTGTCCGTATTTTAGTTTTCTGTTCATGTTTTAGTGGTTAGTTAACAGTGATCAGTTCTCAGTTCGGTTGTGAGCGAAAAACTGATCACTGTTAGCTGAAAACTGATTACTCTTTGCTAAATGCTGCATCGAATGCGACGTTTGAGGGTGAATAGTCGCTGTTGCGCACGTAGGCCAACGCCTCTGGCGCACCCCAATCACGATCCATTCCGGAGTCTTCCCACTCGATAGAAAGTGGTCCATTGTAACCGACTCGATTGAGTGCCCGGATGATCGGGTCCATTTCGAGGTCACCGTGTCCGGGTGAAACAAAGTCCCATCCTCGTCGATGATCACCGAAATCGAGGTGGGATGAGAGGATCGAATTCCGGCCGGTTAAATTGACTTTTGAGTCTTTAACATGGGCATGGAAAATACGATCTGGGAATGCGTTGATCAGTTCAACCGGATCTATAAATTGGTGGATAAGATGGCTCGGGTCGAAGTTGATGCCGAAGGCGGGGTGATGGTCGACCGCTTCGAGTGCGCGCTGCATCGTGATGATGTCATAGGCGATTTCAGTTGGATGCACTTCGAGGCCGAATTTGACACCGTTTTCTGAAAATACGTCGAAGATCGGTTTCCAACGATTGGCGAAATCGACATAGCCTGCATCGATGTCAGCCTGACCGGTAGGTGGGAAGAAGTAGAGCATGTGCCAGACAGAGCTGCCGGTGAACCCGTTGACGACGTCTACTCCCATCATTTTGGCGGCGCGTGCGGCGTTTTTCATATCTTCGGCCGCGCGTTGCCGTACCCCCTCAGGGTCCCCATCTTGCCAAATATAGTCAGGCGCAATTGATTTATGGCGTACATCAATCGGGTCGCACACGCATTGTCCAACCAAGTGATTGCTGATGGCGTAGCATTTGAGCCCGTACTTATCGAGAAGATCGTGACGGCTTTGGATGTAGCCATCTTCAGACATTGCTCGGTCGATTTCAAAATGGTCGCCCCAACAGGCGAGTTCGAGGCCGTCATAGCCCCATTCGCTGACTTTTTTGGCTAGCTCTTCAAGTGGTAAGTCGGCCCACTGGCCGGTAAAAAGGGTAACTGGTCTGCCCATGTTGTTCCTCCGGTTTGTTGTTAAATGTTGTAAGAAGTTTACGCAGGTAATCGGTTGTCGCCAAGGCCAACTATTTGTTTGCTTAGCCTAGAATATGATTGTTGTTGAAAAGTTGAGAGAGCAAAGAGTCTACAGCTATTATTGGAGGTGGCAACCTTATTTGACGTAGTTTCGTTCAAGGATTTAGTGGGAATAAGGGTGGCCTAGGAAAAGGAAATTTTAGCTGTTTGTACCTATAGCAGCTGAGGAGAAAATAATGGAACGAGTCGTAGCAGACACATGGCAAGATGGGATAACCGGTGCACCGCAACCACCAAAAGCGGCCGGGCTGCCACTCCTCGGAAGTGTGATTCCGATGGCGAAGGACCCCATACATTTTTTAGTTGATCAATATCGTGAATTAGGGCCTATTTTTAAAGTGCAGGCGTTGCACCGGAACTTTACGATTTTGGCAGGGCCGCAAGCGAATTTATTTATGACCAAGCATGGAGACAAATATTTGTCCGGCCGGGATTCATGGACAACCTTTGCTGATGAAGTTGACTCTCAATATTTTATGGCTGCCATTGACGGTAAAGTACACAAACAAATGCGGAGCATCATCAAAAAGCCGTACTCTCGTCAAAATTTGCTTTCTAAAATTCCTGATGTGGTACAGACGGTTGATACTTTCACTCAAGGTTGGGGGGCTGGCGACTCTTTTTCTACGTTTTCTAAAATGCAGGTGCTTATCGCCGATCAGATTGGGACGTTATTGCTGGGGCATGGGCCAGGTGAATATTTTAGTGACTTTGCCTATTTTATGCGGACGATCTTGAATGCGGTGCTGGGGCAGCGGCCGAAACTATCTTTAAAGATGCCGGGTTATCTACATGCCAAAGCTCGGGTGATGGAATTGGCCAATAATATGATCGAGGCCCATCGAGCTAATCCTAATCCACCCGAAGATCATGACATCATCGACTTCTTGCTCAAAGCTCAAGTGACTGATCCTGAGTTGATGACAGAGCCTGAGATTGTGCTTGCCACGCTTGGCCCTTACTTGGCGGGTATCGACACGGCGGCCGGAACGCTCGCATTTGTCTTATATGCTTTATTCAAAAACCCCGAGGTGATTGAGCGGTTGGTGCCAGAGATCGATGCCGCTTTTGCAGAAGGGCCGCCTGATTCGAAAGCATTGCGTGGGATGCATATTTTGCATGGGGTAATTTTAGAATCGATGCGACTTTACCCCGTCGCCCCAATGCTGCCACGCCATGTGGTTGAGCCGTTTGAATTTGCAGGTCACCAACTCAACGTGGGTGATCCGGTAATGTTGGCCAATGGGGTGGCTCATTTTGACGGGGCGATTTATAAAGACCCTGACCGTTTTGATATTGACCGGATTCTTGACCCACGGAAAGAACACCGTCAACCGGGAGCCTTTGCTCCTTATGGATTGGGCGCACATACATGTGCGGGTGCAGGCTTTGCTGAGGTTGAGATCATGGTCACAATAGCGACCTTGTTTCATCGTTTTGAGCTATCGATGGCCCCGGCCGATTATGAGCTGAAACGTGTGTTTAATCCTAGCCCTGCTCCGACAAAGGAATTTCAATTCAACATTGTTAAGCGACGCCATGACGCTTCTTAAGTGTGGAAAAAAGCCCGTAATTTATACCTTTGAGGTCCAAATCTTTTTCTTTGTACATTCCGATTTTTTCTAGAACTCGGCTTGATGCATGGTTGGTCTGCCGCACAAGCCCGATAAGCCGTGGCTCTTCAAGAACGGTGACCGCATAGTCACGCACGGCTGTAGCCGCTTCTGTTGCAAAGCCTTGACCCCAATAGTCGCTTTGAAAATCATATCCGATTTCCAGCTCCCGCTTGCCTTCGATTGTGTACTCCGTTAAGCCGCAGTTCCCGATTAATCTATTGTTTGCTTTTAGAATTACTGCGAAAAGGCTATACCCATGCTTTTTTTGATGATTTAAGTTTCTATCGAGCCACGCTTTAACTTGATCAGGATTTAGTGGCTCTGAATCGAAAGCCGCCATCACTTTCAGATCGGTAAAGATAAGCGAGATAGCATCGAGATCACTTGGTGCCATCGGCCGGAGAATAAGACGCTTCGTTTCAAGTTTCATTTAAAAGAGCCCTAAAGTGATTTGAGCCTGATTTTTTACCAAGTAATCAATATCTTTTAAATAGATTAAGTGATGACCATCTCGCAAGTCCCCGATAAACTTTTCGTTTCCATTTTCTGCTTCAGCCTGCATGAAATCAACAAAAGCTATCATGCGATTAAGTACCATTTGAACAAGCTCTTTACGATCAGAGTCTGGCATGTTGTAGCTATCACAAAACAGTTTTGTGCGCCGAATTTGATCAACTAAATTTGGAATAAACGCATGGTGCTGATCGCTCAGAGGCGCCCAACGATAAACGGCATAGGCGATGTCCCAGAGGCGTGGTGCTGGGTGGGCGGTGTCAAAGTCGATAATGCCGATAGCTTGATTGCCGTTTAACACGACGTTGTAAGGGGCAAAATCCCCATGGCAGATGACTTCGGCCGGTTCTCTACTCGGTAACATCCAAGGCAGGATCAATGTCTCCGCATTGATAAATGAGGCAGTTGTATCATGGTAGGCACGCAGCAACTTCGCGGCCGAGATAAGCGCTTCTTCGGATTTGGCCGTATCGCTCAGCGGATAGTTGCTGACTTCTCCGCTAATAAATGAGACGATCTCGTTGCCGTTTTCATCAAACCCAAGCGGTTGCGGAGCTTGCTCAAAGCCTGACTTTTGAAGATGTTCTAGCAATTGAAAAACCGCACCTGACCATGCTCCAGACGGCCGGATCACAGTTTCACCAGATCGGAATATTTGATTGTCACGGCCGCCGGTTAAAGCCTCATTCATACTTACTCCATTGAATCCCAGAAACCTAAATGCACCTTGATAGCTTCATCTTCAAGCAATGGCCCTACAACTTCAATCGGCTTTTGCCCATGTTTGAAAACATCTCTGCATGGTAGATACAAGATGTTTTCATCCGCTTTGTCGATCAAGCTGTAAAGCCCTTCTTCGCTTAAACCAAATACAACGCGACGGATATTGCCCCAAAAGATTGCTCCTGCGCACATGGGACAGGGTTCAGTGCTGGTGTAGAGGGTGCAGGTGGCTAAAAACTGATCTGTATACTTCTTTGATGCGGCCCGCACAAGGTTGAGCTCAGCATGGCCGGTGCAGTCGTTTTCGGTCATGACGCTGTTTTCCGCTTCGAGCAAGACGTTGCCTTCAGCATCGACTAGCAGTGCGCCAAATGGGTGATTTCCGTGGTCTCTAGCCTTTTGTGCAAGACCAATGGCGGCTTGGATAAATATTGGGTCGTTTTGATGCATTAAGCTATTTGTCCTGCGATAAATAAGATTCCAGGAATGTGTTGGCTCCACTGATATGAGAGTGAATCGACTTCATCAATCAAAAATTGAGGTTCTTCAAGGCGGACAAGCTGAATTCCGGCCGCTTGCAAGCTGTTAATCAGCGTTGATAATTTGCGATGGTGGGCACCGACACGGCCGCGTACACCTGTTCCGCCAGAGCTCCAATGCCCTTCTTCAAAATATCGCTGAACCCGATGGTGTTGAAAGCGGCCGTTTTCGTTTTGTTCGATCGGCTCAAAAGGGACGGTAAACGGGGTTTCAAAGCAAGGATGCAATAGAGCGGTCAAAAACCGGCCTGTTGGCTTTAGGACCCTTTTCACCGATTTAAACGCTGCGTCGATATTGGGAATGTCCATCAATGCCATTTTACACATAACCAGATCGAATTGAAGGTCACTGATTTTTGCTAAGGATTGAGCATCGTCGAGGAAAAAAGTTGATTTTGAGTGTGTTGCTGCCTGCTCAC
This sequence comes from Anaerolineae bacterium, assembly GCA_045105475.1. Classification (GTDB taxonomy): domain Bacteria; phylum Chloroflexota; class Anaerolineae; order Promineifilales; family Promineifilaceae; genus WTJY01. The sequence continues at coordinate 15,022 of JBGCDP010000314.1, forward strand.
GAGCGGCCGTGATGTTAACTTGAGATACATCAATGCCTGTAACTCTGGCTCCTAGCTTAACCATTTCACGAGCAAGCTGTCCTTCTCCACAGCATAAATCTAAGACCGTTTTGCCCTTCCTATCGCCAGCCATTTTGAGTAGAAAGTCACTTGTTTGGGCATAGAGTGAATTGGGGTTGTTTACCCCGAATTGGACAAAATTTAGATAATAATCGTCAATGGCATCGTATACGGCAGTTGGCATATTAATTTCTCCTTTTTAAATTTCGCAATCTTGCCTTCACTGATGGGGATTCATTTTCTAGGGCATTTTCGAACAGCCGTTCAAATTCTTTTGAAAATTCTGAATATTGGTTCGACAATTCAAAAAACCCACCGTACGCCCATGCCCGCACAAACTTGTTCTTGCTCAGCAAGCAGTCACGGATAAATGTTTCAACGTTTGATTTGCAAGCCTCATCTATTTGAAGATAAGGGAGGCATTGCAATATATGTAGCTTTGCTTCCCAACTGTTTAGCTTTGAAAGATGGGTAAAGAGCTGGGCGATGTCTTGGCTAGATAGTTGCTGACTACGTTCGAGATGTGCTTTTAGCAACCATGTCGCGCCTGTTTCAGTCATGGGGTGTGGGATGAGGTCAAGTAACTCTGAAATAAAGCAGTTGTCAAGATGGTGTAGAAGATAAATAGCCTGGATGGCACCGGCCGACTTTTGGTCCCAATCTTCCAGTTTTTGTTTAAGCACCATATTGAATTACATCCCTAATGCCGACAAGACATTGTCTCTTTTCAGGATATTGATGCACCACTGATAGTGGCCATCATTCCGATCTTGGCTGAATGCATTGCTAGAAATAATCGCATAGACAGCTTTGTAAGCCAACAGTGTTTCAATCTTGTAGCCAAAATATTCGGCAAACGTTTGAGTGAGTTCCGCGTCAATTTCGGCCGCATGTGGTCCGTACATATCAAAAATAGACGAGGTAATCGCAGCGTCAAAAGCTGGGTCTCCGGCCATTGATAAAAAGCCAAAATCAAGCACGGCCGTTGGGTTTGAGTCCCCATCAACCAGAATGTTTTCACCGAAAAAATCCCCGTGGATCAATCCGGTTTTTACACCAGATCTGCTTTTGAGAAACAATCGAGCCTGTTCTTTTAGGTTGCTGAAATTCTCGATATCGTGCTCAAGCAGATGCTGATACAAGGTGCATCGTCTATTGAACAGGAGGGTTATTGCAGCGGCCCAATCGCCTGAATCATGCCACGGATTGTTTTCATTACCGACAACGCCCAATTGATTGAATTCGTTGCTATAAGGGATTGATTTTAAAAAGCCGAGTACTTTAAGCACCGCTAGAACCGCTTTATCATTCGGCCGCTGCTTCACTCGATCTTGCAGGGTTGCGCCACCTAGGAATTTTTCAAACGAAACAAGTCTGTTGCCAATATGTTCAATCTGCATAATTTCCGGTGTGCGGATGTCCTTGACATAGACAGCAAGTTCTTTGTAAAAGGCGGCTAATGCATTTAGCTGTTTTAGATCTGAATCGCCCCACACTTTTGCGACAAGCTCACCTGGTTTGAGCAAGTAAACGACCCCTTCCATCCCTGCACCGATTTGAATTGGATTCGAGTAGCCACGCTGCCGAAAAGCGGCCACCCACTTCTCCCGTTCTTCTTGGTTCATTGTATTTCCGTCTATTCTGCTTGATTAAGGTAGCGAGATTGGACCAAATTTATTACCTTAATGCAACTAGCCTCAGGTCGTGTTTTGACCGGTGTAGAGGCTGAAATGTGATGTTGAATTTGTCGATCTAGCTAGGAGACAGCGGTATGAAATGGGAAGAAATTATCAGTTTTTGGTTTGAAGAAATCGAACCGGCAAAACACTGGGTTAAAGATGCTGAATTTGATGAACTACTTCGGACTCGGTTCGGCGCTGTGCACACGGCCGCAACCAAGGGCGAGCTTTATCAGTGGCGCGAAACTCCAAACGGCCGCTTGGCTGAGATCATTGTGCTTGATCAATTTTCCCGCAATATGTTTCGTGATACGCCAGCGTCGTTCGCCTACGACACCATCGCTTTGGTTTTAGCGCAAGAGGCGATTGCGGCCGGGGCTGACAAAGAGGTCAACCCAGAGCATGTTAGCTTTATGTACATGCCGTTTATGCATAGCGAGTCGGCCGCGATTCACGATGTGTCGATGAAGCTTTTTGGAAGCTTAGGGAGCCTAGAGTTTGAAGAAAAACACAAAGTGATCATTGATCGTTTCGGCCGGTATCCACATCGCAACGAGATTTTGGGCAGAGTTTCTACACTTGAAGAAATCGAATTTATGAAAGGGCCAGATTCTTCATTTTAGCTAGCCTTATCTCAAATGCAGCTTGAACCCTTCATGTGTGGCTTTGAACCCCAGCTGCTCATAAAACCGAATCGCATCAGCCCGACGTTTATCTGACGTGAGCTGTACTATCTTGCAATCTTTTTCCCTAGCCTGCTCAATCGCCCACTCAAAAAAGCGGGTGCCCAACCCTTTGCCTCGAAAATCTTCGTGGACGCGGACCCCTTCGATTAGACAGCGCCATGAGCCAATATAGGTCAGATAGGGAATAAAAGTGATTTGGAGAATGCCTGCTAGCTGACCTTCACACTCAACCACAACAAGTTTGTTATTTGGATCTTTGTTGATTTCTTCAAATGCAGCAAGATAAGCAGGGTCCAGTTGATCTGAGGTGTCGGCCGCAACTTCGCGCTGTTTGCCCAAGCTGTCGCTCGCTAGCATATTGATGATGGGGGTTAAATCGGCCGCAACCGCTTCTCGAAAGATTAAATCCATTAAAGCCTCCTTTTGGCTCGAATCAAATAGGTAATGCCTGCAATCAGCCCGGTTAAGCCGCCCAAATAGCTGGCGTTGTGCATAAATCCAACCCTAACAAACTGAATCGGATCGGTCACTTCCGGCCGTAACCACTGCATATAGCCGTCAATCGTCGCCTCTGTGACGCGTAAATAGCCAACGGCTAAGCCAACCAATCCGGTTAAAAGTGCAACAACGGTTACAACGACAAATGCTCTGGACAGATGGGATGCCATTAATTTCGGGGTTTCAAAAATAAAGCCTACCAGCCCGAGTAAAAGGCAGACGAGCACACCCATCCACCAAGTTGCCAAAAACCCGACGACGGCGGCGCCCAAGCGAGGCGTTGTTTCGAGCCAAATCAGATTGAACTGAATGAATTTGAATTTTGTGAAATATTCTGGCGAAAATGTATAGCTGATTTGGTCATGAATAATGCCGTAAATACCGGCAATAACGGCCGCTACAAAAACCATGCCAAAATAGACCACTATCTTTTTTGTTCTAACCATACGGGCCTATGTCTAGGGTCCTGAAAGCGTAAGAGAGATCATAATGCCGATGGTTGCAAAGTAGGCCAGCGGGAACAGCCAGCGAGAAATGGTATCAACACGCTCGGCCGTTTCTTCGCTGCCCCTGCGGACCAAAGAGGCGCTGACCACATTTTCAACGATGGTTAATGCCAAAAAGACATAGCTAATCGTCAAAACTTGGTCGAGAATGGTTGGATATTCTAATCGAGGCAGAGTGTCAGAACTCAAGAAGTCAAACGCAACTACGGTTAACACGCTCGTAAACGAAACACTCATCCGTTCAGACAAGTTCGTTTGGTGATCCATCCAGAATACGGCCCAAGATAGCGTAACAATGAGCAAGAGTGGGATGATAAAGTTAGTAATGTAGAAAGTCGGAAACCTGATTAAGGTCAAGCTGGCCGTTGCTGATGAATAACCAGTTGCCTCACCAGAATCAACTTCGAGTGGATGATATAGAACCTCCCATTCTTCGGTTTCCCATTCATCTACGATGGGGTCTGTGATGGGGAAGAAGGCAACTTCGTCGGAACCATAGGCAAAAGGCTCAATCGTAAAGCTGATATCTTGTTCATCAAATGGGAACTGGTACAGATCAAAACCTTGTTCAATTTTGACTGAAAACCGTTCTTCATATTCAACTGCCCCGTCAAAGTACACGGTAACTGATGTATTGATCCGATCACGTGAGCTACGTGCATCGACGATGTTTATATCTGGTGACCAAATATCAGTTTTTAATATTTCAACGGCCGCTTCACCCTGATAGGTCTTCTTCTCATAGCCAAATTCATCAGGGTCAAATACCAGCCGATCATCAAACCAAACAAGGAGCATGTACGCATCGACATCGTAGGTTTCTTCGCGCTCATTGATCGCAAAAATCTCTGATATGCCAACATCAACAAATATTTCAGTTAATCCGTTTGGATTCGGTGGAGTTAGTAACTGCGATTCTTTTTTTTGTGTGTCATCCTGAGCACTTGAGACGAGCGGGGTAAAAAGTATGAATAGAAAGATGATGATGATGCCAGCCAGTAGACGGCCCGCATGAAATTGATTAAAGGTGTTTTTCCGAGTTAGAAATTTCATTTTGAGGTTTATTCCTTTGAAACCGAATTAAAGCACGATGCATAGGCGAAACGCATCATAAACGGCCGCATGAATGTTTCGACTTGAAACTGCATCGCCAATGCGAAATAGCTGGTAGCTGCCCGCTGGATTACTTTTGAGCGTTTGCGGTCGAATCTTCGTATATTCTTGGATATCTATTTGCCCACCGTTGCTTGAGTCGGCAACCAAATCAAAGTAAAGATCATCAATGGGAACCGTCCCATGATCGATGACAACTTGATCAACGATCCGCTCAATCGTCCGTTTGCTGTACTCATTAAACAAGCTGGCAATTAGTTTGCCATTTTCTTTCCGTACTGCTGTTAACCAGTGATCTGGTGTAATGGTGACATCATGTTTGTAAAATGCTCGCAAATATTGAGGGAAATTTGTCCCGCCAATATCAACTGCCACCATCCTTTCCGGTGTCACCAGCTCAAGTTTTGACCCGTGTTGTGCCATATGCTCTGCACAGGATAAGCCAGGATGTCGGCCGTTGTCATCAAAAAACAGTACATTTTCGGCCGATTGTGCTTGCCCACTTAGGATGTCCCACGATGAGGTGACTAAATCTGCGCCAGCTTCTAGAAATGCGTAATTCGGCTCGCCGCCCGTTGCCACAATAACGACATCTGGATTTTCAGCTGTCACACCAGCCGCTTGTGCATAAACACCGTAGCGGCATTCAACACCCAGTCGTTCTATTTCCGTTTGGCGCCAGCCTGCGATACTGATCAAATCGGTTCGTCGCTCGACCTTTGACGCCAAACGCAGCTGCCCGCCTGGTTCAGTCTGAGCCTCAAATAACACAACTTTGTGCCCACGCTCTGCACAAACTCGAGCTGCTTCTAGCCCTGCAACGCCTGCACCTATGATCACAATCTTTTTCGGTTCGCCCTTAATTTTAGGAATGTCATGTGGCAATACCTGCTCACGGCCGGTCACAGGATTGTGAATGCATAACGCTTCCCCTTCATGATAGATTCGATCAATGCAATACCCAGCCCCAACACACGGCCGGATCTGATCTTCCTTTTGGTTAATTACCTTCAACATGATATGCGGGTCAGCGATATGTGCGCGTGTCATTCCAACTAAATCCATCGCACCACTTTCGATCGCATGGCGGGCAGTAGCCACATCAGCAATACGGGCCGCATGGAAAATTGGGATATCAATCTCTTTTTTGACTTGGGCCAAAACCGCTAAATAGGGTGCGCTGGGAGAGCCCATATTTGGTATCAAATGGCTTAGCCCTTCATCTGTTTCCGCATGGCCCACTGACACATTGAGGAAATCAACTAAGCCGGTGCCAGCCACTTTTTTCAATATTTCAAGGCACTCTTCGTAGTCCATGCCGCCCCGCATCATCTGATCCGTTGATAGGCGCATACCCACAATGTAGCCATCACCCACTTGACGCCGGACTTCTTCAAGCACCTCGGTGCTCAGTCGCATCCGGTTGTCTAGACTACCCCCGTAGTGGTCGTTACGCCGATTGACCTTTGGTGTCCAAAAGGCGTCGAGTAGATGGGTTGCTTGCGCGGATAACTCGACACCGTCTAAGCCGCCTTCTTTGCATCTGCGGGCCGCATCTCCAAACGCTTTGACGATACGGTCGATGTCGAACTGCTCCATCTGTTTGGGGAAGGATCGATGGGCTGGTTCACGCACGGCCGAGGGTGCAACGGTTGGCAGCCAATCACCCGCGTATGAGCTGGTGCGCCGCCCCATGTGGGTGATTTGACACATCGTTGCCGCGCCGTGTTTATGCACACGATCTGCTAACTGTTGAAAGTATGGAATAACTCGATCATGACTGACATCAAGTTGGCCAAAGCTAGCTGGTGAATCGATGTCAATGGTTGATGAACCACCGAACATCGTCATGCCTATACCTCCCTTGGCTTTTTCCTCGTGATAAAGCTGGTATCGCTCTTTTGGCATACCATCATCTGCATAGGAAGGTGCATGACTGGTGCTAAATACGCGATTTTTGATTGTTAGATTCTTGATTTGAAACGGTTGAAGGAGTGGATCGTTAGCGTTCATGATTAATTTTTATAGTACTTTAGTTTGAATAGAAACAACCTGCGTGAATCTTTTCCACATCAATGCTGTAGGCATAGTATCATAATGAAATTCTCAAAACGGACCACTGAGAATCGGTACACTATGTTGATTGAAAATTCAGATAAAACTCAAGACCAAATCGCTTTTGAAGCTCTGCAATTAGCTGCTGAATCGATTACTTCAGATTTGGATTTAAAAAATGTGTTGGCGAATCTGGGCAAGCAAATTATGCGCCTAATCGGATGTGATGCGTGGACTATTTCTGATTATGATGCTTCGCTTAATGCGTTAGTGACCCTCACTGAGGCTGGGCCACCTGAATGGCTCTATTTTGGAGATGGGGACGAAATCTTTTATTTGGATGCTAATCCAACAACGAAAGCGTCGATTTCAGAGCGTAAGATGGTCCACTACACGGCCGGTGATCCAGACTTAGATGATGAGGAAAAGAAGTTTATTGCTGAGTATGGTCATTCGAGCCTGCTAATGCTGCCGATGATTTATCGTGATGAGGTGGTAGGCGTTATGGAGTTTGCTAACTATGGGGAGCCGATTCACTTTACAGATTTTGAAATTCGAATCTGTCAGCTTTTGGTTAATCAGGGGGCGATTGCGATCTCCCACGCCCGAATGTTTGCCAAGCAACAGAATCAGCTAGACCAACTGGAAGAGCTAAATGAAGCCGCTGATTTGGCCAATAAAGCTAAAAGCTCTTTCTTGGCTAATATGAGCCATGAATTTAGAACTCCGCTAAATGTGATTATCGGCTTTGCTGAGCACCTAACAGACATTTTCGAAGAACGAGATATGTCTGACAAAGAAATTTCTGAGCCTCTTAAAAATATTAACCAAGCCGGCCGTCATTTGTTGGGTATTGTGGGTAATATTTTAGACGTTTCTCAGGTTGAGGCCGGTGAAGTATCAACCGATATTGACGTTTTTCCGGTGGCTCAACTGCTGACCGATTTAGATCGGTTTATGCGTTACATGGCTATTGCTTCAGGCAATCAATTGATTTTTTCACAACAGCATAATTTGGGATCGATTCATGCGGATCGCCAGAAAACAATTCAGATTTTGATGAATTTGGTTGGAAATGCGATTAAGTTCACCTCTGAGGGGACAATCTGGGTTCGTACACATTTAGACCAAGAGGCTGGCCAGATTCACTTTTCTGTTCAGGATGAAGGCATCGGTATTCCAAAAGAGCAGATGCATAAGCTTTTTAAGCCATTTTCACAGGTTGACGACCAATTCTCTGGGATGACAAAAGGGACAGGGCTAGGCTTAAATTTATCCCAAGGGTATGCAAACCTAATGGGTGGTGAGATTACAGTAGAGTCCGTGTATGGTAAAGGGAGTACGTTTACACTGACTCTGCCCTTAGATGCAAAGTGAGCTATTAATTCTTAAAGATCGTATCGCTAATAATCGGTTGTTATGTTTATTATGCTCATTTCCACCCAGTCGCTATCTTCTTTTAACATCGCATGGAAATCTCCAGTCATCTTTTCATTTGACTTTGGCAAACAAAAAAGTGACAGGGTTAAAGGCTAACTTTCACGTTTTACCCATTTTCCTTAAGAAAACATTCGGTAAGATATTTGAGAGCCAATCCACGCTGGTAAAGCAACGCATCCCTAAACTTTCAAGAATATCCCTGAGTCCAGCACTTAAGCATTCAATTTTATTTCTTACTGGATCCACGTATGGCACAGCAAAAAGCAACAATTGAGGAACTTTATACTCGTTATCAACAGTCGAGCGGGGTAACTGAGGACCCTTTTGAACTAGAGCCGGGCAGCATGTACTTTGCTGTTAAAAACCGTAAGCCTAATACAAAAACTCATCTTTTTATATGGAATAGTTGGCGTATGATGGAGCTATATGCACCTTTTTTACGCAAGTTTGCGGTCAGAGCTGGGCAGCGAACCCGATGGGCGCCAGAGCTAGAAGCGGCTTTGAATCGCCAATATGAAGGAAACGCTTATGTCACAGATGCTTTGCAAAATGGAGCCTCATGTGCTGTGGTTGATATGCGACTCAAGCACAAACCACCCCAAACTTTGCTGGTCGATGATGCGATTGAATCGCTTTATGACCTTGCCCGCTACCATCGTAAAAACATTGACTGTCCGATTGTGGCAATTACCGGCACGATGGGAAAAACAACGACAACGAATTTAATTCATGCGGTCTTGAATTCTGAACTTGATACTTTTATCAATAACGGCCGGAATACGCCGCATGGGCAGTCTTTAAATCTGTTGAACATGCCTTTGAATAGCGAAGCGGCCGTCTTTGAGATGGGGAGCGTGGGGCTAGGAATTATTCGCTCATCCTGTGAGATCGCCCGGCCGACCCACGGCATAATCACTGCGGTTGATTATGCACATCTCGACACCTTTAAAGATCTCGATACGATCAAGCGTAGTAAGTGGGAAATGTTTGATTTTCTGAACGAGACGGGTGGGCAGGTGCTTTTAAATACCAACCACCCGTGGCTTGCTTCTCAAGCGAGTCGGGTTCCCAAAGCGATCAGGTACGGGAGCCAATCTGATAATGACGTCATGGGTGAGCTGATGTCGGCCGATCCATTTTTGCGGGTACGTTGGTTTCCTCTTAAAGGCGAAGAGCCAATTGAGATACAAACTAAGCTTGCTGGCCAGCATAATTTAGACAATGTACTAGGCGCCATTGCTGTTGGTATAAACTTCGGGATTTCGCCTGCTTCGATTAAACGTGCGCTTGAAAACTTCCGGCCGATTACCGATCGATCTGACATTTTCTACAGCGGCAGCAATATGATTTATAACGAAAGCTTTTCCTCGACTCCTGCCTCGACAATGGCAAACTTGAAGAGCTTTAGTCAATATTCTTCGAAAGAGAAACTGCTGATCTTAGGCCCATTGTCTCGAACTCCATCTGATCATCCCGTTTACGAAAAAACGATAGATCTGATTGAAGCACTTAACTTTGATCAAGTGATTTTGCTGGGTGATCGTTGGGACCGCTTTAAATCTCGCAACGTGGCGATACACATGTCGGGCCGGGCAGATGTGAAAGCATGGTTGGAAGAGAATCCGTTAGCTGACGCCTGTATTATGATCAAAGCCTACACAGAATATGACTTAAAAAGCTTGTTTAAACCCGATATTTAGCCCACCGTAGGAAAAACGAAGTGACCCAAATTCCGGCAGAAATTGAATCTGTTTATGCAAAAATAAAAGCATCCAATGGCGTTTCGAGCAAACATGATGAGATGCCCGCTAATGGTGTTTATTTCGCTTTGAAGTATCGAATCCCTAATGGCAGAATCCAATTTATATTTTGGAGCATCTGGAGATGGTGTCAGCTGTATGCCCCTGTTTTGCTCCAAATTGTCGGTTTTATTGGCATAAGAACCCGCTGGGCAGACAATCAATTCCGTAAATTTACAGATCAAGTTATTGACGGCAATGCGTTCGCCCAGAAAGCGATTGAGAATGGAGCTGCTTTTGCAGTCATTGATAATCCAAGTAAACATCGGCCGCCGCAAACTATTTTGGTTGAGGATGTGGCCGAGACACTTTATGCGCTAGGTCGGTATCATCGTCAACATATCGATGTACCGGTCATTGGGATTACAGGCAGCGTAGGCAAAACGACGACTACTCATCTGATAAATGCGATTTTGTCCAAGAAGATGATAACCGCGTGTAAATTTGGCTCAAATAGCGCGATTGCAAACTCGATTAATCTGCTCAATGCACCGGCCGCTTCTGAAGCCATCGTGCTTGAAATGTCAGCAATCAGGCGCGGTTTTTTAAATGCCGCATGTGACATTATGAGGCCAACCCATGGGCTGATCACAAATACAGGCTTAGCCCATTTAGATACGTTTGGGAGTTTAGAAAATATTCAAAAAGGGAAATGGGAGCTGTTTGAAAAAATTACCGCCGCCAACGGGACTGTTTTTCTAAATATGAATCAGCCTTGGCTTGCCTCTCAAGCGCACCATGTTGAAAAAGCGATTCGGTTCGGGAGCCAGCCAGGGAACCATGTCGTGGGGCATCTGCTTTCGGCCGATCC
>JBGCDP010000315.1:0-8276 GCA_045105475.1 Anaerolineae bacterium
GGCTCATCCAGGTTTTCAGCATGCACGGCCCGATCTCCTTGCATCCACCGGATTACGTCCCAAGCATCAAAAATCAGGGTGATGGTGTTGATGACAAGTAAAACAAGCACCCATATACCAATGGCAGATCCAGCCGGGTAACCTCCGAAAGCCAGCCATGTCATCACATATCCGGGAATCCAAGCGACGTGAGCGAGCCCCAGAATACGACTAAAGTCGAACTGTTTGGTCAGCCATGTCATTAGAATGACACCACCTAAAAAGCTGAAAAGAACCCAACGAGCAACTGGCTGGCGAATAAAAAATAGCGGGATGATGCCATTGAGTACAACCAATCCTTGAATAAACCAATACCAAAACGTTGGGATTCGGCTGATGCCGCTATTAAGCCTAAAAAAGGCCTGCATGAACGTGTAATTTGTTTTTGGAGTCATAAGTCTCTTACCCAGCATACTGCGGCTGAGTGATGCAGGCGATATTGCCACCACCTAATAAAATCTCTCGTGCATTTTGAATACCGATCACTTTTTTGTCTGGGAAAAGCTTGGCCAGCAAATCTTGAGCAGGTTGATCATATGGGTCGTTATAGTCGGGTACAACGACAACGGAGTTGCCAACATAGTAATTAATATATGAACCCATGACGGTATAGCCGCCGAGCCGTTGCGTGGCGTCGGCCGTCAAGTCAACCTGCGCCGCTTCTTCGGCCGTCCACACGGCCGGGCTTGGCTGGTGAATTTTATGGATGGTGAGTCTGCGTCCTTTGGCGTCGGTCGCTTGGCTTAAAATCTCAAACGCCTCCGCATATACTTCATACTGCGGGTCGTTTTCGTCATCGGTCCATGAGAGCAGCAGCTCGGCCGAGGAGACAAAACAGGCTAGGTCATCGATATGGCCATCTGTTTCATCAAACTTACAGCCGCGCGGTAGCCACAGCACTTTGTCTATCCCCATGTAGTCATAGAAGATTTTCTCAGCCTGTTCCTTACTCATACCGGGGTTCCGGTTTGCATTCAGAATAACCGATTCAGTTGTGAGAAGCGTCCCTTGACCATCACACTGCAAACCGCCCCCTTCAGTAATCATCGGGGCACGATACCGATTAATCCGTTCGATTTCGCACATCTTTTCGGCCGCCATATCATCTTTATCCCACGGGAAATAGAGGCCACCTTCTAAACCACCCCAAGCATTAAAGCCCCAATCTAGCCCCCGTGTTTCCCCTTTATCGTTCACCAAAAACATCGCACCCATATCACGAAACCAAGCGTCGTTGGTGCTGAGCTCAACGACACGAATGTGTCTGGGCAACATTGCGCGCGCATTGGCGTATTGTTGATGTGACACGGCGATAGTGACTGGCTCGCTTTCAGCGATAGCACTGGCGATTTCAACCCACACTTTTTGGGCCGGTTTGCCCCCATTACGCCACACATCCGGCCGTTCGGGCCAGCCTAGCCAGCACCCCGCCTTTTTCTCAAATTCACCCGGCATCCGAAAGCCATCTTGCCGAGGCGTTGTTTTCAGTAAGTTTGACATCGTTGCACCTCATCCTTGCTTTGTCCAATTGCAAAATCTATTAAGACCATCGGTACTTTAACTGATTGGTAAGGTCAAACCACTAAAATATCAAGGAGTCATGCAAGAACACATCAGCTATTAGCAGTCTCCATAGCCAAAATTCGTCAATTTATAGTTTCAACCCACACTCATACCAAGGTCCCAAGGGATAGAATCGCTATGGCTTAAGGGATTGATTGTCAGGTATGCTGACTGAAAATGGTGACAATAAAATGAATAAAACAAATCAACCACTAATCTTTGGGATTTTCTTTTTAGGGCTAATAGCCTTGTTGGCGATTGGGAGCCAGCCTGGCTCTGGGCAAACGTCAGACGAGCTTCTTTACTTACCACAGGTGCGTCTTGATCCGTCCCCAACACCAACAATGACGCCAACGCCAACCGCAACACCATCCTGCTCATATGACATTATTGACTCGGCCGACAGCGAAATTGAAGACGCCATTATGGCCGAGATCCAAAAGGTTAGAAGCGACGAAAATCAGAGTGAGCTAACCCGACTAGATGAGATTATCCATGCCGCGCGTTTACATAGCGAAGACATGGCAATCTTTAATTACGTCACTCATATCGACAGCAAACGTAAATATGCTCCAGATCGCCTCGAAGCCGTCTGTTATATCATTGAAGAAGATCAAGAGGTCGTATGGGGCGGCACTTACGAAGACGCTGAATCATTGGTTGCTGCATGGTTAGAGAATAAGTTCTGGAAAAGTGCGCTGCTTGATGAAGATATTGTTGATTTTGGTGTCGGCTATATTAAAGGGATAGAGGGCTCTACCCATGCAGACTATTTCACCGTGAACTTAGCCAGACGCCAAACAACTCGTGCCCATCTGAGCAATCAGCAAAGTTGCGAAATCCCGCTTGAAAATGAATATGGCTCCGGTACACTTAAAGTTGTTGATACTGAGCTTTGCAATGACTATTTCTCGCGATAAACCTATTTAGCTAGACAATCTAAAACAGATAAATAATCCATCTTTTTGGGGCCTACCTTAGAACCCGCAACCTTTAACACGTGCGCTTAATTCTTAATTTCGAGCCATGGAAAAAACCACAAAAAAACCTCTTTTTTTCATAACCAACTACATCAGTTCGCTTGTTCCACACTCTCTGCGGCCACCCAAACATGGTGATGAGTTTAAAGATCAGTATGTTCAAACGATTTGGTACGCCTTTACAGTTGGAGCCATTATTTGTCTATGCCTAAGTGTTCTCTTTGCTGTTACGCAGTTTTGGATCAATGCAACAACATGCATCACAATGGCGATAGTGGCACTGTGCTCTCTATACGCCATCAAAAAAGGGAGGCTTTATCTTTCAATAGCAATTGTCATTTCAAGTGCTTACTGCATCACCTTACTCGGCCCCCTACTAGAAAGAGGGATTGATGACATCGGAGTCCAAGCGATCTATCCGATTTTATTTATCATCAGCGCATTTATGCATCGGCGAGCCGTGATCTTTTTCACCAGCATCACAATTGTCTGGATTGTGGTTTTGATTTATCTTGAGTCCATCGGCTTTTATATCAACAAATCTGAACTCTACTACAACCCACTTACCAAAGGCATCATCACAGGTAGCCTATTCTTATTAGCCGTTATCACCATGCGTTACACCATCCAAAAAACGCTACTGGTAACCAATAACCTGAATAAAGCCAAGAAAGAAGCTGAACAAGCGAATCGGTTAAAGAGCATGTTTCTCACCAATATGAGCCATGAACTACGCACACCGCTTAATGCAATCATCGGTTATAGCGAAGGCATTCTAGAAGAAAATCTTGATACCAAAGCGCTGGATGAAGATACGCTTGAGGACATCACCCGAATCCAGAAATCTGGCAGACACTTATTGACGCTCATCAACGATATTCTTGATCTGTCCAAAATTGAGGCAGATAAAATGGAACTGCAGGTTGATAGGGTCGATCTACACGTCTTAATCACTGAGATCATTAACACGGTTCGGCCGATGGCTGGCAAAAATAAAACAACCCTCAATTTCCCAGATTCTCACAATGAACTCGTTTTAATAACAGATAGGCAAAAGTTAAAACAGGCGCTTCTCAATTTAGTTAGCAACGCGGTGAAATACACTCAAAAAGGTGAAGTGTCTATTCTTATCTCCACAGATATCCCAGAAATCGTCAAAATCGCCGTTGCTGACACTGGCGTCGGCATCTCGGCCGAGGAAATCCCCTACATTTTTGATTCTTTTAGACAGGTAGATAGTTCATTATCACGCTCGTTTAGCGGCACAGGGCTAGGACTAGCAATTACAAAACGAATGACCGATGTTATCGGTGGAGATTTGCAGGTGGAAAGTGAAGAAGGGCAAGGGTCTATCTTTACCCTAACTATCCCACTAGAAATTTCTGCCGTGCCAAATAAATCATCTACACCAGTTTCTGTGCCTGAAAGTTTTGACCCATTTGCTTAACGGCCGACACAATCTCATCCTCTGGGACACCTGCATACCCCATCACCAGCCCACCCCGTTCTAGTGGAGCAATGCTGTAGCTCGACAGCGGTGGCGTAAAAATCTCATGCTTAGCAAACTCAGCCGCAACCGCCACATCATCAACACCGGCCGCAAGCCATCCAACCAGATGCAGCCCGGCCGGAGCTGGAGCGACCTCAAGCCAGTCGCCACAGTACTCACGAATCGCATCGACCATAACCTGCTGCCGCTTAGCATAGAGCAAGCGCATGCGTCTAATATGGCGTGTAAAATGCCCCTCACGCATAAAGTCGTTCAACGCCATCTGCATAATCCGTTCTGACCCCCGGTCAAGGTTGTAACGGGCCTTGGCAAATGCCCTCTCTAACCCTTTCGGCACAATCACATAGCCCAAACGCAAACTAGGGAAGATCGTTTTGCTAAAGGTGCCGATATAGATGACCTGCCCGTTTTTATCCAATCCTTGAAGTGATTCTAGCGGATGGCCGGTATAACGATATTCACTGTCGTAATCGTCTTCAAGAATCAAGCTATTCGCATCTTTGGCCCATTCGAGCAGGCGTAACCGGCGCGAAATATCGAGCGTCCCCCCGGCCGGGTATTGGTGAGATGGGGTGACATAAGCGAGCCGGGCCTTCGGCGCCAGCCGAATCCCAGCCTCTACATCGATCCCGTGCTGATCAACCGGAATCGGTACAAGATCAAGCTCAGTTGTCGCAAACGCAGCAAAAGCCCCACCATAACCGGGGTTCTCTACCCAAACTTGGTCCCCACGGGTCGCAAACATTTGGGCACACATAAACAGCGCCTGCTGCGCACCAGACGTGATAATCACCTGCTCTGGGGTGCAATTGACCCGTCGTGATAGACGTGCATGATCGGCAATCGCTTCACGCAAAGGCAGATACCCAGCCCCGCTGTCGTACCCTAAAGTTTTGGGTGGGTTCTTCCAGTGTTTGCCTAAAATGCGCCCCCAGTGCTTGGTAGGAAACTGAACTGTGTCTGGCAATCCGGGCAAAAACGGCCGGGGGTAAGCATCAGGGTGTACCGTTCCCGCCGTTAACAACAAACCTCGCTCCGATAAACGGATGCTGGCCGTATTCGTTTCAGTTGGGGGAGCGCCCATTACTACAGGCGGCCGCATCACTTGCTCCGGCAACGTCTCGCTTACAAACGTACCGCGACCCGTTTGCCCAACCACGTATCCCTCGGCCGTGAGTTGAGCCACAGCTTCGACCACCGTGCTTCGTGAGATCGCTAGCTCATCACACAGGATGCGAGTTGGTGGAAGCCGTGCCCCGGCCGGTAAGTGACCCGAAAGGATCATCCCTCGAATTTCAGAATACAACTGACGATGAATCGGTTCAGGTTTATCCCGATTGATTTTTATCCCTGCCAATGACACAAAAGATGCGGATCTGCTCATGCAAGCAAGCTTACATTGGTATGGTCACTATTGCCAATAATGGACCTTGTATCAAAACCAATGCGCTGTAAAATTTCGACTATGCTTGAATTAAGACCTGTTTGCGAGAACTGTAACAAAGCGCTTCCCCCTGATTCAACGGAGGCGATGATCTGTACATATGAATGCACCTATTGCAGAGATTGTGTTGAAAACGTGCTTGAAAATGTATGCCAAAATTGTGGTGGTGGCCTCGTTGCCCGACCCATCCGGCCGAAAACGGCATGGCGGCCGAACCTGAGCATTGAGCACCAACCGGCCACAACCAAGCTAAAGCAGAACCCGGTTGATTTGGTTGAACATGCCCAATTTGCGGCCAAGATCAAACACATTCCGCCTGAAAAGCGCTAAGGAGGTGTCACCATGTCGACAAATTCACAATTGATCAACCAGGCACTTAAAACCAATTCAGGTATCGACGCAACATACACACATGTTGCCAAAACTGTCACAACAGGCGAGCCGATTGTGAGCGATGGCTCAGTACTGAAATGGTACGATGTTGCCCCGGCCGACACCCCGATTCCAAATGAACTGAGAGCGCGAGCCAGAGCTCGGCTGACAAACCTGGTGATCGAGGCTTCTGGCTTCGGATTCGTCGTTCTTCACCGCTGCGGCAATGACTTCTATTTCTTGATCATTTCAATTTGGCGCAACAACAACGAGTTATGGGAAACAGTCTGGTATGCCGATCATAGTACCAATCACGAATTCGCTTTTGTCGAGCGCAACGAGACGTACACGCCGACCTTTTGCGTTTGGGAATTAACACCCGTACAACATGAAAGGGGTGCCTGGATCGAGTTCCTTGCCTCAGCTAGAGATGAAAACGCTGTACAAACGTGGCTGGCTGATCAATGTAGCGGCCAAGCATAAACCGGAAAATACTGATTACTTTGGCCGTAGAATCTGATGCAAATAGTGCATTCTCGTACTAACTTCTAAAATCTAACTATGAAAAAACGAATTGGCGACCCATTTATGCCCCCCGATGAATACGGGAAAACCCAAACCGGGATGATGATCAACATTCAAGTGCGAGATATGGACCAAGCGGTTCAATTTCACAAAGAGGTGTTAGGTGTAGACATCGTTTATTCTGACCCTGACATCACGATTGTCTCGTGGCACGGCCAGCAATGGATGATCCACTCTGATCATACTTATGATAAGCATCCACTAACCGGCTATATCGAAGGTGAAACAAAACGCGGCCGAGGTGCAGAATTTCGCCTACATGGCCGTGATCCTGACGACGCGGAAGCGATCGCTCGCAAGCTAGGGTGTGAAATTCTCGACCCGACCCGCGATCAGCCAGACCATGGTCTGCGTGAATGCTTTATTATCGATTTTGAAGGGTATGTCTGGGTACCAGACGTCCCTCTTCGCTAACTAGAAACCATGAAATTATTTGGACACCCCGATTCGGGACACGCATTTAAAGTTAAATTCTGCCTAGAGGCGGGCAATATCGAACACGATTATGAACTGCTCGATATCTGGCTTGGTCGCAATGAGCGGCCGGTTGAATTTACCAGTCGGTCAAAATTCAACGAGGTCCCCTTGTTGATTGACGGCGACAACAATTTGGTTCAATCAGATGCGATTTTGCTCTATATCGCTAAAAAGTTCGGCATATTCGGAGCCGAATCGTCAAAAAGCTTAGAACGCTGCACCGAGTGGCTCTTTTGGGAAGCGAATAAGATCGGTTTGTGTTTGCCTCAATTACGTGCCAGCAAGAAGTTTGAAAGTATGAGGCTAACCGAAGGGGCTTGGGATTGGCTTTACGCCCGGTACCTGCACGATGTGGGTGTGATGAATGCCGAACTAAGCGACGGCCGGCCGTTCATACTCGGCGACAAATTGACCATCGCTGACTTCTCGCTCAGTGGCTATCTGTTTTTTGCAGATGAAGCTGAGGTGCCTGTGCCAGAGCATGTCGCTCATTGGCTAGATCGATTACGTGCAATTCCTGCGTGGCAACACCCATACAAATTACTGGCAAGCGAGATTAATTAGCAATTGCCCATTGTCTGTTGTGTATTGCCCATTGAATTGGCAATACACAACAGACAATGAAGAACAAACAATGAAAGACAACCAAAAAACAATCATTGGTGCTTGCCCACTTGACTGCCCAGACGCCTGCTCATGGGTGGTAACGATGGAAGATGGCAAGCCGGTCAAACTACGTGGCAACCCTGAGCACCCGTTCAGCAAAGGAACCTTGTGCGTCAAAGTTAATCCGTACATTAAATACAGCCAACATCCTGACCGACTCATGTATCCACAACGCAGGGTCGGCCGAAAAGGGGAAGGCAAGTTTGAGCGCATCACATGGGATGAAGCGCTTGATGAAATCGTTAAAAACATGCAGCAAACGATAGACGAGCATGGCCCTGAAGCGATCTGGCCCTATGTTGGCACCGGCAACGTTGGCTTTGTGCAAGGGGCAAATGGATCGGGGCAACGACTGTTCAACAAGCTCAACACATCGGTTCACTTCCCAAATATTTGCTCGGTATCCGGCCACATCGGCATGAGCTACACCAGCGGCAATGCGGCCGGAATGGATCCTGAAAACTTGGCCCACTCAGGCGTCATTATTTTGTGGGGAACCAACACGCTCGTCTCCAATCGGCATCTGTGGCCGTTTATCCACCAAGGGAAAAAGAACGGGGCGACAATCGTGGTGATCGATCCGGTCAAAACAAAGACGGCACAACGGGCTGATATTCACATCACGCCGAAGCCAGGAACC
>JBGCDP010000316.1:0-14215 GCA_045105475.1 Anaerolineae bacterium
GTGCGTGCAGCGCGTAGTCCACCGCAAATTGGTCATCGATTGCATTATAGGTGTCGGTGTCTATTACAATGCGCGAGCGGCCGGTAGGTGGGGTTAATCGGTCAATTTGAAACGAGTGGGATAGTTTGGGAAACATGTGGATTTACCTCGGTAGTTTGGCTAAATTGATCAACTTTATCGAATTGTGAGGGAAGGTTTCAAACGGCGCAAGGTTAAAACGTGTGCAACTTGTTGGCACAATTTTGGAGAAGAAAATGTCATACAATCGGCGTACAACAACAATGACAGATGCTTTCATTGAAATCGTATTTATTGTCATGCTTTTAATTGCAGCATTTATGTTATCGGTTGGCGGCTTTCGGGCATATGAAGCGTATTCAAGCCAAGCGTGGCCAACTGCTGAAGGACTGGTGCTTGTCTCGCGCGTTGAAACCCTCGGCGACAGCGCTGGCAGCCGGGCATACCGGAGCCGAATTCGGTACGTGTATGAGGCTGGACTAGGAACGTTTGAAGGGGATCGGATTGGGCCAGACCCATCTGAAAAACTTGAGCTTCGGTCTGAAGCAGAAGCTGAATTAACGCCGTACCCTAAAGATGCAATTATCAGTGTCTATTACAACCCAAACCGGCCGCAGCGCAGCATGCTTGAACCTGCTTTTGAGCCATCCAAACTAATTAATCCCGGGATTGGCCTTTTGGTTTTAATCGGGGCATTTACTTTAAGGTTTTACAAACGAAGGAGCGGGGAGACCTCCCTTGCTCAAGGATAAATATAACTATGTTTAATGAAAAGATTGAAACACTCTCTGGCCTAATCGCTGCAACATTTACCCCGATGGACGGGGCTGGCCGACTGGCCCTTGATATTGTCCCGACGATGGTTGATCAATTGATTGGTGAAGGTGTGGCGGGGCTTTATGTGTGCGGTGGCACAGGTGAGGGGGTGTCGCTCACCCAAGATGAGCGTAAACAAACGGCCGAAGCGTTTGTGCGGGCCGCCAACGGCCGGATACCGGTCTTTGTGCAGGTGGGGCAAAACAGCCTGTATGCCGCCCAAGAATTAGCCCGACATGCGGCCGAAATCGGGGCTGATGGGATCTCTGCGATTACACCTACTTACTTCAAGCCTGGCTCAATCGATAACCTGATCGATAGCCTGAAAATTATCACCGATGGTGCGCCTGATCTACCGTTCATCTATTATCATTTTCCGGCCAAATCAGGACTACCCATTGATTTGCCTGACTTTGTGGAACAAGCTGCCTCGAAACTACCGTCGCTGTATGCGGTTAAATTCACTGACTCAAAACTGCACGATTTGCAGGCGGTTTTGGCAACGGCCGACGGGAAGATCAGAGTCTTTTTTGGGACAGACGAAATGTTGCTGGGCGGACTGGCGGCCGGGGCATCGGGGGGAATCGGAAGTACCTATAACTTTGCGGCACCGCTTTACGTTAAGCTGATTCAAGCGTGGCAAAACGGGAATCTTGCTGAGGCTCGACGATTGCAAGCCTTGTCTGTCAAGATGGTGCGTACGTTTGTGCCGTTTGGCGGCATTGAAGGGCAAAAAGCGATGATGGGAATGGTCGGTTTAGAATGTGGTTCAGCTCGCTTGCCGCTGAACCGGTTGTCGGCCGGAGAGATTTCTAAATTGGAGAGCAATCTCAAGAAAGCAGGGTTTTTTGATTGGGGGCGCGAATAGTCAGTTGACCTGATCTGACTAGAGATAAAACATGAAGTAAATAACGGTTTCAAACGCACAATTGAAAAACTGTTGGTATGCAGACTGAACGCCGCATGCTAACCAAGACTACAGCCTGATGATTTAGGCCCAACCGATTGAGGTTGGGCTTTTTTGTTGGTTTTTAACTACTCCTTGGCTTGGTCTGCCTTTTGTTTTAATTTTTCGCCAGTACCAGGGACTTTATCACCATGTTTTATCGGAGCAGTTCTATCACAATCGAGCGCATGCTTACTTGAACTTTGCGTTATTAGCCTTATTGAAAAATCGAGTCGCACGGCCGCCCATTTCATGATTACAACCTCGATCGATGTTTAGAAAAAATCTGTTTCTGGAGAAAAAATGTTTATTAAAATTAAAATGAAACGCCTATTCACCCCCTTTATAGCGGTATCGACCTTAGCCATACTCATGCTGGCCGCCTTAGCTTTGCCGGTATCTGCGGCCGTAAACTGTGCTGACAGCGCATGGCCTGTTGGGACAGAGGCTGACCTGAATGGAGCAATTGCTTGTTATAACGCCAAAGGGGCTGGGAGCTATACGATTACGCTGACGCAAAACATCGATTTAACGGCGAGTACGACAACTATCGATAATAGTACCGCTAGCACGAGTCTCATCCTTGAAGGAGGGGGTTTTACAGTTGATGGCCAAAATGGGGCAGGTGTGCGGCCGTTTGATATCGCAGCCAGCACGGTCGTTACAATGCAAAATGTATCGGTTGTGGGGGGGAATGTTACTGGAAGCGGTGGCGGAATTTTAAACGTGGGTACATTGAATCTAATCAAAAGTACCGTTCGGGACAATACTGCTACGGTCAACGGCGGTGGTATCGCCAGCGATAATAACGACGCATTATCGATTACCGATAGTACGATCAGTGGGAACACTGCGAGTGGAAACGGCGGAGGGGTTTTTGTTAACTTTACGATTGATCCAGTTTCAATAGTCAACAGCACCATTAGTCAAAATGGGGCCGCCAGCGGAGGGGGCATCTTTGTTGATTTTATTGCGCTAACATTAAGTAGCAGCACGCTTTACAGCAATTCAGCTAGCTCTGTTAATGGGGGAGGGGGCATATTTAGTAATGACACTCTAACTGTTGATAATACGATTATTGCGAAGAGTACAAACGGTGACTGCTTTAGCGATTCAGGAGGAGGGGGCAGTATTGTCAAAGTTGGATCAAATATTGTTGAAGACAATAGCTGTACGTTTACCGGTGGTAGCGATCCAAAACTTGGGCCGTTACAAGACAACAGCGGTTCGACCTTTACCCATGCGCTACTCACCGGTAGCCCCGCCATCGATATGGGCGCAACCGCTTTAACCACCGATCAAATTGGGACCGCCCGGCCGCAGGGTGCGGCCGACGATATCGGTGCATTTGAATTGGTGGTCGTGTCCCAAGAAACACTCACCGTGACGAAAGACGGTTTAGGTAGTGGCGCGGTTGCGAGTATTCCGGCTGGAATTGATTGTGGCCTAACCTGTACGTTTGATTACGATGCCAATAGCGTTGTGACACTAACGGCTACATCTGAGGCAGGATCAACCTTTACCGGCTGGAGCGGAGGAGCAAGCGGCAGTACCAATCCGATTACGGTTACGCTCGATGCCGCAAAAGCTGTAACCGCCACATTTGGCTTAGAGAGCTATGCGGTAGCTGTTGCCACTGATGGGCTCGGTAGTGGCTCAGTCGCAAAATCGCCAGACGCCGCGACTTATGTCTATGGCACGGTGGTGACACTGACAGCCACGGCCAACGGTGGTTCAAGCTTTGCAGGCTGGAGCGGCGATGCGAGCGGGAACTCTAACCCGATTACGATCACAGTTGATGCGGCTAAAGCGATCACGGCGACGTTTGATTTAGATGCGGTTGTTCGCTATACCGTCACAACTGCTATGGATGGGACCGGTAGCGGGACCATCGTTCAGACGCCGATGGCGGCCGATTATGCGTCAGGCACCGTGATTACGTTGACAGCCACGGCCGATGGTGGTTCAAACTTTGCGGGCTGGAGCGGCGATGCGAGCGGTAGCTCTAACCCGATTACGATCACAGTCGATGCGGCGAAAGCGATCACAGCGACATTTGACTTAAATGCAGGCGATCGCTACACCGTGACAACTGCTACAGATGGAACCGGTAGCGGAACCGTCGTTCAGGCACCGATGGCGGCCGATTATGCGGCCGGGACCGTGATTACGCTGACAGCCACGGCCGATGGTGGTTCAAGTTTTGCGGGCTGGAGCGGCGATGCGAGCGGCAGCTCTAATCCGATCACGATTACGATGGATGCGGCGAAAGCGATCACTGCGACATTCGACTTAATTCCGGTTGACCGCTACACCGTCACAACCATCACGGCTGGGACCGGTGTGGGCACAGTGGTCCAAACCCCGGTGGCGGCCGATTATGCCGCTGGGACAGTGATTACACTGACAGCTACGGCTGATGCAGGTTCAAGTTTCTCTGGTTGGACCGGCGATGCGAGTGGCAGTTCTAACCCGATTACGATTACAGTCGACGCTGCTAAAGCAATCACCGCTACCTTTACACTGGGAACCAATGTGTTGAGTGTAAACAAAGGTGGAACGGGAAGTGGTGTTGTCACCAGCAGCCCGGCCGGTATCGATTGCGGCGCGATATGCGCCTTGAACTTTGACGTTGACACCATGGTGACATTAATAGCTACGGCCGATGCTGATTCAACTTTTACCGGTTGGAGTGGTGCAGGCTGTTCTGGGACAGAAGCATGTGTGGTGACGCTTTCTGCCTCGATGGCGGTAACGGCCGAATTCACAACGATTCCGCTGCTGAAATTTTATCTACCCAGCATTTATCGCCAAGAATAGGGGCGCTTGTTAGCCTTTGAGTCATGTCATTAAGATGTTGATGTGACGTGTATATTGGGCACATCATACTTTTTTCAGAAGACAGGTTACGCAAATCGCGTGACCTGTCTTTTTTTGTGCTCCCATCTTAAAGTGCCATGCTTAACAAAAATCATGTTTTTTAGGCTACGGGCAGAAATAAAGATGAGGCATTTTTTGATTTTTTGAGGCGATGATCGTTTAAGTTTCACTGTATTCTTCAAGCACCTACACAACTACATGCGACGGATATTCCGTTCTTAACAGAACGGCTGGAAAAGCTATACCAAAGGAAAAAATGATGGAAAGCTATAAATATTTATATACCGTACTCTTTGCTTTATGCATTTTGGTGGTT
This sequence comes from Anaerolineae bacterium, assembly GCA_045105475.1. Lineage (GTDB taxonomy): Bacteria > Chloroflexota > Anaerolineae > Promineifilales > Promineifilaceae > WTJY01. The sequence goes on from JBGCDP010000316.1 coordinate 4,977, forward strand.
ACCGCTTGCGGTGGCCGGCCAGAGGATCAAACCGTTCCTACACCTATTATTCTTATTGCGACGCCGACCGCTGCGGCAATTCCAAATACGCCAACAGTATCGGTGCCTGTTGTGTCAACAGAAACATCGGTGCCTATTGTTGTGACTGAAATTGCGGCTGTGACGGAGGTGCCCGCGACCGTTCCTGTTGACCCAACCCCGACGGACGCTCCTACTGTTGCTGTGCAAGATTGTATCCTGCCGAATCCGCCTGAAGGCGCCTTTTACATTACGTACACCGTCGAGGCGGGAGACACGCTATTTACGATTGGACAACAGACCCTGCCGACAATGACGATTCAGCAGATTGCTGACGCCAACTGTTTGACCGACGTGAATCGGATTGAGGTTGGGCAGCAGCTTGTTGTGTGGCACAGCCCAACCAGTGACCCTGCTACTCAAGCCCTTGTATTTGGAATTAGTCAAGCAGGCCCATTGGCGAACTACACAGGGCCGCTCGCATTTGGTGACCAGGCCTTTACCTTTGACGGAACTGCTGGGCAAAACGTTAATATTATTAGTCGTTCTGGCCGATCCCCATTGCTTTTATTTACGCTTGAAAAATCGGATGGTTCTGGTGTTGTGGGATCTGTGACGACGACAGATCGTTTCTACCTCGATCCAAACAGTCGCGGCCGTCAGTTTGTGTTGCCAACAGACGGGGAATATCGCTTGCGGATACAGGGTAATCCAGGTGTGTTATTAGACTTTACGGTGATTTTAGATACTCCCCGTGATGCTGTGCTTGGTGTTCCCCAACGCATCGCATTTGAAGCTGGTGGTACAAGTACCCGAATATTAGGCACAAGCGCATTTCCCCAATTGGAACGTTATGTCTTTGGTGCAGCGGCTGGTCAATTGGTTGAAATCGATGTGATCAAAGAATTTAATGTTGAAGTGTGGGTTGAAGATAGCAATGAAAACATTCTGTTTCGCACAGATGGGGTCAAACAGGGGCAATTTACATTGCCAGCAACTGGGGACTATATTTTGACCGTTTTTCATGGTGGTAGTGAAGTCTACCTGTACGGTGATTACGAAGTTGACCTTAGCATCACCACTCCAGGCACCGTGGCTACTGCAACTCCCGTCGCCGCCGCCACCCCTGGTGCAGGTGATAGTGTGACGCTCACGTTTAGTGACGGAATAAATGGCTGGCAGTTTGCAAATGATGCAGGCATCCTCAATGATCAAGGTGAAAAGACGGTTGTGTTTTACGCGGGTGGCGGTCAAAACTTGTCGTTTGTCGATCGGTCTGGCTCTAACCTGAGCTTCCAGCTTGCAAAAGGAGATGGAACTGTTCAGGTCGGGTCGGTGAGTATGGCTGATCGCAACTATCTCGATCCACTTTCGAACGGCGGTTATTTTACATTGCCAGAAACGGCCGAATATCACTTGTTTATTACCGGCTTCCCAGGGGCCCCGTATGATTTGGGTGTTGTCTGGGGTGCCCCTCCGCATCCGACTTTAGGCATACCTGTACGGGTCGAGTTTGCCGCTGGAGCTATCAGCACCCAGATCAGCGGGACCACAGCACCTGGCACGATGGACCGTTACGTGTTTCGGGCGTTGGCAGGGCAAACTGTCACGCTCGCTTTTAATCAGGCGGCCGACACGCTCGGTGCTCATGCTTGGCTTGAAACCAGTGGCGAAGTTGTTTTGTTAAAAACCGAGACTGAGGGATTTAAGCCGATCATATTGCCTGCGACAGATGATTATATTCTCACGATTATTCATTCGGCCGGTGAAGTATATGGTTCTGGTCCATACGACCTGACGCTAACCATTCAATAGCCTGCTTGATGCGGAATAAAAAAGCCCCGGCACACAATTAATTGCGTGTCGGGGCTGGCGCGTGGCTATGGATTGCCACTTTTTGCTGCCTGCTGCCTATTTACCAATTGCCCACCGCAATCGCCCAATCTGACTGACTAGGTGCGTTCCATGTCTGTTGCCCAGCCTGGAACGTCCCTGTGATCGTTTGACCCGTCTTTGTGTTGACTGCGACAAACGGTTTGCTGCCGGTCATGCTCTTTAGGTTCAAGCTGATCGAGCTGGCATTCTCACGATAGAAGATGAAGCGGGTATTGATCGGATTTTTCAAACACATCCCGTTGGTAAGCGAGTTACATGTTTCAAGGTCTGCACGGAAGCGGGGTGTCATGAAGTTCGAATAAGTCTTGAGTTCGGTTTTATTCGGGTAAACGCGTGACCCTTCTTGATACGAACCACCTTCATCAAACTGCATGTTGCCCCAGATATTGGCAATGCCACCGGCCATGGCTGAGTGCCACATACCGCGTCGGGTTTCTTCAAATGTGTAATCTTTGGTGGCGAATGCTTGGTCAATGCGGAACCGATCTTCAGAGAATGACGGCTTGTTTGAGCGGTCATTGATCGCTGTGACATACCAGTTATAGTCAGGATTATGTTTTTCGTACCCTGAGTATGACAAGATTTCACTGTGTTGCATGATCGAGTTTTTGTTGCCGCGCGCACTCATCAAATGAGCGTACATCATGCGGTCATCGAGGTAGTTGTACCATTTTTCGATTTGGTGCTGGGGTGCCCATTCACTGATGTCATATCCGTACCCCATCGTCCAGCCTGGCAATGCGCCTAAGCGAGCTGCAAAGTAACGTTGCATCCGCTGGTCGATGGTGCCGTTAAGCCCCCATGCGGTTGGATTATGGGTCCGGCTGTTGTCTCCATACATCCAAATGTGGGTGGTGCCACCTCGGGCGTATGTTTCAAGGATGATGCTTTCAACCACTTCGAAAGTTTGGATATCTGGGTCGGTGTCGCTTGAAGAGATATTTCTACAGCGGTCGTTGCCTAGATCGAACCAATGGCAGTAGCCGCGAATATGGAATCCGGTAAAGCCATGCTCACCCATGAAGGTGTTGAGGTCACGGTTGAGCTTGCCGGGATCATCGTGGAAACGGTCTAATTCGGCCGCCATTAAATACTGTGGCACAAACACTTCGCCATTGCCAGAGCGTGCCCATTTGTCACCGTTGGCAACCACAAATCCTTTGGCGTTAGAGCCTGAGATGCTGATGGTGCCACCAATGCTGTTTAAGTCGCTGTCATTACTTTGAGTTGCATACGTCCATGTGCCGGTGCGGTCGGCCGTGAAGCGAGCTTTCCACTCGTTGCCACCGTTGTAATACATTTCCGTTTGGCGCTGGGTGTTCGACCCTTGATGGGTGAACGTTACGACAGCCACAAGATCAAACGGGTTGCCCGACCAGCTAGGATTGTTAAAGCTGATGTCTAGCGGATTTAAAAGTGTCCCTGAGGCGTTGCCACCGTTTGAGCCAGGGGTTGGCTGGGGTGGAGCCGCTGTTGGAGTAGGCACCACTGTCGATACAACTGGCGGAGAGGTTGGGGTTGCGGTTGGGGTTGCGGTTGGAATGGTTCCACCGCTGCCTGAAACAAGAACCAGCTCTAGTTTGTCGAGCTTTGTACCTGTTTCACGTAAATGAATCGAAATTGTGTGCTCTCCGGCCGCAAGGTAAAACGTCGTTGGGTCAGATTTGCCACGATCATTTAAATAGTCATTGACAAAGCTGCCGCTAAGTTTGACATCCCATAAATGACCAGCCGCAGGTGCATTATCGATCCGTACGAAGAATGAGTCGTTTGAGCCGCTCGGTGCCATTGCCCGGCCGATAAGACGATACTCGCCGCTTTCTTGCGCAGTGAAACAGAAATCAGCTTTGTTGTTTAGGTCGATTTTGCCGTTAGGTGCATCTGGGAACTGATTGGGAACCTGAATGTACTTTCCGCCACTCGCATTCGAATCGTTTGATTCGGCGAAATTTCCTGTCAGTGAGCCAGCTTCCGCCTCAGCTGAAAGGCCGAAACAAGTAGAACTATTTGGCGTTGCGGGCACGCTGGTGCTAGTCGGTGTTGGAGGAACAGATGTTGCTGTTGCTGCCGGTTTCGTTGGGGTTGGTGATGCGGTCGCGACTGGGGCTGGAATAGTTGCCCCAGCACCGGCGATAAGAACCATCTCGAAACGGTCTAGCATGGTGCCCGCTTCACGTAAGTAGAATGAGACGATGTGTTTGCCCGCTGAAAGATTAAATGTAGCTGGGTCTTGTTTGCTGCGGTTGTTGACGTTGTCATTGATAAACGTGCCGCTGTCTCGAACGTCCCAAAGATGCCCAGCGGCCGGAGCACTATCTACGGTAACGAAGAATGAGTCTTGGCTGCTATTTGGTGCCAAGACGCGACCTAATATCGTGTATTCACCTGCTTCTACTACATTGATACAAAAGTCTGCCCGCTGGTTACGATCGATTTTGCCGTTGGCAGCATCTCCATATCGATTTGGAACATAAATATATTTGCCACCGCTGGCGTTTGAATGATCGCCAATGGTGAAATTGCCATGCAATACGCCTGACTCAGCTTCAAGCATTAGGCTGTCGCAGGATGCAGCGTTGGGTGTCGCTGTTGGTGGAATTTTAGTTGGGGTAGCGGTTGGCGGCACATTAGTCGCTGTTGCCGTCGCCGCCGCTTGGGTTGGAGCACTCGTGGGGGCGTCAGTCGGCACGCCAGTAGCTGGTGCATTCGTTGGAGCTGCCGTGGGGGTGTGGGTTGGGGCTGTTGGTGGAACAACTTGGCCGTTGGTTGAAACCAAAACGAGCTCAACCCAATCAAGCAGTGTGGCTGACTCACGACGGTGGAAAGTAATGGTGTGGTCTCCCTGTGTTAGAGAGATAATTTGTTCGCTATTTTTGCCACGGTCGTGAATAACATCTTCTATAAAGCCTGTTTGAGCAGGGGGTTGCCATAAGTAGCCCTTAGCTGGTCCACCGTCGACTGTGACGTGAAAAGAGTCATGGGAGCTATCAGGTGCATGGGCACCGGCTTTGATGATGTAGTCGCCATCGGCCGGGGCTGTGAAACAAAAGTCAGCTTTGTTTTCTAGGTCAGGTGTTTGGTCAGCATGACCGGCCGACGTAGGGATGAAGATATATTTTTTCCCGCTTGCAATTGAGCTGTCTCCGATGGTCATTGCACCGGTTAGCTGTGCGTGTTCAGCTTCTTGCCTCAACGGACCACATGTTGCATCTGCGGTAGCTGCAGGGGGTTGCGCAGGGACATTCGTAGCGGTTGCAGGTTGCGTCACGGCTGGTTGAATATCGATTGGCACAAAGGTGAAGCGGTCTAGGTGGACACCAGCTTCACGTTGATGAAAGCTAATTAGATGATTCCCGGCCGACAAGTTTAATTTAATATCGCCTTTGCCACGGTCGCTAACATAGACGGGTGCAAAGTTCTTGTTGACCCCTGTGTCCCATAAATAGACGTTTTCTTCAAAAGTAACCCACATCGAGTCAACGCCGCTGTTATCTGCATCTGCATAAGCTTCGATGAGATAGGTACCCGCTTTTTCAACCGTGACACAGTAGTCTGCGCGGTTATTTGGGTGTGGCTCATCACTGTACCCTTCCGTTTTTGGTGTAAAGATATAAGTTCGGCCATTGCCTGTACCGAAGGTCATCTTGCCATTTAATGAGCCTGCTTCAGCTTCTTGAGCTAAGGGACCACAGTTGCTGGCGGCCGCGCCCAAGTTTGCACTGCCTGCGAAACTTGTACCGGTCACAATAAATAGGATGGCTGCTAAAGCGAGAGCACCCCAAATGATGATGTATTTTTGATGAATCTTCTGTCTCATAATTTTTTGTCCTAAATGTTTTGTCTGTGAATGACGTTTGCTAGTTGTTTCAAGCTGGTTTTATGTCGTAAACCGATCGGCTGTCATGACACCAAGAATGAAACCCATACATGTTTGTTGTATGTTGCAAACGAGTTGGTCGCTAAGACGCCGAAAGTAAAAACGATATTAAGAGAGGAAGTGATGGCTCTGATGCAAAATCAGCGTAATGTAGGCTACACAGGACTAATTAGTGGGGACTTTCATAAGATTTGAAATCTAGCATTTCCCAGAGGTAGGGAGTTAAATTCGATCTAATTTCTAGAATCTTACGGCCGGTCTGTCAGCGGAGTGAAGCGGCCGTGAAGATTGTGATCGTTGTCACAAAATTGAAAGAAATTCATCGATTTCCACACGAATTTTTTAGGAAACAGGCAATATCCGGCCGATTTTTATTTGTAAACTCTCTAACAAAAAAAGAGTTTCTGGCTCTGTAAGATCGTGTAGCGATTGATCAGTGAATAGCACAAAAGAATTCTGAATCCATAAGCCTGTATTAAAGGCAAACCGCTTCGTGGTAGACTTTGATCTAATCAAAAAGTGGCTCAAATAAAAAACGACTTCATGCAAAATCCCCCAGACCCCGTTCAACCGAAGAGAAAATCCCTAAGCTTATGGATCGGGTTGTTGATTAGCGGTTTATCGATTGTTTTGCTGCTCCAACTGGTTGATGTGCGCGAAGCGATGCATGAAATATCCACGGCCGACTATCGGCTTGTGTTGATTGGGGGGCTAGCGCAGGTGCTGTTTATGGTCTTCCGTACCTTTCGCTGGCGCTTTATTCTCAATAATCAAGTTTCATGGCCCACAGTTTTTCATATTCAAAATATCGGCTATATGCTGACCGCTCTACTCCCTTTTAGATTGGGTGACCTGATTCGTGCATTTTTAATTGGGAAAGAAAAACCGCTGAACTTTATGCAAGGCGCTTCTTCGATGGTGCTTGAGCGTATCCTTGACCTGTTGATCATTGTTATCTTTTTCCCCTTTGCCATCAACGGGATAGAAGAGTTGCCGAATAGTGTCCGGTTGGCCGGAAATGTAGCTGGTGTTGCGGCCGCTGTTGGGGTTGTAGTGCTGGTTTTGATGGCCAATATGCCAGCCAGAGTTCGCCAGATTGCAACGATTGTTCTTGACGCGATTTCATTTATGGACACGGCCGTATGGCTTGAGCGGCTCGATGGGATTTTGGCAGGGCTTGATTCGCTTAAAAGCGTGAAAAGTACGATCTATCTATTAGTATCTAGCTTTGTGATTTGGCTCCCGATCATCTTTTCCTATTGGATCATTATGCAGTCAGTTGGTATCCCTGCCACATTGAGCGTTGCGCTATACACCGTATGTATCGCCGCTTTTGGTGTGGCGATTCCCTCATCACCAGGGCAGATCGGGGTGTTTGAAGCGGCCGTTTCACTTGCTCTTGTTTCAATCGTGGGGCAGTCAATCAGCTCGACGGCCGCCAGCTTTGGCATCATCTATCATGCGGTTCAGTTTGTTGTGCTGATAACTTTGGGCTGCATAGGCTTGCTGATACAGGGTGAATCGTTTGGCTCCCTCGTGCGGCAATCTTCGGCCGTTAGAGATTAGATTAAAGATCGGTGTGTACTAAACCGGCACACCAAGGGACCGCTTGAGCCAACTATTTTCAACGATTGTCTTTTCAACCATAGCTTGTAAATTCTCTACATCAATTGGTTTTGCCAAGCTGCCGTCAAACAAAACCTCATCCCAATGGGCTGGGAATACATTGGCGGTTATTGCGATGAGTTGAGTGGGTGCTTCATAAGTCTTTAGAGAGCTTTTAAGATATTTTGTCATCTCAGCACAGCTAAATTGGGGCAGCTTTGCATCAACCAGTACGTGTGAATACCACTCGCGCTCCATCATTTTTCCTAAGGTTGTGCTATTCGTCACAATGTCAATTGAATAGCCGAGTTGTTTAAAGGCTTTCACGATCTGGCTTTGATGCATGGGGTTGCTTTCACCGACAAGAAATCTATTCATAATTACTCCTATTTTGCATGGGCTGGCACAGGTCTGAGATTAAAAACGCTTTGATTTTGTTTTAATCATCTCTAAATTTTAGATTTCATAATACCTTGCGTAAATGTGAGATTAGTACGGTAGGACTCAGTTTTTGTATAAACATAGGATAAAAGCATTTGAAGCGGGGAGATTGACTGACTATTATTTAGCCAGCTAACTATTAATCGGCTAATTAAATTTGAGATGACTATGAACGGTTCTGAAGCCCCACTCGAAACACTTTTTTTTAGAGTTGGTAAAACCCATCGGAAAATCGCCAGTCGCCTGCTTGAGCAGCACTGTTTTCACCGTGGGCAAACGCCGCTTATCTTTGCACTCAGTCATGAAGACGGCCGGTCAAGCTCTGAGCTGGCTGAACTTCTCGAGGTCACACCAGCAACCATAAGCAATATGGTGAAGCGGATGGAGAAGGCTGGATTTGTTCAGCGCAAAGGGGATCCGACGGATGAACGGGTTAAGCGAGTTTGGCTCACCGAACAAGGGCAGGGCAAAGTTCAAGACCTGCATGATGTGATGATGCATTTGCAGCAGATTTCGTTTGGGAATTTTACGGCCGAAGAAAAAGAACAATTTACACATTTAATGGAAAAAATCTTAGCCAATATGGAAGAGGGTTGCTGCTGTTGTTGCTAATCAGCGTTTTAGCTCGCTCTGCTGCCAGCACATGCTATGTGCAAGCAGAAATCTGATCGCTGATTAATGAGTGAAGCAAAATAGGCTGAACTGATAAAAAATAAACTATGGAAACACTAAAACGAATTATTCAAAAAATGAGACCCTACAGGCTCGATATGATCTTGGCGATTGTCGCCTTGGCGATCAGCACCAGTACCCAGGTGATGATACCGACCCAAGTCCAGCGAGTAATCGATGATGGCATCATCGCTGGGGATCGTAGCGCAATTACGCAAGCGGTACTCATCATGGTCGGCCTAGCCGCTATCGGTATGGCAGCAACGTATGCGAACGCCTATTTTGCCGTCAAACTATCTGAGTACACTATTGCAGACATGCGTGAAGAAGGGTACCGGAAGATTCAAACTTTCTCGTTTGCCAATCTAGACGAATTGAATACCGGTGAACTGCTGGTACGCATGACGAGCGACCTGAATCAGATCAAAACGGCGATTATGATGACGGTGCGTATGCTGCTCAACGCACCATTGATGTTGATCGGTGCGATCATTGCAATCCTGGTAACCAGTCCACGTTTGGCCATTTTGCTGGTTATCTTGTTACCAACCACGGCCGGCTTTGTCTTCTGGTTTGGGAAAAAGACCCAACCTTTATATGCGCTGGTTCAAGGGCGGCTTGATAAGGTCAATACGATTCTGCAGGAAAACATTGCAGGTGTGCGAGTGGTTAAAGCATTTGTACGGGAAGATTTTGAAAACGAACGTTTTGGTGATTCCAATCGAAATTA